>DAIQNM010000178.1:0-6043 GCA_036788375.1 Cyanobium sp. CTOTU6536 | reverse complement strand
CCCCCAGGCCCCCCGCCGCCGCCAGGGTCTCTGCCACCGCCTGGACGGCGGCCTGGCAGGCCAGGGCACTCCCCACGGCGCTATGGGGGTAGGCCGCGGCGCCATGGCCATCGGCCACGGCCAGCAGGGTGAGTCGTTCGCTCCCGTGGCCGGTCACCGTGGCCACTAGGGAGGCGTCCTGGCAGGGCTGGCCCCGGCGCCGATGGGCCGCGCCCGTGCTGCTCTGGGCCAGGGGGGTGGTCCAGCGGTTCAGCATGGCCTTGTTACCACTTGAGCGGATCCGGATCGTCGATCGGATCGAGTTCGGTGGGGGGGAGGTCCGGCAGCGGCACGTTGTCGCCCCCCTCGTCGTCGCCCCCCTCGAAGTCGCCGCCGATCTGGCTGGCGCTGGTGGAGGCGGCCCCCACCACGGCGGTGGAGGCCCACTGGATGTAGCGGGCCAGGGTGGTGGCGTTGCTGGCCTGCAGGGGCCGCCGCGGGGAACGGCCCAGGGGGTGGCGCGGCATCTCGCCGCTGCCGCCGGGCACTTCTCCGGCGGGCAGGTCGCGGCCGGATCCGGGCCCGATGAACCGTTGCAGCACCTCCCCGTCGGCGTCGTGGCCCATGGCGATGGCAAGCCGCACCGCCTTGCGGGCCCAGGGTTCGGCCATCAGGGCGGCCAGGCCCGCCTCGAAATCGTCGGTGGGCTGGCCATCGGAGATCAGCACCAGCACCGGCGGCAGGGCCCGCTGCTCCATCGGTGGACTGCGCAGTTCGGCAGCCAGCAGCTCCAGGGCCTCCCCCAGGGCGGTCACACCGCCGGCCTGCAGATCCACCCAGTGCAGCTCCTCCACGGGGGTGGGGGTGGCGATATGCCAGGCGGCGCGGTCGGCGAAGCGCAGGGCCCGCACCAGCACCCGCGCCTCGGGGTTGTCGCGGGCCACCGCCGCCATCGACGGCAGCGACTGGCGGATCGCCTGGTTGAGCGATTGGATCTTGCCCTGGGCCTCCATCGACCCGGAGCAGTCGCAGAGGTAAATGAAATGGAGCGGACGGCTCGCCAGCCTGACGTTGGGGAAGGCCATGGGGATGGATAGGCCAGGGGAGGGGCCAGGGAGGAGGCCGGTGCGGTGGGTGTGCTGCTGTGGGTGTGGTGTGGTGGGCGAGGCGAACGGCTTCAGGCCTGGATCAACACCCGGCCGGCGGCGCCGCTGAGCTCGGTCACTGTGGCGAGATTACCGGTTTCGCCCGGGGCCACCGTGACCGTATCCCCGCCGCTCAGCACCAGGGTCCAGGGATGGGGGGAGAGGTTGCGCAGCCCCAGTAGGCCCGGCCGCCGCGGATGGGCCTCCACCCGGGCCAGGGGGTGGTCGAGGGATTCGGCCGCCAGGGGGTCGAGGTGGTGGCGGTGCAGTTCGTTGCCGGCCGCCACGCTGATCACCCCGGCCGGGGCCACGAGCCGCGGCGGTGGCTTCAAGACCGAGGCGCAGCCCCAACAGAGGCTGGTCGTGGCGGGATCGGCGAAGTTTTCCTCGCCGCAGCTGGGGCAAAGGCGCCGCTGGTCGAGGCTGGCGGCCAGGCTCTGGCGCCACTGGCCCGTGAGGGTGCGGTGGGAAGGGTCCCGCAGGCCGGGCCCGAAACTGCGCTCAAAGTGCTCCTGCAGCGGGCGCGGGTAGATCGGCCAGGTGAGCAAGGCCGACCCATGCTCGATCGGATCTGGGCGGTTGCGGCCATCCAGCGGGTCGAACACAAACACCGGGTCCTCGGCGTAAAGGCGGCGGCGGCCGGGCAGGTCGAGGCAGGGAATCGCCAGTTCAAGGGCCCCCTTGAAGGGGTCGTGGCGGGTGAGCAGCTGGAACAACAACGCCGCCAGGGAGAAGAGATCCGATGCTCCATCGGGTCGGGCCAGCCCCAGGGCCACCTCCGGTGCCATGAAGCCCCAGGTGCCGATCACGGCACCGCCGGCGCGGCCGCTCACATCGACATTGTCGTTGTCGCCGATCAGGATGCGGCCCGAGGCGGGGTCGAGGAAGACGTTGCCCAGCGAGACATCCTTGTAGCAAAAGCCCAGGCTGTGCAGGGCATGGAAGCCGCTGGCCAGATGGAAGGCGCAGCGCAGCACGTTCTGGAGGCTGATGCTCATCCGGCCGGCCGCATGGTCCACCGCGCTGCGGTAGCCGGCGGGCCTGAGGGGCATGAGGTAGCCCCATCCCTGCGCCTTGGCCGCTTGCGCACCTGCCGCCTGAGGCGGTCGCACCACAGCCAGGGGCCAGAGGAAATCAGCGCTGGGGGAGCCGCGGCGAATGCTTTCCTGGAGCCGTTCCGCCAGGCCCGGATCGCGGCGCAGAAAGCCGGGGTGAAACCACTTCAGGGCCAGTTCCTCGCCCCCATCCCCCCCGACCCGCACGGCGTAGACCTGCCCCTGGCTGCCTCCCCCCAGCCTGCGCAGGATGGTGAGCGGCTCCGGCAGTCCGTCGAAGCGGAGGGTGGAACCAGGGGTGAGCAACCACCGCATGGTGGAAGGGCCTTGGCCTGGGGAGCCCGGTCTCACGGCTCCACCGGTTGACCCAGGGCCCGCCGGATGCCGTTGCGATGGGCCAGGGCGGTGTGGGGATCGCGGAAGCGATGGCGGTGGGCCAGGCCATCCCGCAGGGTGAGGGTCAGGATGTGTTCGTGCCGGCGGCCGAGGGCGATCCACACGGCCAGGGCCGTGATCTCCACCAGCAGGAACAGGGGCCGGAAGGGCAGCAGCAGCAGGCCGCTGAGGCAGGCCAGAACCCACCAGCTGAAGCTGTGGGGATGGCGCGGCTCCCGCCGCAGCGAGACCGCCCGGATCTGGGCTAGGGGAATGCTGAGCTCCCCCACCGTGATGCTCCCTTCCAGGGTTGCCGCTGGGGCGTAAGGCACTGCCGCAGGGGGGGGCGGTGCGGGCCGGGTTTCCTCGGCCCGGGGAGCGAGCTTTGCTGGTGCGGGCCGCTTGCCCTCCTTGGCCAGGCCCGATCCCGTCGCCACCGGTTGGCTCTGGAACACCAGCACCGGCCCCTGGCGCCCCAGCCGGATCTGGTCGCCATCGGCCAGGGGCTGGCAGCCCACCAGCCGCTCCCCCCCCAGGTAGGTGCCATTGCTGCTGCCCAGATCGCACACCAGCCAGCGGGCACTGCCGCCCTCAAGGCGCACCTCGGCATGGCGGCGGGAGAGGCCCCGCTCCTGGGGCAGGCTGAGGCCGTTGCCCGGATCGCGGCCGATCGTGAGGGGGGTCTGGGGATCGAGCTGGATGGGCACCGCCGCCGAACCCAGCCACACCAAGCGCGGGGCCGTGCTCATGGCCCTGCACCGCGGTCACCATCACGGCCCTGGTCCCGGCCCGCCCACCAGGGCGCCGGTCCCTCCCGCCAGGGAGTCACCCGTCCTGGCCAGAGCAGGGCCCGGGCCGCCAGCACAAGCGCCCCGAGCACCATCGCCAGCACGACGAATCCCGGGATGGCGCCGAGCGGGGTGGTCACGAAGGCGGCCCGCAGGGCGTAGAGCCCGATGGTGAGGGCAATCCAGATGCGGAATGGCGCCCAGGGATCCCGCCGTCGCTCCACCAGTTGGGGTCCGATCACCCCGGTAGCCTATGGGGCCCGGGTTCCACCCCGCAGCCGCCCGCCGTCGCCGCGATGGCCCCTCATCCCCCGGCCGCGCCCGAGGCCCCATCCGGGCCTGGTCGGCTGCTTCAGGCGCAGCTCCGGCCCGCCATCGCCCCCTGGTCTGACCTGGTGAGGGCCCTGCTGCGGCCGGCCCCTTGGCCCCAGCGCCGAGCTGACCTAGGCGCTGTCTGGGCCCAGCTCAACAGCCGCTCAGCCCACCTGGAGCTCTGGATGGGCGGAGCCTGCCAGGTCCGGGTGCCGCTCGGGGAAGGGCGGGTGCGGATCGGCCGTGATCCCCTCTGCGAGCTCCCGGTGGTGGGGCCAGGGGTGAGCCGCGTCCATGCCTTCACGGAGCGGGAGCGCCGCAGCGACCGCGACCACCGCCTAGAGGATTTCAATTCCGCCAATGGCCTGTTTTGGCGCGATCGGCGCATCCGGGCCATCGGTCTGCGCCATGGCGACCGGGTGCAGTTGGGCTCCCCCCTCAAGGGTCCGGCCACCCCCACCCTCCACTACCTCCATCCCCGCAGTCCCCTGGAGCAGGCCATCCATGTGGTGGGCTTGGCGGCCCTGCTGGGATCGGGCCTGCTGGTGGCGGCCTTGCTGGCGGTGAGCAGCATTGCGGGGGGATCCACGGTTCGCTTCTTTGGCGGGCCGCTGAAGATCGTTTCGGCCGATTTCCGCCGCATCGATGCCCGCGAAGGGGCCGCCACGGCCCTGCCGACCCTGGCCGACTACCCCCCCCAGCTGCGGCTGGCCCTGCTGGCCTCGGAGGATGCGCGTTTCGGCTGGAATAGCGGGCTCGACCTTTACGGCACCCTGCGCTCCCTCGTGAAGGGCACGGGGGGCGGCAGTGGCATCACCCAGCAGGTGGCGCGCCTCTACGACCCGGCCGTGGGCAACGATGTGAGCTTGCGGCGCAAGTTGCGCGAACTCTGGGTTGCCTGGCAGCTCGAAACCGCCTACAGCAAGAACCACATCCTCAAGCTGTACCTGGATCGGGCCCCTTTGGGCTTGGGCAGCGAGGGGTTCGAGCAGGCCGCCCAGCTCTACTTCCGCAAGTCGGCCCGCCAGCTCGACCTGGCCGAATCCGCCTTTTTGGTTGGCCTGTTGCCCAGCCCCAATGGCTACAGCCCCTGTTTTGCCCCCCAGCCGGCCACGGCAGCCGTTGACCAATGGGCGCCGGTGCTACGGCGCAACCTGGTCCTGCGGCGGATGCATGGGGAGGGCTTCATCAGCCAGGACGCCCTGCGGGATGCCTTGAGGCGTCCCCTCAACATCGACCCCTCCGCCTGCGGCAGCTCGACCTACCGCAGCTACCCCTTCTTCGCCGACTACGTGCGAGGCGAGCTGGAGGGGCGCCGCTTTGGCCTCAACCTCGATCCCCGCCGCGGTGGGGGCAACTACGCCGTGGTGAGCACCGTCGATCCCCGCTTGCAGCAACTGGCGGAAGGCGAGCTGCGGCGCTTCCTCGAAAAGGAGGCCCAGCCCCTCGGGCTCAGCCAGGCGGCCCTGATCAGTGTGGATGTGCGCAGCGGCGACATCCTGGCCTACGTGGGGGGCAGCGACTACGGCCGCAGCAGCTTCGACCGCGTTCAGGCCCTGCGCCAGCCTGGCTCCACCTTCAAGCTGTTTACGTTTCTGCCGGCCTTGGCGCAGGGGGTGGAGCCCTCCGAGCGGATCTCCTGCGCACCGCTGGGGGCGGTGGCGGGATGTGGCCATGGTGCCGTGGCCGCCGATGGCACCACCAGCGTGGCGGAAGGCTTTGCCCATTCGGAAAACGTGGTGGCCCTGCGGCTGGCGGAGCGGGTCGGCCTGGAGCGGGTGATTCAGCAGGCCCGGCGGCTGGGCATCAGCACCCCGCTCAGCCCAGACCACAACATGGTGCTCGGCGGCGACGCCACCTTCCTCTACGAGCTGGCCCGGGCCTATGCGGTGGTGGCCCACGGGGGCCGCTCCGTGCCCATGCATGGGGTGCGCCGCATCATCGACCTGGGCCTTTGTCCCACACTCGAGCAACTGGAGTCCTGCCCGGCCGGCGCCATCACCGATCCGGTGGGTGAGGCGCCCCGCCAGCTGATCGATCCGGCCGTGGCGCTCCGCATCGATGGGCTGCTGCGGCAGGTGGTGACCTCCGGCACCGGCCGAGCCGCCGGCGTGGTGCCCGATGCCCGCGGCAAGACCGGCACCACCAACGACGGCGTGGATGTGCTGTTTATCGGCTATTCCCCCGCCAGCGGCATCCTCACGGCCATCTGGATGGGCAACGATGACAACCGTCCCGCCGAGGCAGCCAGCAGTGTGCTGGCTGCCCGGATGTGGGGGCGCTACATGCGCGCGGCGGCCCAGGCCTGATTAGTTCGGGGCCCCTAGCCAGGTCCCGAGGAGGGCCCAGAGCCAGGTGAGGCTGGCCCACCCCACCCCCAGCACCAGAC
>DAIQNM010000177.1:0-6063 GCA_036788375.1 Cyanobium sp. CTOTU6536 | reverse complement strand
CCGATCTTCAACGGGGCCGTTGGATCTGGCAGTGAGAGCGGCTCCTTGACCCTCACGATGAGGGTAGACATCGTCAACACCGCCACGAATCAGCCGATCCTGCCACCTGCCGGTGCACGGCCTGACCTTCTGCCCCAGGTACGCCCGAAGGTGCCGGAGCCCCTGGAGCTGCCTGAGCTGGAACCCCTCCCGTTGCCGTTGCCGCTGCCTCTCCCGGGTGTGGCCCCAGCTCCCCTGCCGGGTGTTTCGCCTGCTCCCGTTCCGTCAACGCCTGGGAGGCCAGGCGAAGCTCCGGCGCAGGTGCCGGTGAGGGTGCCCACCACGACCCCGGCCCCGGGTGTTTCGCCTGCCATCCGTCCCGCCCAGCCTGGCCCGCTTGCCGTGCCTGCCGTGGGCCCCGCGGTGCGCCCGGTGCCGCCGGTGGTGCCGGTGACCCCTGTGGACGTGGTCGTGGTGGATGGTGAGGTGATCGGCGGCCCTGGCCAGGCTCCCCGAGCAGACATGATCGGCATCGCGGCCGAGCTGGGCCGAATCGAGCGCAAGACCGAAAACCTGATGCGCCGGCCCGAAAACGGCGGCCCCGGTGAGTTGGCAGAGGAAGGGATCCTGGGGGCCCTGCGGGACAAGCTCCAGCAGCTGCTGGATGAGTTGCTTAATGACGTTGCCGGCGGGTCCTACCAGCTCACCCGGCCCTGCCCTCCCCCTGGAGGCGGTGAACCACTGCCGCCGATCGTGGTGCCGTACCCGGGCGGGACAAACCCGATAAAAGCCCTCTCAGGGAAGCTGGACGGGATCGCTGGCCTAATCCAAGCCCACAAGGACATCGGGCAGCCAACCTGCACAACGCCGGTAACAGGCGAAGAGGTAACCGTTCACTTCGAGTCGCCGTAGGAGGGCCCAATGGGATCGCGAGCAGTCCGAAAAATCCTGAGCTACAGGGATCAGGCCGGGGCCAGCCAAGCGGCCCACCGTGCGCACTGGGAGGGCTTCACCTGGACTACGGGCCCCGTGATCGTCGCCAGCGTGGGCCCTTGGGGAACATGCCAGGTGTGGGCCTCCAGCGAGTCCGAAGGAAAACGGGTGATTCGTCACGCGGCAGCCATCAGCGGCTGGGATCCTGACGACACCAGCAAGGGCCGGTGGATTGTCACCAGCACGAGCAACAGCCGCTACGGGCGATCAGCAACCGTGGGCGTGAAAGTGCGCCATGGGGTGCCCTGGATCAGCAAGCGAGACGGCCCGAGCGGGGCCCCCAGAGCCTGAGACAGCGCGCCAGCCGGCCAGATTGGCGACCCTAAGGGTGGGCACTTTGCACAAACCCACGCGAGGACTACGGTTTGGCTCAGCAATCCACCAATGAGGACCCATGGCAACGGCACCCAACGCACGCCTTATCACGATCCGCTATCAGGGCGGATCCGTGCGGGCCCCCAAAGCCAACATCGAATACCTGGCGGGTGGGGTCGAACTGAGCTGGGCCGGCCTGGCCCTCACGGGTGGCGGCGGTGCCGGCCGTCCCTACGGCTACCGGCGGAAAGCCAACGCCTCCGCCGGACAGCCGGTGAAGGTGATCTTCAACAACGGCGAGGACTACACCTTCCGGGTAACTGGAGGTGTGAAGAACCTGATTAACTTCATGCTCTCCCGTTCCACCCTGGACAATGTTCAGCAGATCGTTACCCAGCGAGGCTCCGAGTTTGGCCGTGCGCCTTTCTTTGAGGGCACCTAATCCGGAAAACTTCGGTATAGCCTGAGCACCACAACCACCAAACCCAGGGAGAAAATCCATGGCCTCGCGTCCCAAGCCCCAGAAGTCCACCCAGACGGTCGATGGGAAAACCCTTGTCCTGTACGTCAAGCCCTCCGAGGTTGCGGCCTACATCGGAACGGTGACCCCTGACCCTGATGAGCTGATGCTCACCAGCACCCAGACAGTGAGGAGCCACAACCGCCGGCGCTATGTGGGCGGCCCCGCCGTCAACGTTTCGGGCCACAGCCGGTCCCGCACCTCCGGCGACAAGGCGGCCGGCCTGACCCTGCCTGGCAACAATGCTTGGCTGGAGAGGAAAACCGGAACCCCCCTCCGGACCGTGCGTGAACAGATCACCTTTGTTGGCTCCTTCGCCTCCCTCAAGCAGTTCTGCAAAGAGTCGGCGGCGATCCCCTTCGTTCTCCGGAGCCCCTGGGGCGAGCCCTTCAAGATCGAAGTCCCCGGACCCTGAGCCCTGATGTCTCGCCATCTGCTGGTGACAGATCATGCGGGCCGGTGGAAGCATCGGCCCCAGGGCCCCAGCGGTGCCGCGGCCTCCCGTCGTAGCGGCCTCCGGATCAGAGACGGATCTTTTCTTGTCGTCGCCGTCCTGTTGTGGCTCTCCGGATCATGGTTGGCGTCCTCCTTGTCGGGCTTCTGGGCCACGGTGCATCCGTCGCCATGTGCTCCACGGTCCGTCCCACTGCCGCGGTTCCGGACCCCTGCGCAACAGAACGGGATGAGCTGGGGCGCTACGCCATGGAGGCGGCCCGGACCCTCTCAGCTGTTGTGATCGGATCGGGGAGCTTCAGAGCACCGTGAGATACCAGCCGCTGCCCGGGCCCTCAACCATCCAACGGCGCCCGAAGTTGCGTCGGGTCAGCAGCACCGAACGGCCGGTGCGCCCGGGAATGTGGCCCCCGTGAACCATGTCCGGTTCCAGCATCGGATCATGCACCGTCAGGGTGTCGGGGCCGATGCCGGTGCACAGGGTCCAATGGCCGCCGCCGCTGGGCTTCGTGACCGGGCCCTGATGCAGGTAGGGGAGGATCAGGGGCCGGCCCTTGCTGATCCAGTGCTCTACGGTCCCCCAGTCGCCATCGGTGCGAAAGAGAGGCTCCAGCCCCAGGGCCGCCAGGGCTCGTGTGTGGGCGGAAACGTCGGTCGAATCACCGAAGCGCCGGCGGGTCCGGTTGTACTCGTCGTCGGTGGTGACCTTGCCCATGAAGGCGGCGAGCATCGCGGCGGTGCTGCTGGCACACTCGCGCCAACCCTGGCCCCCTTCGTTGTCGAGCTGCCGGAAGTAGGGGACGTTGAGAGGGCCAGCCATGGTGGGAAGTGTCCGAGGTTCGCCCCAGGCTGCCACCTGCGGTCCCCCCGTGGTACAAAAGAAGAGCCCCCGGCAACCTTGCGGCGCCGGGGGCTGCTTCCCTCTGAAGAAACCGTACCATGTCTGACCCCGTCCTGAGGCGGGTGGCTTGTGCTGCCACCGTCTACTGGGAGATGGATCCCGCCGGCCCTCGCGTGGCCCGCCTTGTGGTTGATGTTCCCCTGCCTCCCCTGGAGGAGCCCGAAGAGCCCGCCGAGGTGGTAAACGCCGCGGCTGCCAAGGCCCTGGCCCGTTGGATGAGCGAGCACCCGATCCCACCGCGGCCACCAGCTGCTCCCCTCCCCGGAGCCTGGGAGCCGTCCACAAGCTACGGCGCGTGGGAGGTGGCAGCGTGACGGTGGACGTTGTGCGCAAGGGGGACCGCATGGGCCGGCCCCGTGGGAGCTTCGGCCCCAGGCCCCCGGCCCCGCCGATCCAGACCGAAAACCCAGCCCGTGTTTTCTGCCCGGACTGCGGTTTCCCTGTGGGCTCCCATGGTGTCGAGTGGGGCCCGGAACGCCTCCCGGTCGCCATCTGCCCGCCACCGGTGCCCGCCGTTGCTTCGTGGTCTGGTGAGTGGGTCGCGGATGAGGGGACTTTGCTCCGGATGCTGAAACGGCACTACGGCTGGATCCAGCCCGAGGCCCATCTTCTGATGCGAGGGCCGCGCCCATGACGGCCCCCACGTTGCCGGTGATCGCCCCGCCGACCCAGTCGGAACGGCTCCGGAAGGTCAAGGCCAAGCTCGCGGCCCTGAGGCTGGCCCGTGATGAGGCCATGCGCGAGGTGTGGCGGGCCCGCCGGCAGTGCCCGGGAGAGTCGGATGAGTGGGAAAAATACGGGCGGCTGCTCCAGCTGCTCCGGTCGTGGCCCGCCCCCGGGCAATAGGGCCCGCGTTGTTGACCCTGGCGGGGGAGCTGGCTCCCCTCCAGGGCTTCGGCGCGTGCACCTATCACCCGGTGAGGATCCGGCCCTCGCTGCGGTTCACGATGGTTCCGGCCCCGAGGGGGGCGAAGGACGACACGGCCCGGGAGTCGGCCCACCTGGGGGACCACGATCGCCGGTCCGCGGATCGCTGGGCTTCGGCGGCCATGGCCGCCGCTGGGCTTGTCGAAGCTGCCAAATCCGACGCAAAGGGCCCGGATCCCTTGCGGCGACACGGAAACGCTGGGCTCCCCGCGGCCGGCGCTTTGTTGATTGAGGACTTCTGTGCACTGACCCGACAACAGAAAGGGAGGTTCGGACTGTGGACGGTGACCATTCCCGCCCTCGCGGGTGCTTGTCTGGAGGGGATCCCCGATGGCTGGGCCCGTTTTCAGGACGTGGTGAGGCGCCGATTTTCCGAGACGCACCGCCGGGCCGCCTTGCGCGAGTCGCGGCGGCTGGGTGTGGAGGTGCCGCCGCACTGGGTGTTCGTTGTCGAGCCCCAGGACAACGGCCGGCCCCATATGCACTTCGTGTTTCGGTCGAAGGGTGCCAGCGGCCGCCGGTGGCTGCTCAGCCGAAACCGGCTGGACAGCATCATCCGCCAGGCCCTGTTTTCCGTCACGGGCCGCCGCTTCGACTGCAAGGCGGCCGGCAACGTCCAGACCCTCCGGAAGGACCCCGGGAGCTACCTGGGGGGATACCTGAAGAAGGGCAGGATGCGCCCGGGCTCAGAGGTGATCTATCGGGCCGGCTACAGCCAGAACATGGTCCCGAAGAGCTGGTGGGGCCGAAGTGATGAGGCGCGAGCCTGGGTCCTGTCCCATGTCTCCGAGGTGCCCCGGCTGCTGGTGTCCTTCCTGTCCCGTGACTGGCCCCGGCTGATGGAGGCGGGCCACCTTCAGGCAAAGGTGATCCAGCTGGAGGGCGAGTTTGCCCCAGCCGTTGTGGTTGGGAGGTGGCGGGGGCTCTCCGGTCTGCTGGGGGCCCTGGAGGCCCTACAGCTGCGGTGCTGGGAGTCCCAACGTGCGCCAGAGTGGGCGGGCACCCGATAACCGACCATGACGGCCCTATCCCTGTCGAGCATCCCCTCCGCCATCAACTCCTACGAAAGGTTGGCGTTCTGGATCGCCCAGACCCTGCAAGACATCAGCAACGGCGGCTCTGTGAATGTGATCCAGGGGGAAGGGAATGTGCCCCGGTGCCAGGTGCAAATTGCGAAAATCGCTGATGGGACGGACACCGCCATCGTGTCGCTGTATCTGCCGATCAACTTCGATGAGCTGAACAACGCGAGCGCGAAAACTTGGATGGCGGCCCTGGACATTGCCACCGCTGCGCCCAACTCCGTCTACCTGTCGAACTGACATGGCGATTCGTCCCGCCACTCCCCCGAGGCCCCGGAGCCCCTCCAGCCCGGTCAGGGCTCCGGGGGGAGGCGGGAACCTGAACCGGATCCCCGCCCGGGGCCCTTCAGCGATTCGGCCTGTCTCTCCGGGCACTGTGAGGCCGGCGACCCCCAAGCCACCGCCGCAAACACCCTTCCAGCCTGGAGCGGGCCCCTCCCCGCCGCTGAACCCCATAGCTGCGGGCCTGGGTGGCCTGCTGCTGCTCGGCCAGGCCCTGTGGAGCCTGCTGAACCAGAAAGCACCCGACCCACCGCCGACACGGTGGGAGAACGTAGGGGATACCGACGTTCCGATCCCTTCGGGAACGAATGTGAGGGTGAACACAACGTGGAGGATCACCGGATCTGCCACCGACTGCAACAACGGGAACAGCCGGAATTTCACCGTGGGCCCCGGTGCGAACACCGCCAGCGTCAACGGCATTCAGCGGGTTAGGTTGCGTGGCCTGGCCCCTCAGACCCGTTCCGGCGGTTGCCCGGGTGGCTTCGGCATTTCGGGGGCGTTCGGTGAGGTGCTGCTACAGACAAACAATGGAGCGACCTTTGGGGGCGTGTCCCCGATCTTCAACGGGGCCGTTGGATCTGGCAGTGAGAGCGGCTCCTTGACCCTCA
>DAIQNM010000176.1:4041-6067 GCA_036788375.1 Cyanobium sp. CTOTU6536 | reverse complement strand
GCAGCAGCTGCGGAATCCGCGCCGGCATCACGGTGGGCTCCTGCTGGGAGCCATCGAAGTTGTCGATGAAATCGACGGTTTCGCTTTCGATGTCCTCAAGCAGGGCGTCGGTGGTGAGCGCCTGAAGCCGCGATTCGGTGTAGCGCATCGCGGCGGGCGGGTCGTTGTCGACCGAGCCGAAGTTGCCGTGCCCATCAATCAGGGGCATGCGCATTGAGAAGTCCTGGGCCATGCGCACCAGGGCGTCGTAGACCGCCGTGTCGCCGTGGGGGTGGTACTTGCCCAGCACCTCACCCACCACCCGGGCGCATTTCCGGTAGGGGCGGTCGTTGGTGAGCCCCAGCTCGTACATGGCGTAGAGGATGCGCCGGTGCACGGGTTTGAGGCCGTCGCGGGCGTCGGGCAGGGCCCGGCCCACGATCACGCTCATCGCGTACTCCATGTAGGAGCGCGACATCTCGTTGCGGAGGTCGGTCTGGATGATCCGTCCGTCGGATTCGCCGGGACTGTTTTCGCCGGGTCCGGTGGGATCCGCCATGCACGACCGCCAGGGACTCCCCCTACTTTATCGAACACCGCTCCCCCTGTATCCGGCGGCTCTATCCGGGTGTTGGACCCCTGGCCAGGGGGTGGGGATCGCCGCCAACCTGAGTCGATCTGAACCAAGGGCAGGGGAAGCGGCCATGGCCCCACGCAGCACCACCGCCGACGGGCCGCCGCGCAGCGAGCTTGCCGATCTGCTCCCCCGCTCCGAGGAGGAGTTGCGGGATCGCCAGCGGCGCGGGCTGTTGCAGGTGCGGGTGGCCGCCGACTTCCGCCGCCTGGTGGACGAGGTGGGGCTGAGGGAGGCCTATGGCGCCACCGATGTGGTGGTGGCGGCGGATGCCGGCTTCACCGACCAGGCCAGCCTGCTGCTCCACCTGGGACCCACCGATCCGCCAATCCGGCTGCGGGAGCCCCAGCTGGGCGGGGTGGCGGCCCTCTCAGGCGGGGCCGCCGCCGACCTGGTGCTGCCGATCGGCGGCCCGGTGGATGGGGTGCGCGGTGGCGGCGCCCAGGTTGTGGCGGACCTGCTGGCCGGCCGGAGCGTGGAGTTGAGCGCCGCCGGTGAGGTGACCGCCTTGCAGCCCCGGCGCGAGCTCCACACCCAGCTCGATCTGGAGCGCATCGGTAACGGCAGGCTGCTGCTCCACCGGGGGATCGTCGAAAACGGCCTGGTGGCCGTGAGCAGCGCCGAGGGCGTGTTGCGCACGGGCTGGGGGCCCCTGCTGGGTCCCTTTGCCCACGCCCTGTTCACCACCGCCGGCGCCGACAGCATTGGCCTCGCCATGCCGGCCCTCTCCCTGCTGGGGCCGGGATCCCCCGTGCTGGTGGGTGGTGCGATCGGCTGGGTGGTGGGCAGCGGCAGCGCCCATCAGCCGCGGCCCCGGCGCCTGCCCAGTGGCCATGCCCGCACCCCGGGGGTGGTGGCGGCCCTCAGCGCCGATCTGCATGCGCTCGATCCCCGCTGGGTGCGCGCCTGCCATTTCGAGGGCCATGGCAGCGCCCTGCTGGTGGTGATCGCGGCCCCGATCCCCCTGCTGGATGGAAGGATCGCCGCCCAGGCCGCCTGCCCCGATGGGGAGCTGGAGGCGCCGGTGCTGGATGTGTCGATTCCACGCCGCATCAAACCCAGTTTCGGTGGGGTGTCCTACGGGTCCCTCAAGGCTGGCGCGATCGTGGTGGATGGTCGCCGCATCCCGGCCGCCCCAAGCCACAGCCCAAGGCTCGCCCAGGACGGCGCCGCCGACCTGGCGGAACGGCTGGTGGCTAACCGCTTTCCGCTGCGGCTTCCCCTGTTTCCGCTCTCCCCTCGGCCGGCCCTGGTGCCCCTCCAGGCCTGAACACCGGCGGCGGTGTTGGTGGGGCAGGGCGTTGCCGCTGAATCGCCTTAAGCTCCGCTCAGCCCCTTGATGCTCCATGGCCGAGACCCCGCAGCCCCCCGAAACCGCGGATGAAGCCTTGCCGCAGGAGCCGCTGGACACCG
>DAIQNM010000176.1:0-4031 GCA_036788375.1 Cyanobium sp. CTOTU6536 | reverse complement strand
GAAGCCGAGCCCCTGCCCACCCCGCTGATGGCTGTCGATTGGTCGTCGGCGCAGGCCTCCGAACCAGCGCCAGATTCTGAGCCCGTTGCCGCAGCTGAGGAGCCGGTGGCCACGGCCGAGTTGGATCCCGTGGCCTCTATCGAGGAACCCGTGCTCCCTTCCTTTGAAGCCGTTGCCGCCGCCCCTGCGGAGCCGCCCCCAGCGCCCGAACCTCCCACCCCAACGGAGCCTCCGCTGGAGCCGGCCCAGCCTGAGCCCAGCCCCGAGCCGCCAGCCGCCGCTGTAGAGGTTTTGGTGGCGGCGGCCATCCCGCCATCCCCGCCGCAACCGCAGCGGGCCGGCATCGCCGCAACCTTCGAGGTGCCCCCCCTCGAACCCGGCGAAGGTGGCGAATGGGATCTGTTGGTGGGCAAGGTGCGCGCCTGGTTCGATGGCGCCGATCTCCAGGCCCGCTGGGAGTCGATCGGGGGGCCGCTGCGGGCCGTTGGTCTTCTATTGGCGGCCCTGGTGCTGCTGCGGATCTACACGGCCCTGCTCGACACCCTCGGCGAACTTCCGCTGCTGCCGCGGCTGCTCCAGCTGGTGGGCGTGGTGGCGGTGCTGCGCTTCGCCCTCACCCGCCTGGTGCGCACCAGTGAACGGGAACGGATCCTGGGCGACTGGCACCAGCGCTGGAATGACTTCCGGGGCCGCGACTGACCCCGTTCGCGCCCAGGGCCCCATGGGGTCCCGGCGGGGCCGGTTGATAACTTGTTGCGACTGCATCCCCCTCACCGGTGAATATCCAGCTGGGCCGGTCCCGAACCGTTCGCCGTGCCTACGGCATCGATGAGATCGCCCTGGTGCCCGGTGGTCGCACCGTCGATCCTGCCGTAACCGATAGCAGCTGGAGCCTCGGTGGCATCAGCCGCGAGATTCCGATCATCGCCAGCGCCATGGATGGCGTGGTCGATGTGGGCGTGTGCGTGGAGCTCACCAAGCTGGGCGCCCTCGGGGTGCTCAACCTGGAGGGGGTGCAGTGCCGCTACGACGACCCCAACCCCGTGCTCGACCGGATCGCGGCGGTGGGCAAGGAGGAGTTTGTGCCCCTGATGCAGGAGCTTTACAGCCAGCCCGTCCGGGAAGACCTGATCCGCCAGCGCATCGCGGCGATCAAGGCCGGCGGCGGCATCGCCGCCGTGAGCGCCACCCCGGTGGCGGCGCTCAAGTTTGGCAAGGCGATCGCCGAGGCCGGCGCCGATCTCTTCTTCGTGCAGGCCACGGTGGTGAGCACCGAGCACATCGGCCCTGAGGGCCAGGCCACCCTGGATCTGGAGGCCCTCTGCCGCGACTTCGGGGTGCCGGTGATCATCGGCAATTGCGTCACCTACGAGGTGGCCCTCAAGCTGATGCGCGCCGGTGCCGCCGGGGTGATGGTGGGCATTGGCCCCGGTGCGGCCTGCACCAGCCGCGGCGTGCTCGGTATCGGCATTCCCCAGGCCACATCGGTGGCCGACTGCGCCTCCGCCCGCGACGACTACTTCAAAGAAAGCGGCCGCTACGTGCCGATCGTGGCCGATGGCGGCATCGTGACCGGCGGTGACATCTGCAAGTGCCTCGCCTGCGGTGCCGATGCGGTGATGATCGGCTCGCCGATCGCGCGCGCCGCCGAGGCCCCCGGCCGCGGTTTCCACTGGGGCATGGCCACCCCCAGCCCGGTGCTGCCCCGCGGCACCCGCATCAAGGTGGGCACCACCGGCAGCCTCGAGAAGATCCTGCGGGGCCCGGCAGGCCTCGACGACGGCACCCAGAACCTCCTGGGTTGCATCCGCACCTCAATGGGCACCTTAGGGGCCCGCAACCTTAAGGAGATGCAGCAGGTGGAGGTGGTGGTGGCCCCCTCCCTGCTCACTGAGGGCAAGGTGTATCAGAAAGCCCAGCAGCTCGGCATGGGCAAATAGGGCGCGTCCCATTGCAAGGCCGCCCTGCCGCGTGGCGGGATGGCGCTACCCTCAAGGAGTGGGGGCTACGGCTCGCACACTCCTCACACCCCCCGGCCCGGCGCGCCCGGGCTTTTTGTGTTTGGTAACGGTGATGCAGGCCGCATCCCGCCTGCAACGCTCGGTTTCGGGCGATCGATCGCTGGGAAAGAGGTTGCTAGATTCCCCACCATCCGATCCAGCCCCGAATGTCCAGCTCTGCTGCCGTCACCGATGCGTCTTTCGAGCAGGATGTGCTCAAGAGTGATGTACCCGTGTTGGTGGATTTCTGGGCTCCCTGGTGCGGGCCCTGCCGGATGGTGGCGCCGATCGTGGATGAAATCGCCAAGGAATTCGAGGGTCAGATCAAGGTGTTCAAGCTCAACACCGATGAAAACCCCAACGTGGCCAGCCAATACGGCATCCGCAGCATTCCCACCCTGATGATTTTCAAGGGCGGTCAGAAAGTGGATACCGTCGTCGGCGCCGTTCCCAAGACCACCCTTTCGGGCACCATCACCAAGTACCTCTGAGCTCCAGCCCTGGCCTCCACCCCTTCCCCCGCTTCCGAGCCAGCCGCGGATAGGAGTCCGCTGGCGGTGCTTGAGGAGCAGATCCAGGGCCATCCCCAGCGGCGCCTGATTGAGAAGGCTGTCGTGTCGCTGCTGCAGGTGGCGCGCCAGGAGCGGGAGCTTCCGGAGTGGCGCCTGATCAGCGGCTGCCTCGCTGATATCAGCGAAGCCCTTGAGGTGTTTCGCCCCTACCGGAAGGTGCGCAAGATCACGGTATTCGGCTCCGCCCGCACCCGTCAGGAAGACCCCTGCTACCACTTGGCCGAGGAGCTGGCCCAGCTGGCGGTGGAGGCTGGTTTTGATGTGATGACGGGCGCCGGCGCCGGCGTGATGGAGGCGGCCAACAGCGGTGCAGGCCCTGAGCGCAGCATCGGATTGAATGTCGACCTGCCCTTTGAGCAGCATCCCAACCCTTTCGTGAGTGGCCGCAGTGGCCGCCTGCTGTATTTCCGCTACTTTTTTACCCGCAAGCTCTTCTTTCTCCGCGAGAGCGATGCCGTCGTGGTGATGCCGGGGGGCTTCGGCACCCTGGATGAATTGTTTGAATCGCTCACCCTGATCCAGACCGGCCGAACCCCACCGATTCCGCTGGTGTTGCTGGCCCCGGAGGGGGATGATTTTTGGTCGGTGTGGCGCCGCCATGTGGAGGAGGCCCTGGCCAGCCGTTCGCTGATTTCGCCGGAGGATGGCACCTTGGTGCAGGAGGCCACCTGTGCCTGCGATGCGGTGGCCCTGATCAGCCGTTTCTACCGGGTGTTCCACAGCGCCCTGCCGGGGGAGGACAGGATCGAGTTGTTGCTCAATGCCGCCATTCCCGGCGCCCTGCTGCCCGAGCTCAACCGTCGCTTCTGCGACCTGCTCGACAATGGCGCCATCCAGGCTGGCGAGGGCTGCGACAACAACGGCATCCTCCGCCCTTCCCTCCATTTCCGTTTTGATAAGCGGCGGGTGGGGCGCCTCTACCAATTGATCGAGCACCTCAACGGCCTCGATCTCGCCGATGCCCCAGGCCTGGCCCAGCCTGCCCTCCGCTGCCTCGACCCCTCCGCACCGTGATCCTCCCTGGGGCTAGCCCACCATGACCCGCCTTGGCTTGATCGATTACGGCATGGGCAACCTGCACTCGGTGCAGCGAGCCTTTGAGCGGCTTGGTGCCAGCGTCGAGCCCGTGGCAACGGCGGCGGCGATCGACGGCTGCGATGCCCTGGTGCTGCCCGGGGTGGGGGCCTTTGATCCCGCCATGGAGCGGCTGCGCGCCGCCGGATTGGATAGGGCCCTGCAGCGGGCCACGGCGGCTGGCCAGCCCCTGCTTGGCATCTGCCTGGGGCTCCAGCTGCTGTTCGAAGCCAGTGACGAGGGCCGCCATGAGGGGCTGGGGCTGCTGGCGGGGCGGGTGCGGGCCCTGCCGCGCGTGGTTGGCCATCCCATCCCCCACATGGGCTGGGCGCCCCTGCTGCCGGCCGAGCCCAGCCCGCTGCTGCCGGCCGGGCTGCCGCCGGTG
>DAIQNM010000175.1:0-6094 GCA_036788375.1 Cyanobium sp. CTOTU6536 | reverse complement strand
CCCCTGGCCCGCCTGCCCGAGCTCACCAAGGACGACCTCTACCGACTGTCGTTCGTGTGCCTTGATGCCCAGTCCACCACCCGCAAGATGGTGGATCAGTTGTTGCTGCGCTCCAAGCTCGATGTGCAGCGGATCAAGATTGAGATGGAGCTCAACTCCTTCGAAGCCATCAAGAACGCCGTTCAGGCTGGCCTTGGCGCCGCCTTTCTGCCGGTGGTCTCGATCGAGCGGGAACTGGCCGCCGGCACCCTGCACCGGCCCCAGGTGGCCGATCTGATGGTGCGGCGCCAGCTCAAGTTGATCACCCACCCGGCCCGCTACTGCTCGCGGGCCTCCGAGGCCTTCCGCCGCGAGGTGCTGCCGGTGTTTGCCAGCCCCGATAGCCCTCTGCGCCAGCCCCAGCCCCGCAGCGAGACTGCCGGAACGCCGTCGGCCTGAGCTGGCGCGGTTTGCTGCTGAGCGGGCCGGGCCGGATCAGATTGAGACGGAACAGATTGGGCCGGTTCAGATTGGGCTGGATTTGACCGGCTCCGCTCAGAATTTGTCGCCTTCGGCGGTCACACCCACGGCATCGTCGGCGGCGCCGGCCACGCCGGGGCTCTGGAATTTGTTGCCGCTGATGTCGGTCTGATACACGCAGCGCACCACGGGTTTGTCGCGGATCGAGCCGATGTAGGCGAAGGTGTTCATGCGTTGCTTGCAATCCCGCATCTGGGCGGCCGTGACCGCGCCCTCTTTCTGCAGCACCGACCAGTTTTCGCGGCGGATCACGCAGCCCGGCTGCAGGGTGGGTTGGGTCACGAAGCTGCTGCTCGGGTTCATCGTGGTGTACATCTCCACATCCATCACGAAGGCACTGGCCCCCCACTGCTTGCAAAACTCCGGGTCGGGCACCGCCATGTCGAGCTGCTGGCCGCTGGCGATGTTGCCCTGGGTGCCCTGGGTGGTGCTGGTCACGGCGCTACCGATGCCGATGCCGACCACCAGCACCCCGGCCAGCACGGCGGCGTTGGCCATGTTGAAGGGGAGCCCCCCGCCGGGGCCGCCGCCGCCGGGCCCCGGCGGCTTGCCACCACCGCCCCCATAGCCCCGTTGGGGGGGGCGCTCACCCTGGCGCGGGGAACGATCAAACCGTTCCCCATCGCGGCCGTAGGGATCAGCCCGCCGACCTTCGCCGTAGCCCGTCTCGGCGTAGCGCGGTGGACCGCCGCGGCTGCCCCGGTCATCGCCGCGGGAACGGGTCACAGGTTTTCGGGACTGCGGGGCAGGCCCATGGAGTAATTCAGCACCCGGCTGTCCGGGTTGTAGCGGATGCGGCCGGCCTGGAGCATCGCCCGGATTTGGCCTTCCAGTTCCGAGCCGATCTGGCGCAGGTTGTATTCATTGAGGTCGGCGCCGGCCCGGGCCGCCACCAGGTCCCGGAAACGGCTGCGCACCGCCTCAAGGGCCGGTTCGTCCCAAAGAAATTCGTTGTCTGGATCGATGTCGAGGGTGAGCTGGCCTGGATCGGCCACCAGGTTGCCGTCCTCCAGCCGCGCCGTGAACAGGCGGATGTGCCGGGTGGTGGATTTCAGCAGGGTGTCAGCCATGGCTGGGGCGGCGGAGGGCTCGGCAGCGCTTCGACTCTAGGGATCCGCCGCCGCAGGAGGGTTTGGCGAGGCCACCCCGATCGCATCCCGGTGGGGGGGCCGATAAGGTTGCTGCCTGTTGTGGGTGCTACTGGCATGCGCGTCGCCATTGCCGGGGCCGGCCTGTCCGGTCTGTCTTGCGCCAAGTACCTCAGCGACGCTGGCCACACCCCGATCGTGCTTGAGGCCCGCGACGTGCTTGGGGGCAAGGTGGCGGCCTGGCAGGACGCCGATGGCGACTGGTACGAGACCGGTCTGCACATCTTTTTTGGCGCTTACCGCAACATGCGCCGCCTGATCGCCGAGCTGAACATCGAAGACCGGCTGCAGTGGAAGAGCCACTCGATGATCTTCAACCAGAAGGACAATCCCGGCACCTACAGCCGCTTCGATTTCCCCGACATCCCCGCTCCTTTCAACGGTCTGGCGGCGATCCTGGGTAACAACGACATGCTCACCTGGCCGGAGAAGATCTCCTTCGGCCTCGGCTTGGTGCCGGCGATGCTGCGGGGCCAGTCCTATGTGGAGGAATGCGACCAATACTCCTGGACCGAATGGCTGCAATTGCACAACATCCCCGAGCGGGTCAATGATGAGGTGTTCATCGCCATGGCCAAGGCCCTGAACTTCATCGACCCCGACGAAATCTCCAGCACCGTGGTGCTGACGGCCCTCAACCGTTTTCTGCAGGAGAGCGATGGTTCGAAGATGGCCTTTCTCGATGGCAATCCGCCCCAACGCCTCTGCCAGCCGATCGTCGACCATGTAACGGCCCGCGGCGGCACGGTGGAGCTGGAGGCTCCCCTGCGGGAGATCGACCTTGCCGCCGATGGCACCGTGGCCGGCTTCCGCATCGGCGGGATTAAGGGCCAGGAGGGCCGCATGATCACCGCCGATGCCTACGTCAGCGCCCTACCGGTGGATCCCCTCAAGCTGCTGTTGCCCCAGCCCTGGCGCGAGTTGCCCTACTTCAGCAAACTGGAGGGCCTCAATGGGGTGCCGGTGATCAACATCCACCTTTGGTTCGATCGCAAGCTCACCGCCATCGACCACCTGCTGTTCAGCCGCAGCCCCCTGCTCAGTGTCTATGCCGACATGAGCAACACCTGCCGCGAATACGAGGATCCGGATCGTTCGATGCTCGAACTGGTCTTCGCCCCCGCCAAGGACTGGATCGGCCGCAGCGACGAGGCGATCGTGGCCGCCACCATGGAGGAGCTCAAGCGCCTCTTCCCCCAGCACTTCACCGGCAACGACCAGGCCACCCTGCGCAAGTCGATTGTGGTAAAAACACCCCTTTCGGTTTACAAGACCGTGCCCGGTTGCCAGCAGCTCCGGCCCGACCAGGCCAGCCCGATCCCTAATTTTTTCCTGGCGGGCGACTTCACCATGCAGCGCTATCTCGCCTCAATGGAGGGGGCCGTGCTCAGCGGCCGCCTCTGTGCTGAAGCGATCGTGGGGGCCCTTGAAGCTGGCACCCTGGTTCCTTCCGGGGCTGGCCATGGCCCTGCCACCACCGGTGGGGCTCCCGATGCCCCCGCCACCCTCAGCCCGGTGTGAGCGTGTCGGTCGCCCTCCCTCCACTGCGCCCAGAGCTCGAGCAGGCCTACGAGGCCTGCCGACGCGAAACGGCCGAATGGGCCAAGACCTTTTATCTGGGCACCTTGCTGCTGCCTGCGGCCAAGCGCCGTGCCATCTGGGCGATCTACGTCTGGTGTCGCCGCACCGATGAGTTGATGGACAGCCCCGCGGCCCAGGGCTTGCCGGCAGCCACCCTGCTGGAGCGGCTCGAGGCCTGGGAGCAGCGCACCCGTGGCCTGTTTGAGGGTCGGGCCAGCGACGGCTTTGAGCAGGTGATGGTCGACACGCTCGAGCGCTTCCCCCAGCCCTTGCAGGCCTACCTCGACATGATCGAGGGCCAGCGGATGGACGTGCTCAAGCACCGCTACGCCGATTTCGCCGAACTGGAGCTCTATTGCTACCGGGTGGCGGGCACGGTGGGGCGGATGACCCAGGCCGTGATGGGTCTGGATCCGGCCTACACCACGGCACCCTGGAGCGAGCAGCCCGATCCCACCGAGGCGGCCGTTGCCCTCGGCATCGCCAACCAACTCACCAACATCCTGCGGGATGTGGGTGAGGACCGGGGCCGCGGCCGCATCTACCTGCCCCAGGAGGACCTGGAGCGGTTTGGCTACAGCGAGGCCGAGCTGCTCGCTGGCACCCTCAACGACAACTGGCGGGCGCTGATGGCCTTCCAGTTGGAGCGGGCCCGCTCCTGGTTTGCCCGCTCCGAGGCCGGGGTGCGCTGGCTTTCCGCCGATGCCCGCTGGCCGGTATGGACCTCCCTGAGGCTCTACCGCGGCATCCTCGATGCGATCGAGCGCCGCGATTTCGATGTGTTCAACCACCGGGCTTATGTGCCCACGGCGGGCAAACTGCTCGACCTACCCCTCTCCTTCGTGGTTGCCCAGGTGCACTAGGGGACCTGGGCAGCCTTCGGGCTGATCCACTCGATCAGGAGCGGGTTCACCAGTTCCGGCCCCTCATCGTGGGGGCAGTGGCCCAGCCCCTCCAGCACCACCAGCTCACGGATGCAGGGGTAGCTGGCGGCCCAGCGGCGGGCCTCATCCGGATCTTCCCAGGGATCGGCGCCCCCCCAGATCATCCGCACCGGCAGGGTCAGCTCGGCCAGCAGGTCCGGCGCGAGGCGGTCGTCGAAGAGGTTCACGAAGCCGCGGAAGCTTTCCGGGGCTCCTGGGTCGGAGGCGGGGCGGTGGAGCAGTTCCACCAGGGCATCATCGAGATGGGCCCCGCTGGGGTAGGCCTTGGCCAGCACCTGGCGGATGAAGGCAGGCCTGGCCAGCAGGGCAAACAAGGGCCCGATCAGCCAGCGTTGGCGCACCAGCGGCGGCAGCAGGGGGCGACTCCAGCGCTCCAGGCCCCGCAGTTCGCCCATGCGTTTGCGATCGAGGGTGCGCTGGGCGCAGTCGATCAGCACCACCTGGGCGGGCGACTGGCCCCGTTGCGCCAGCATCCGGGCCGCATTCAGGGCCACCACGCCCCCAATCGAGTTGCCCACCAGGTGCAGGGGGCCAGCCGGCGCAGCGCCGCTGGCCTGGCCCGCCATCGGGCCTGCCACATAGTCGACCACCTGCTCGGCCCAGAGATCGAAGCCGTAGCGCACGGCTCCGGTGGCCTCCGGCTCATCGGCAAGGCGGGAGCGGGGTTTGGCGCTGGCGCCGAAGCCGAGCAGATCGATCGCATGCACCTCGGCATGCCGGCTCAGGGCTGGGATGTTGTGGCGCCAGTGGCCGATTGAGGCGCCAAAGCCATGGATCAGCAGCACCCGGGGAACCGGGGGGCAGACCACCGCCTCTCCGGAGGTGGTGGCTGCTGGGGTAGGCGGGGCCAGCTCCGGGCCCCGCCGCAGGCTGCGGACCTTGAAACCCCGCCAGATCCAGCTGGATCGGCCGGGCTCCTGCTCCGCCAGACCTGCTTCAGACACCAACGGTCTGGTTGGCCAGGAGGCTCTTGAGCTTGGCCAGCTCGCCGGCCCAACGGGGATCGGGGGCTTCGCTGTCGACGCTGTCGGCATGGACGGTCTTGTTGACGGCCTTGCGGGCGGTCGCGGGGGCGGCGGTTCCACCACGGGCGGGGGTGGCGGGGCGGCTGTCGCGGCGCTCAGACACTTCGATCCGCAGGCTGTTGCCCCCAAAATCGCGGCCGTTGAGCTGCTCGATCACCGTGTCGGCCAGCTTGGCGTCGTCGACGTTGGCGAAGCCGAAGCCGCGGCAGACGCCCGTTTCGCGGTCGTTGACGGCCTTGAAGCGCACGCCCGCCCCGATGCCTTCGAAGAGAGCCTCAAGCTCCTTGGCATCAAAAGTTTGCGGCAAGTTGCCGACATAGAGGCGAATGCTCATGGCAGGGAAGGGAGAAAAAACAGGAGGACTTCGGCTCGCGAAGAAACATGCCGAGGCATCACGAAGTTAACCATGGCGAGGCCCTTGCTCCGTGGACAGCCAGCGCCGCGCTGCGGTCAGGGTCTCCGGATCGTTGGCCTCCGGTTGGGCGGGTAGACGGCCGAAGGCCCGCTCCTGGGTGAGGTGGTCGAGCAGCTGGCCGAGGCGGCGGCCCGGCGCTAGCCCAAGGGCGGCCTGCAGGATCGCGCCGTCGAGGGGCGCTCGGGGGTGAAACAGCGGGTCGGCTGGGTCGCGCCAACGTTCCAGGGCTGGCCGGGCCCACTCGGGTCGGCAGAGCAGGGCCAGCGCCGGCAAATCCGCCTCCAGATCCCGTTGCAGCCGCACCCGCTCGGCCTCCGGCAGCCCATCTGGATCGCCGTCGGCGGTGGCCAGCCGCTGCCACCATTGCCGGAGCCGGCCGCAGCGCTGCTGCAGCCGGCGGCTGGACCGCAGCCGCTCCAGGGTGGGACCCTCCAGCAGGGTGGCCAGGCGGGCCAGCGGCAG
>DAIQNM010000174.1:0-6107 GCA_036788375.1 Cyanobium sp. CTOTU6536 | reverse complement strand
GGCTCTGGGCCATCTCCCAGTTGCCGGGGGTGGCGCTCACGAAGATCGTTTGCTTCGCCTTCTCCCAGAATTCATCCCCCTTGAGGGGCCGGTTGTCGGCGGCGCTGGGCAGGCGGAAGCCGTGCTCGATCAGCACCTGCTTGCGGCTCTGGTCGCCGTTGTACATGGCCTGCAGCTGCGAGCAGGTGACATGGCTCTCATCCACCACCAGCAGCCAGTCGTCGGGGAAGTAATCAATCAGGCATTCCGGCGGCGTGCCGGGGGGACGACCGGCCAGATGGCGGGCGTAGTTCTCCACACCGTTGCAGTAGCCCACCTGCTCCAGCATCTCGAGGTCGTAGGTGGTGCGCTGCTCCAGCCGCTGGGCCTCCAGCAGCCGTCCCTGGTGGTTGAGCAGATCCAGCCGTTCGCGCAGCTCGGCGCGGATCTCCTTGATCGCCCCCTCCAGCCGCTCCTTCGGGGTCACGAAGTGCTTGGCCGGATAAATGTTGATGGTGTCCAAGCTCTGCAGAATCTCACCGCTGGTGGGATCCACATAGCGAATCGCCTCCACCTCATCGCCAAACAATTCGATCCGCACCAGCCGGTCTTCATAGGCGGGTCCGATCTCGAGCACATCACCCCGCACCCGGAAACGGCCGCGGGAGATCTCGATGTCGTTGCGGGAATACTGGTTGTTGACCAGCTCCCGCAGCGAACCGCGCAGGTCGAGCGTTTCGCCCACCTGGAACTTCACGGCGGCCTTGAGGTATTCGGAGGGAATGCCGAGGCCGTAGATGCAGCTGATCGAGGCCACCACGATCACATCCTTGCGCTCAAACAACGAGCGGGTGGCGGAGTGACGCAGCATGTCGATCTCCTCGTTGATCGACGCCGTCTTGGCGATGTAGGTATCCGAGACCGGCACGTAGGCCTCGGGCTGGTAGTAGTCGTAATAGGAGATGAAGTATTCCACCGCATTGTTCGGGAAGAACTCCCGCAGCTCATTGCAGAGCTGGGCCGCCAGGGTCTTGTTGTGGGCCAACACCAGGGTGGGCCGCCCGGTTTGGGCGATCACATTGGCGATCGAAAAGGTCTTGCCGGTGCCGGTGGCACCCAGCAGGGTCTGGTAGCGCTCACCGGCCTCAACCCCGGCGGTGAGGGCGGCGATGGCCGTGGGTTGGTCCCCCTTGGGCTCGTAGGGGGCGTGCAGCTGGAACGGAACCATGACTCCATTGTCCTTGAAGGGACCAACCGCCGTGGTAGCGAGGCAACCGGTAAACCCTCCCTAAGCGCGCTTCGATAAGGACATCCCAAGCCTGGGGGGCATCAACGCTCGGCCGCGGTGGACCAGGCAGCCAGGATCAGCCCAGCGACGATCCGGAGTTGAACAAGCTCATGGCCCGCAGCAGGGGCACCTCCAGGCCAAGGGAGCGCAGGACGATGAAGCTGCACACGCTGTAGGCGAGGGCTCCGAGGGCAGCACTGAACAGGCCGTTGCGCAGGCGGAAGCCCTGGATCAGCCAGGCCGTGAAGCCAAACAGGATGATCGAGATCAGCCACTCAAACAGGAAACCCACCGGCAGCAGGCCGCCGATGGTGGTGACCATCCTGAGCGGGGCCAGGATGAGGCGGAGGGGCCAAACCAGTAAGGTGCCGGCCAAGCTGATCACCAGGGCCGACACCAGGGCGATCCGAAAGCTCACCATCTCCACCCCGATCGGCAGGCGGGTGATCAGCAGCAGAATCACGGCCCGGATGGGCCACTGCAGCAACCACACGAGGCTATGGCCCATGGAAGCCTTTCACGATCGGAAACGGCTTCCAGGGTAGCGGCTTTGACCCGACTCAGATCAAACCGAGCGCAGGGCGGCGACCGGAGCCACGGCATCGATGGCCTCGCGCAGCCCACGCACCACGGCCACCATGGCCAGCTCATCGCTGAGGCGGTTCACGGCGGAACCAACCCCCACGCCGGCGGCACCGGAGGCCAGGGCCATCGGCACGGTCACGGCGGAGAGGCCGGAGGCGCAGAGCACGGGCAGGGGATCGGCGCAGGAAGCCAGGGCCCGGCTGATGGCATGGGCGGCGGCCAGGGTGGGGGCGGCCTTCTCGATCAGGCCGAGGCTGCCGGCGCTGAAGGGTCGGGCGCTGGTGCCCCCTTCGGTCTGGATCAGGTCGGCACCGGCGGCCACCAGATCCACGGCCAGCTGCTCCTGCTGGTCGAGGGGCAGGACGTGGGGCACGGTCACCGAAAGCACCACCTCCGGCAGCAGGGCCCGGGTGCGGCGGGTGAGTTCCAGCACCTCCTCGGCCCCGAAGATGCGGCCCTGGGGATAAAAAGCATCGAAGTTGCCGATCTCCACCATGGCGGCGCCGGCGGCCACGGCGGCCGGGAAGAGCTCGGGATCCACGGCCGACACACACACCGGCAGCTGGGGGCAGGCGGTCGCCACGGCAGCCACCAAGGCGGGATCACAGGCGATGTCCACCAGATCGGCCCCACCAGCCGCAGCCGCCCGGGCGATCCGCTCCACCGCGACGGCATCGAAATTGGTAAGGCCCGCGATCACCTTGAGCAGACGCCGCTCGGCGATGGCATGCCGCAGGCTCACGGGCAGGCTGGAGAGACGCGACATCGGCAGCGTTCAGGAAAGCTGGTGTGATTCTCCCATCTGAAGCCACCAAAGCCCCCTGGAGCGCCCACCATCGGCGCCTGCATCGCCACCTGCTGCGCCGGCCGGAGCTACTGCCCTCCGGCGACTCCCTGCTGCTGGCGGTCTCGGGCGGCCAGGATTCGATGGCCCTCACCGTGCTGTTGGCCGACCTGCGCCGGCTGCACGGCTGGCAGCTGCTGCTCTGGCACGGCAACCACGGCTGGCGATCGGAGGCGGCCGACCAGGCCGGGGCCCTGGCGGCCTGGGCCGAGCAGCGGGGGCTGCCGCTGCGGGTGGACCAGGCCGACCCAGCACCGGTAGGGGAAGCCGCCAGCCGGGCCTGGCGCTATGGCTGCCTGGAGCGGGTGGCCCTGGAGTTGGGCTGCCGCCACGTGGTCACGGGCCACACCGCCAGCGACCGGGCCGAAACGGTGCTGCTCAACCTGGCCCGGGGCAGCCACCTGCGCGGCCTCACCAGCCTGCGGGCCCAGCGCCCCCTGGCCCAGGGCCCCCTGACCCAGGGCCCGGGGCAAGGCCCCCGGCTGGTGCGCCCCCTGCTGCCCTTCAGCCGGGAGGACACGGCCCGGGTCTGCCGGGATCTGGCCATTCCGGTGTGGGAAGACAGCAGCAACGCCGATCGGCGCTACCGGCGCAACCGCCTGCGGGCCGAGGTGATGCCCGTGCTGGAGGCCCTGCACCCCGGCGCCAGCCGCCGCATCGCAGCCCAGGCGGAGCGGCTGGAGGAGGAGCTCACCGACCAGGACCAACTGCTGGACCTCGCCCTCCAGGGCCTCGCCCTTGCCAGCGACCCCAGCGGCCGAACCCTGGCCCGGCGGGCCCTGGGCCAGCTGGGGCCGGCCAACCGGCGCCGCCTGCTGCAGCACTGGCTGCGCCGGCACGGTGCCCAGGGCCTGGAGGGCGCCGCCCTGGAGGACCTGGGCAGGCGACTGGAACCGGAACAGGGACCGGGTCAGCAGGACCTGGCCGGCGGATGGCGCCTGCGCTGGCAGCGCAGCACACTGGGCCTCCAAGCCCCTGGTGATCCCGAGCACGGCGATGGCTGAGTTTCCCCTCCCACCCGACACAGCCGAGCGCTATGCCGCGATCGAACAGGCCTATGTCCAAGACCACTGGACCACGGTGCTCAGCAAGGGCGAGAACCTGCTCAAGCTCCTGGAGCAGAGTGACGATCCCGAGGCGCAGGGGTTGGCCAACCGGGTGCGGTTGCTGCTCGGCCATGCCCACCTCTACGGGCTCAGCGAACCGGAGGTAGCGGAGGACTACTACCACGACGTGCTGGCCCACCAGGCGGAGACCGAGCTGAGGCGCATCGCCACCGAAGGCCTGCAGCATTGCCAGCGTCCCAAGGCGCCCAGGGCCAGTGCGGCACTCGAGGCACAGGCGCTGCAAGTCGAAACCACTGCCCCCGTGGAACCCGCGGCCAACGCGGCGCCCCTGGAAACCGTGGCACCCGCGAATGCCGTGGAGGAGCCTCTGGAAACCTTGGCGTCCGCGACTGTCTTGGTGAAGCCCCAGGAGGCCGTCGGGCAGGCCGAAACAGCCCTGACCAGCACCCCCGCCAGCCCCGTTCCGCCGGAGTCGCCGGCACCCTCCCTGGAGTCGGCAGCAACGGCACCCCCGGCGGCGGCCGCACCCTGGGCCGAGCCGCCGGCAGGGCCCCAGAAGCCCGGGCCTGCCGCCGCAATCAACGACCCCTTCCTCACCGCGGTGACGGCCGCCGCAGCCGCGAAGGGATCAATCGGTGGAGCCGCTGCAAGCGCCGCCATGCCCTGGCTTGCCGATCTGCCCGAGGGCTTGGCGATCGAAACGCCGACGGCAGCACCCCCCTCAACCTCGCTCGACGCACCCAGCGCAGCAGCGACTCCCCAGCCACTCGCACCAGCCGGGGGCCTCAGCCTGATTCCCAGCCTGGAGGTGGAGGTGGTGGAGGAACCAGAACTCTTGGAGGTGGTTCAGGCGGATCCGAACCTGAGCGAGGAACTCGAGCTCGAACTCACCCGTATCCGCGAGCGCCGCAGGGCCGCGGCCTCACCCATGGATTCGCCTGCTGCAGCTGGGGCCCCAGCCCCGGATCTCTCCCAAGAGGATCCGGGGCTGGTGGCGGGACTCCTGCGGGTGGTGCTCCGCCCCTAAGGGGACCTCAGCCAGCCACGGCGGCGGAACGGCGGCGGCGGGTGCGGCCGGCGGGTTCGCTGTCCTCAATCGGGCGGGCGACACGCTCCTGCTGAACAACCGGGGCCGCCACCGCAGCGGCGGCCGGGGCTGGAGCCGGCGTTGCCGCTGCTGCAACCACCGCGGTCCGGGAGGGATCCCGCACCACCTCGCGGGAGATCTCGCGGCGACCACGGGGCGCCGGACGGGTATCGGGCTCGGCATCGGCGCGGCCCTTGTAGGCCGGGGTGCCGGCAGGGGCGGGCTGCACCAGGCAGATGATCAGGGGCTCCACCTGGAGCTCCCGGCGCAGACGACGCTGCAGACCCAGCTCCACCTCCCGTTGCACCCCCACCCAGTCCACATCGGGGGCCTTGCCACCGGTGTTGCGGGAGAGCTGGTTCCAGCGGTTCTCGAGCACCCAGGTGATCTCGCGCTCGGCCCAGACCGAGAGTTTGCGGGCATCAGCGGTGGTGACCACGCCGCGCAGGTTCACCCGGGGCGGCGCCGCCATCACCCCGTCGGTGGTGATCACGGCCAGCAGGGTGATCACGCCGTCTTCGGCGAGCTGCTGACGCTCCTTGAGCACCCGGGCATCGACGATGCCATTGCGGGAGGCGTCGAGCAGCTCGATACCGGCCTTGACTGGATCGCCCTTGCGAATCGAATCGGGGGTGAGCTCCACCACATCGCCGTTGTCGATGATCAGGGTGTGGTCGGCCGGCACCCCCATCGAGTGGGCGGTTTTGGCGTGGGCCACGAGCATGCGGTGCTCGCCGTGCACGGGCACGAAGAACTTGGGCCGCGCCAGGGCCAGCATCAGCTTGTGGTCCTCCTGGAAGCTGTGACCCGACACGTGAATGCCTTCCCCCTTGCCGTAGACCACCTTGGCGCCAAGCATCATCAACTTGTCGATGGTGTTCACCACGGAGATGGTGTTGCCCGGAATCGGGCTGGCGGAGAAGATAATTGTGTCGCTGCTCTTCACCTGCACCTGGGGATGTTCGCCACGGGAGATGCGGCTGAGCGCAGCTAGGGGCTCGCCCTGGCTGCCGGTCATCAGCAGCAGGGTTTCCCGGTCGGGCAGATCACGGATCTGCTTGATCGGCACAAACAACTCATCGGGAGCACGCATATAGCCCAATTCGCGCGCCTTGGCGATCACGTTGAGCATGGAGCGACCGAGCAGACCCACCTTGCGGCCGTTCTTCAGGGCCAGTTCGAGGATCATCGAGACCCGGTGAATCGAGCTGGCGAAGGTGGTGATGATCACCCGACCCTCAGCCTGGGAGATATGGC
>DAIQNM010000173.1:0-6115 GCA_036788375.1 Cyanobium sp. CTOTU6536 | reverse complement strand
ACCGTGCCGGCCTCGGCATGGAAGTGATGCACGAGCGCAATGCTCACAACTTCCCGCTCGACCTGGCTGCCGCCACCGCCACCCCCGTGGCGCTGACCGCTCCTGCGATCGGCTGATTGGGTCTGCAGATTCCCCTGGATTCTGCTTAATCCATCACTTCAAAGCCCCTGCTTCGGCGGGGGCTTTTTTTGTTGTTCCTGACGGACCCATAGCGGGCCCGGCCTAACCCCCTTTCAGGCCTTGCTGGTGACAATGGGCCGTCGCCGGTTGGGGAACAGCTCACGGCACAGCGGGCAGACCGTGCCGTCGCAACCACGGGCGCTGCAGTGCTCGCGGCCATAGAAAATGATCTGCAGATGCAACTTGTTCCAGGAGTCGCGCCTGAACAGGCGCTTGAGATCGGTTTCGGTGCGCGTCACGCTCTCGCCACTGCTCAGCCCCCAGCGCTGGGCGAGCCGATGGATGTGGGTATCCACTGGGAAGGCCGGCACGCCGAAGGCCTGGGCCATCACCACGCTGGCGGTCTTGTGGCCCACGCCGGGCAGGGCCTCAAGGGCTTCAAAACTGGCCGGCACCACCCCGCCATGGCGCTCGATCAGGAGCTCGGCGAGGCGTTTGACGTTGCGGGCCTTGGTGCGGGCCAGCCCCAGCTGGCGGATGTGGCCCAGGATCGTTTCCTCGGGAAGGGCGGCCATCGCCGCCGGATCGGGCCCGGCCGCGAACAGGGCCGGCGTGACCTCGTTGACCTTTTTATCGGTGCACTGGGCGCTGAGCAGCACCGCCAGCAGCAGGGTGAAGGGATCGCTGTGGTCGAGGGGGATCGGCGTTTCGGGATAGCACTGCTCCAGCCGCCGCAGGATCAGATCAGCCCGCTCCTGTTTTCGCAAGGCCGGTTGCAGGGTTCACAGCTGCCAAAACTAGGCAGACGGCAGCTGCCTCGTCTGTGCGGCTAAATCTCCCTGGTTCTGGTCGTCCGGAGCTCACCTGTAGGCTCCAGCCAAGCAGCCTTTTGTCATGGGCAGCAGCTTCGGCCAGCTCTTTCGGATCAGCACGTTTGGCGAATCCCACGGCGGCGGCGTGGGGGTGATTGTGGATGGCTGCCCGCCGCGGCTCCCCATCGATCCAGAAGCCATCCAGGCCGAACTAGACCGCCGCAAACCGGGTCAGAGCCGCATCACCACCCCCCGCAAGGAGGACGACCGGGTGGAGATCCTCAGCGGTTTGCTGAATGGGCTCACCCTGGGCACACCAATCGCCATGGTGGTGCGCAACAAGGATCAGCGTCCGCAGGACTACAAGGAGATGGAGGTGGCCTTCCGGCCCTCCCATGCCGATGCCACCTACCAAGCGAAATACGGCATTCAGGCCCGCAGCGGCGGCGGCCGCGCCTCAGCTCGCGAGACGATCGGCCGTGTCGCCGCTGGCGCGATCGCCAAGCAGCTGCTGGCGAAGGCCCACGGCACCGAGGTGCTCGCCTGGGTGAAGCGCATCCACACGATCGAGGCCAGCATCGATCCGGCCAGCGTGAGCCTGGAGGCTGTGGAGGCCAACATCGTGCGCTGTCCCGATGGGCCCACGGCCGAGCGGATGATCGAGCGCATTGAGGCGATCGGGCGGGAAGGCGATTCCTGCGGCGGGGGGATCGAGTGCCTGGTGCGCAACCCGCCGCTGGGCCTCGGCATGCCGGTGTTCGACAAGTTGGAGGCCGACCTGGCCAAGGCGGTGATGTCGCTGCCGGCCACCAAGGGCTTCGAGATCGGCTCCGGTTTCGAGGGCACCCTGCTGAAAGGCAGCGAGCACAACGACGCCTTCCTGCCCAGCGAGGGCGGCCGGCTGCGCACCGCCACCAACCACTCCGGCGGCATCCAGGGCGGTATCAGCAACGGTGAGCCGATCCTGATTCGGGTGGCCTTCAAGCCCACCGCCACGATCCGCAAGGAGCAGCAGACGATCAACGATCGCGGCGAAGCCACCACCCTGGAAGCGAAAGGGCGGCACGACCCCTGCGTGCTGCCGCGGGCCGTGCCGATGGTGGAGGCGATGGTGGCCCTGGTGCTCGCCGACCACCTGCTGCGGCAGCAGGGGCAATGCAGCCTCTGGTGAATCGGAGCCGGCTCGGCCAGAGCGCCTAGGGCTTTGGCGCCACAGGATGGCAGCTCCGCTCCGGGGTCTCCCCTAATTGCGCCAAAAGGGCCGCCAACTCGGCAAGGGCAGGATCGCGAGCTGCTGGAGCGGCCGGATCCAGCACGGCCGTCCTGGGGGAGGTGGCCGCCGCCATGGGGGGAGTGAGCAGAGGCAGGGCGGAGCCAAGGGCCACGGCATCAACCCCCGCCGCAAGCCATTGGGGCACGTCCTGGGCTCCCAGCCCCCCGGCGGCAATGCAGAAGGGAAGTGGCTCCCCGAGAGGAGCGGCCAGCCTTCGCCAGTAGCCGGGGCCGAGGCTGACGGCCGGGAAGAGCTTCACCAAGCGACAGCCCATGCCCCGGGCTTGGTGCACCTCGGTGGGGGTCATCACACCGGGCACGAGCACCAGATCGTCGCCGGCGCGGTGGCAAAACTCCTGATCAAGGATCGGCGAAACCCCGTAGCTGAAACCCGCCTGACGGGCGGCCTCAAGACCTTCCAGGCTGTGGAGTGAAGCGGCGCCGAGCAGCAGGCTCGGGAAGGCTTCGAGGAGGGCCGCCGATTCCTCGATCCAGGCCGATCCAGCCTGCCAGGCAATCTCGATGTGGCGGACTCCGATTGCCGCCAGGGAAGCGATCCTGGCGCCCGCCGCCGCGGGGGATGGGGGCCTCAGCACCACCAGCAGGGGCTGGTGGTGCAGCGAGGCGATCAGGGCGTCGGCGCGATCAGACGTAGGCCGCCACCTGCACATCGCGGCTCATCAGGAGCTCCTGCAGCTCCTCCGCATCCACGGTCTCCTTTTCGACCAGGATCTCGGCGAGCTCATCGAGCACGGGCCGATTGGCGCTGAGCACCTCGGTGGCACGGCGATAGGCCGCCGCTACCAACTGGCCCACTTCCTCATCGATGGCGGCGGCGGTGTCTTCGGAGAAGTCGCGCTCGGCGGCGATATCGCGGCCCAGGAACATTCCCCCTTGGGCGCGGCCCAGGGCCACCGGGCCGAGCCGGTCGCTCATGCCGAAGCGGGTGACCATCTGGCGCGCCACCCGGGCGACCTGCTGCAGGTCGTTGGAGGCTCCGGTGGTCACTTCGTCTTCGCCGTAGACGAGTTCTTCGGCAACCCGACCGCCAAGCGCCACGGCCATCTGGTTCTGGAGATAGGAACGGGAATAGAGGCCCGATTCCATCCGCTCTTCGCTGGGGGTGAAGAAGGTGAGGCCGCCGGCCTGACCGCGAGGAATGATGCTGATTTTCTGAACCGGGTCGTAATCGGGCATCAAGGCCCCCACCAGGGCATGGCCAGACTCGTGATAAGCGACCAGCCGTTTGCGCTTCTCACTCATCACCCGGTCCTTCTTCTCGGGGCCAGCCATCACCCGCTCGATGGCGTCGTTGACCTCATCCATCGAGATCTCGGTGAGCTGGCGCCGGGCGGCCAGGATCGCCGCCTCATTGAGGAGGTTGGCCAGATCAGCGCCGGTGAAGCCCGGCGTGCGGCGGGCCACCTTGTCGAGGTCGACATCCTTGGCCAGGGTCTTGCCGCGGGCATGGACCCCGAGGATCTGGAGGCGGCCGTTGTAATCGGGCCGGTCGACCACCACCTGGCGATCGAAACGACCGGGACGCATCAGGGCCTGGTCGAGCACATCGGGCCGGTTGGTGGCGGCCACGATGATGATGCCGGTGTTGCCCTCGAAGCCATCCATCTCGGTGAGGAGCTGGTTGAGGGTCTGCTCCCGCTCGTCGTTGCCGCCACCGAGGCCAGCGCCACGCTGGCGCCCCACGGCATCGATCTCATCGATGAAGACGATGCAGGGGGCATTTTTCTTGGCCTGCTCGAAGAGGTCGCGAACGCGGCTGGCGCCAACGCCCACGAACATCTCGACAAACTCCGAACCGGAGATCGAGAAGAACGGCACGCCGGCTTCACCGGCCACGGCCTTGGCAAGCAGGGTCTTGCCGGTGCCCGGAGGGCCCACCAGCAGCACCCCCTTGGGGATCTTGGCGCCGACTGCGGTGAAGCGATCGGGGTTCTTGAGGAAATCCACCACCTCGGTGAGCTCGAGCTTGGCGCCCTCGATGCCGGCCACATCGCCGAAGGTCACCTGGGTCTGGGGCTCCATCTGAACCCGGGCCTTGCTCTTGCCGAAGTTCATGGCGGGGTTGCCGCCGCCGCCCTGGGCGCGACGCAGCAGGAAGAAGAGGCCGCCGAGCAGGAGCAGGGGGAAGAGGAGGCTGCCCACGGCCTGCTGCCAGGCGGCAGGTTCGCGGCTGGGCTGCACCGCGATGTCGACGTTGTGCTCGGTGAGCAGCTTGAGCAGGTCCTTGTCGGGGGCGAGGTTGACCACGGCGCGCTGGCCGTCGTTTTCCACCACCTGGGCGGTGCCACGGTCGGGGGAGATCAGCACGCGGGAGATCTCATTGGATTGCACCGCCTCCACGAAGTCGCTGTAGCGGAGGGTGCGGGGGGCCGCCGCCGGATCGGGCCGCTCCAGGAAGGCGGTGCCCAAGGCGATGAACACGATCACCAGGAGCGCGTAAAGGCCTGCATTGCGCCAGCGTTTTTTCAAGGCCCTCTCCGAGATGAGAAAAGTAGTTACGGAATGTTAAACGGAGCGCGGTGCCCCTGGCTCAGTCTGGCCCACCGCGGCCATCGGTGGCGGCCGCTGCGGCATCAGGCGGCCTTACGCAGCACCTCCACCACGCTGCGGAAGGCGAACCATTCGGGAATCTCCTCGCCGCCGCGCAGCATCGCCCGGAACTGGGTGCCACTGAGCTTGCGCACCTGCAGGCCGCGGGCCTCGGCATGCTCGGCCGTGACGTAGCCCTCCTCCTCGGTGTAGACGAGGTTGAGCGAGGGCACCGTTTCCATGCCGAGTTCGGGGGCCTGGTCGCGGGCGAAATCCTGGGCCTCGTAGGGCCCGTAGAAATCCTCACCGGTGAGGCTCGACTTGCAGCCGGCCATGTCGCGGCCAATGATGAAGTGGGTGCAGCCGTAGTTCTTGCGGATGATCATGTGTTGCAGCGCCTCCCGCGGCCCCGCCATGTGCATCGAGTAGGGCAGGTAGGCCCAGCGGATGCGGGGGTTGTTGACCTCGGCCGCTAGGCGCTCGTAGGTCTGGAAGCGCACCTCACCGGCGATGTCGTCGTCCTGGGTGGGGCCGCAGGTGGGATGCACCAGCACCACGCCGCCGCTGCTGACGTTGGGGGCCTTCAGGGCGCGGGTGAAGAGTTCGTAGTGGGCGCGGTGGATGGGGTTGCGGCACTGGAAGGCCACCACGTCCTGGCCCTCCGGCAGGGTGGCGCGCACCTCGGCGGGGGTGCGGCAGGGAAACACCCGATCGGGAAGCTCGAGGCCCTGCACCCGGCCGCCCAGGTAATAGCGACCCCGCTCCGTGGCGATCATGCGCACGGCGGGATGCTCCAGGGAGGTGGTGCCGTAGCAGCCCTTGGCCTCCTTCACCTTGTCGGGTTCCCAGCGGCTCTCCACCGTGAGCACGGCGAGGTCTTGGCCGCGGTAGGTGAGCAGCAGCCGGTCGCCCACGGCGATGCTGGCGTCGTTGGTGTCGAACACGATCGGAAGACCGAACAGCAGGCCGCTGCTGGTGCGGTGCTGGGCCACCACCGCCTCGTAGTCCTCCTGGTGCATGAAGCCGCGCAGGGGGGAGAAGCCACCCACCACGAGCAGTTCCACGTCGCAGGCGTTGCGGTCACTGCACTCCACCACCCGGTCCACCCCGGTGCGCACCTCCTCCCGCTGGTCGGCGGGCACGGTCAGATCCACCAGGGAATCCCCGTGGGGCTGGATCAGGCCGGTGCCGGGGGGAGGGGCGATCGCCATAGCCGAAGCAACAAAGAAAAGAGTTGGGTGATTCTCCCAGACCGGCGCTGGCGCTGGCCGCGGGCCCCTGGCGGAGCGGCTGGGCGGGAGCGGCTGGGCGGGAGCGGCTGGGCGGGTTGCTGGGCGGGAGCGCTCGGCGGGCCCCAGGTT
>DAIQNM010000172.1:0-6316 GCA_036788375.1 Cyanobium sp. CTOTU6536 | reverse complement strand
GGGTGCTTACGGCCCCCCTGGGGCGGCACGTTGGCCACGGTGCCCTCCAGCAGCTTCAGCAGCGCCTGCTGCACCCCTTCGCCTGATACATCGCGGGTGATCGAGGGGTTTTCGCTCTTGCGGGCGATTTTGTCGATCTCATCGATGTAGATGATCCCCCGCTGGGCCTGCTCCACATCCATGTCTGATTTCTGCAGCAGCCGCAGCAGGATGTTCTCCACGTCTTCGCCGACGTAGCCCGCCTCGGTGAGGGTGGTGGCGTCGGCCATGGCGAAGGGCACATCAAGCATCTCCGCCAGCGATTGGGCCAGCAGGGTTTTGCCGCAACCGGTGGGGCCGATCAACAGGATGTTGGATTTGTGCAGGCGGGTGGCGCTGCGGTCGGTTTCGCCCCTGCCATCGCCCTGCCAGGCCAGCCGCTTGTAGTGGTTGTACACGGCCACCGCCAGCACCTTCTTGGCGTCTTCCTGGCCCACCACCTGCTGGTCGAGGAAGCCGCGGATCTCCTGGGGCTTGGGCACCTGGGCCAGGGTCGGTGCCGGTTTGCTGGCTTTCTTGCTGGCGCTCTTGCGGCTGGTTTCCGGGGCCGGCCGCCCACCCGGATGGCCATGGCCCTCGACCAGCTCCTCATCGAGGATCTCGTTGCAGAGGTCGATGCACTCATCGCAGACGTAAACGCCCGGTCCGGCGATCAACTTGCGCACCTGGTCCTGCGACTTGCCGCAGAAGGAGCACTTCAGGTGGGCGTCGAATTTCGGCATCAGGCGACGGGAGCGGTGACGGCAGGCGGCGACTGGGCTGGGACCGGCTAGGGCTTCAGGCCGTGGTCTCGTCGACGACGCGGTCGATCAGGCCGTATTCAACCGCTTCCGCCGGAGAAAGGAAGTAGTCCCGGTCGGTGTCTTCGGCGATCTTCTCGAGAGGTTGACCCGTGTGTTCGGCCAGGAGTCCGTTGAGGGTGTCCTTGAGATAAAGGATTTCACGGGCCTGGATTTCGATGTCCACCGCCTGGCCCTGGGCGCCGCCGAGGGGTTGATGGATCATGATTCGGGCGTTGGGCAGGGCCAAGCGCTTGCCCTTGGTGCCCCCCGACAGCAGGAAGGCCCCCATGCTGGCGGCCAGGCCGTAGCAGATGGTCACCACATCGGGTGCAACCTGCTGCATCGTGTCGTAGATGGCCAGGCCGGCGGTGACCGAGCCGCCAGGGGAGTTCACATAGATCTGGATGTCCTTCTCCGGATCCTCGGCTTCGAGGAAGAGGAGTTGGGCCACCATCGAATCGGCCACCTGGTCGTCGATGCCGGTGCCGAGGAAGATGATTCGCTCCCGCAGCAGGCGGGAATAGATGTCGAAGGCGCGGTCGCCCCGGCCGGATTGCTCCACCACGGTGGGCAACACCCCGGGGCTGGCCACCGGTTCACTGCGCACCGATTCCCTGCCAACCAAGGCGTTCCAGGGGCGCGGCCCAGACCAGTGGCTGTGGACCGGATGGGGGCGCAGGCCGCCGGGGCTGGCAGCCAGGAGCTCTGCTCCCTGTTCACGGCGATGGCTGGGGGGATGAATCACGCGGCGCAGGCTCGCAGGGCAGGACCAAACCTCAATCTATGGGCACCGCAGCGGCAGGGGTGGATGGGGCCCCTGCCGCTGCGGGTGCAGGGGCAGTCGGTTGCCTAGCCCTTGCCACCCTCCTTGCCGGCTTTTTTCTCTTGCTTCTCCTCTTTTTTCCCCTTGGCGGGTTTGGCGCTGCTGGCGGTTTCCTCGTCGCTGGCCTGGTCTGCCTCGGCCGGCTCCGGGGCCTTCTCGGTCACGGTGCTGTTGGCCTCCAGCCACTCCAGCAGGGTCTCCCGCAGCAGGTCGTCGGCCACGGCGGCCCGCAGCCGGACCGGATCGATGTGGTTGCTATCGCTCAGGCCGCGGCTCACCTCGCGCAGCTTGGCCTCCAGATTCTTCTCGTCCAGCTCGATCTTCTCGGCGGTCGCCAGGGCCCTTAGGGCCAGGTTGCGGCGCAGGCGTTGCTCCGCCTCGGGCCGTGAGGTGTCCATCAGGCTGCGCACCAGGTCGGGGGTGAAGAGCTTCTTCACATCCATGCCCTGCTGGGCCACCTGGCTGGCGGTCTGCTCGATCAGGGCGCGCACTTCCTCCTGCACCAGGGTTTCGGGCAGTTCCACCTCCAGCTGCTCCACCAGGGCGGTCAGCAGGGCGTCGTGGCGGTTGGCCTTGTGGCGCCGTTCGGCCTCCTCCTGCAGGCGGGCTTCGAGGTCGGCCCGCAGCTCGGCCAGGGTCGACTTGTCGCTGGCCTGCTCGGCGAAGCTGTCGTCCAGGGCCGGTAGTTCGTGGGTCTTGAGGTCGAGCAGGGTGATTGCAAACGATACCTCCCGACCGGCCGCATCGGCCTGGGGATAGGACTCGGGGAAGTTGCAGGTCACCGTGCGGCTGTCGCCGGCGGCCATGCCGACGATCCCTTCGATGAAGCCGGGGATCATGCGACCCTCCTCCAGTTCCACCTCCATGCCATCGCTGCTGCCGCCTTCGATGGCGGCGCCGGTGTCGGTGAAGCTGCCCTCAAAAGCAATGCGGGCCACATCGCCGCTGGCGGCGGTGCGGCCCTCCACGGGCACCAGGGTGGCCATTTGCCGACGTGACTGATCCAGCAGTTCATCCACCCGGGCCGGGTCGTAGGCCACGGCCTCGGCTTCCGCCGTCAGCCCCTTGGTGGCCTTGAGGGTGGGGGTGGGCTCCACATCCAGTTCGAGGGTGAAGCTGAGCTCCGTGCCGGGCTCGAACCGCTCCAGCACCGCCTCGAAACCGCCCACCAGCTCCGGGCGGCTCAGGCCAGCGATTTTCTGCCGCTCCAGGGCTTCGCGGAAGACGCTGTCGACCAGCTCCTCCAGGGCCGTGGCCCGCACCCGCAGCGGGCCGATCTGCTGCAGCAGCACGGCCCTGGGCACCTTGCCCTTGCGGAAACCGGGCAGCTTGACGCTGCGGCTGAGTTGCTCCAGGGCTTTCTCGTAGCTGGCCTGGCTGCGGCCGCCCGGCACCCCCACCTCCACCGCCAGCCGGCTGTTGGGGCGTGGGCTGGTGCTCACCGTCAGGCCGGCGCCGGCCTGGGCTGTGGCTGGGGCACTGGCCTTGGCGGCGGCGGCGGAGCTGGCGGCAGGACTCATGGACGGGGCCGGGGCGGCGGAGCAATCACTGATCCTAGAAAGCGACCGTTTCGGCACCTGCCCGCGTATTGTTCCAACGACGCACCGGCGAGCCGATATCTCTCCCTGATCTCCGCGGTTTGTCCGTGGAGGATCCCTCAGCGGGTCAGGGTTTCCGCCAGGTTGACCGGTCAGACCGGCATCCGGCATTGATGGGCTAAACGCCCCCTTCCTTCAGCCCAGGCCCCCTCACCCCGCCATGCTTCCGGGCCTTTCTGGCCCCCAGTTCCCAGCCCCATCCAGCGCCCTCGCTGCGATCCCGTTCCGGCACTCCTTAAAGCCTTCAACGCCCACCGTTCCATTGACCGCCCTCTCCCCCTCCGCAGCCACCGATTCAGCGCCGGTTCGCCTCCCCAGCCGGCCCCTGCGGGTGGCCGTGCTTGGCGCCACCGGTGCGGTGGGCCACGAACTGCTGACCCTGTTGGCGGAGCGCGATTTTCCGGTGGCCGAGTTGCTACCGCTCGCTTCACCCCGCTCGGCTGGGCAGGAGGTGGCCTGGCAGGGGGAGCGGCTGGTGGTTCAGCCGGTGCAAACGGGCTGCTTTTCCGGGGTTGACCTGGTGCTTGCCTCAGCGGGGGGATCGGTGTCCCGGGCCTGGGCAGCCGAGGCGGTGGCAGCTGGTGCTGTGCTGATCGACAACTCCAGCGCCTTCCGGCTGGATCCGGCGGTGCCCCTGGTGGTGCCCGAGGTGAATCCCGAGGCAGCCTTCAGCCACCGCGGCATCATCGCCAATCCCAACTGCACTACGATCCTGCTCACCCTGGCCCTGGCCCCCCTGGCGGCCCGGCGGCCGATTCGGCGGGTGGTGGTGAGCACCTATCAATCGGCCAGTGGTGCCGGTGCCCGGGCGATGGACGAACTGCGCCAGCTCAGCCGCACCGTGCTGGAGGGCGGCGAACCGGTGAGCAGCGTGCTGCCCCATTCCCTGGCCTTCAACCTGTTCCTGCACAACTCCCCCTTGGAGCCCAGCGGCTACTGCGAGGAGGAGCTGAAGATGCTCCATGAAACCCGCAAGATCATGGGCCTGCCCGAGCTGCGGCTTTCGGCCACCTGCGTGCGGGTGCCGGTGCTGCGGGCCCATTCCGAGGCGGTCAACATTGAATTCAGCGAACCCTTCCCGGTGGAGGAGGCCCGGGCCCTGCTGGCGGCGGCCGCCGGGGTGGAGCTGATCGAAGACTTCGCCGCCAACCGCTTCCCCATGCCCACCGATGTGACCGGCCGTGATCCGGTGGCGGTGGGCCGCATCCGCCAGGACCTCAGCGAACCCAACGCCCTGGAGCTCTGGCTCTGTGGCGACCAGATCCGCAAGGGGGCCGCCCTCAACGCCATTCAGATCGCCGAACTGCTGCACGGGGAGGGAGGGGTTTGAGCCTGTCCACCGGCGCCACCATCAGCACCGCGCCGGGGCCGGCCGCTCCCTTCGGACGCGTGGTCACCGCGATGGTGACCCCCTTTGCCGCCGATGGCTCCATCGACCTGGAGCTGGCCGCCCGCCTCGCCGACCACCTGGTGAGCCAGGGCTCCGATGGCCTCGTGCTCTGCGGCACCACCGGGGAATCGCCCACCCTCAGCTGGGCCGAGCAACACGCCCTCTTCGCCGCCGTCAAGGCGGCCGTGGGGGGGCGGGCTGCCTTGATTGCCGGCAGCGGCAGCAACTGCACCGCCGAGGCGGTGGAGGCCACGGCAGAGGCGGCGGCCCTCGGCGCCGATGGGGCCCTGGTGGTGGTGCCCTACTACAACCGCCCGCCCCAGGAGGGCCTGGAGGCCCATTTCCGGGCCGTGGCCGCGGCGGCGCCCGAGCTGCCCCTGATGCTCTACAACATTCCCGGCCGCACCGGTTGCAGCCTGGAGCCGGCCACCACCGCCCGCCTGCTGGACCTCCCCAATGTGGTGGCCTACAAGGCCGCCAGCGGCACTACGGAAGAGGTGAGCAGCCTGCGCCTGCTCTGCGGCAGCCGGCTGGCGATCTACAGCGGCGATGACGCCCTCACCCTGCCCATGCTGGCGGTGGGTGCCGTGGGCGTGGTGAGCGTGGCCAGCCATGTGGCCGGACTGCAGATCCGGGAGCTGATCCAGGCCTTCCTGGCCGGTGACAACGCCACCGCCCTGGCCCGCCATGACGCCCTGCTACCCGTCTGCCGCGCCCTTTTCTGCACCACCAACCCCATCCCCGTGAAGGCAGCCCTTGAGCTCAGCGGCTGGCCGGTGGGTGCCCCCAGACTTCCCCTCCTCTCCGCCGACAGCACCGTGCGCGAACGTCTCTCCTCAATCCTGGCTGCCCTGCGTCCTACCTGACGCCACGGCTTTCCAACCGGCAACGGTTGTGATCCAGTCCCAGTTCAAATCCACCTTTTCCTTCTTCCCTACATGAGCTATTCGAACGGATCCCAGCAGCACGGCTCCAACGGCAAGGGCCAGCCCGCCCTGCGGGTGATCCCCCTGGGCGGTCTGCACGAGATCGGCAAAAATACCTGCGTGTTTGAGTACGGCGATGACCTGATGCTGGTGGATGGCGGCCTGGCCTTCCCCAGCGATGGCATGCACGGCGTCAATGTGGTGCTGCCCGACACCAGCTATCTGCGCGAGAACCAGAAGCGAATCCGCGGCATGATCGTGACCCACGGGCACGAAGATCACATCGGTGGCATTCCCCACCACCTCAAGAATTTCAATATTCCGATCATCTACGGGCCCCGCCTCGCCCTCTCGATTCTCACCGGGAAGATGGAGGAAGCGGGCGTGATGGACCGCACCATCCTGCAGACCGTCTCCCCCCGTGAGGTGGTGAAGGTGGGTCAGCACTTCTCGGTGGAGTTCATCCGCAACACCCACTCGATGGCCGACAGCTACACGCTGGCGATCACCACTCCGGCGGGCGTCATCGTTTTCACCGGCGACTTCAAGTTCGACCACACGCCTGTGGATGGCGAGCACTTCGACATGGCCCGTCTTGCCCATTACGGCGAGCAGGGTGTGCTGTGTCTGTTCAGTGACTCCACCAACGCGGAGCTGCCGGGCTTCTGTCCGCCCGAGCGTTCGGTGTTCCCCCACCTGGATCGCCATATCTCCCAGGCTGAGGGTCGGGTGATCATCACCACCTTCGCCAGCTCGAT
>DAIQNM010000171.1:0-6321 GCA_036788375.1 Cyanobium sp. CTOTU6536 | reverse complement strand
GGAAACGGAGCGGATGCGCTCGACGATCGCCTGAAGCCGGCCGTCATCGAGCCGCAGGGCGAGGGGATGGCCCACCAAGCGGGCGGTGCTCAAAAACAGGTCTTCGATGGCGATCAGCCCGTTGTCCTGGAGGGTGCGACCGGTGGCCACCAGGTCCACGATCGCCTCCGACATGCCGGTGATCGGGCCCAGTTCCACCGAGCCGGCCATGTGGATCACCTCCACGGGCAGGTCAAGGGCCTCGAAATAGGCCTCGGCGCAGCGGGTGAACTTGCTGGCGATGCGGCAGTGGGCCGGCAAATCAGCGGCGCGGCGGTAGGGGCTGCTGGCCTTGACCGCCACGCTCATGCGGCAGCCGCCGAAGCCGAGGTCCACCAACTGGGCCACCGGCAGTTGGTGCTCCTCGAGCACATCGAAGCCCACCACGCCGAGTTGGGCCTGGCCGTAGGCCACGTAAACGGGCACATCGGCATTGCGCACCAACAGGGCACGGGCACCGCCGCAGACGCTGGGCACCATCAGCTGGCGGTTGGCCGGATCAAGGATGGCGCTGAAATCGAGGCCTGCGGCCGCAAAACGGCGCACCGAATCCTTCAGCAGGGCCCCCTTGGCCAGGGCCACGGTGAGGGGGGGGCCTGGGATACGCATGGGCTGCTCCACAGCGAGATTCATGGAACGGTGCCTCGACTTGGACTTTAACGACCGAGCCCGCGGGCTCCCCCGATGGCCGGCCGACAAGAGCAGTAGAACAGTGAATTGTTTCTACCTTGCCGCGACCACGGGCATGACCATCAAGGACCCGCAGGTCCATGCCGTGGCCCGCGAATGGGCCGCCCGTCGGGACACCAGCCTCGGCGAAGCTGTGTGCCAAGCCCTCCGCGCCGAACTCGATCGCCCATGAAGGCATCCATCCCCGCTCCCCCCCTAGCCCCGCCGCCAGCGGTCGGCGGAGCGGCAACCCAGGTCAGCCTGATCCCGGTGCTCCGCGACAACTACGTGTTCGTGGTCCACGGGCAGGGCCCCGGGCCAGCGGTGGTCGTGGATCCGGCTGTGGCCGCACCGGTGATCGCCTGGCTCGAGCAGCGCGGCCTGGAGTTGGTGGCGATCCTCCACACCCACCACCACAGCGACCACATCGGCGGGACTCCCGCGTTGCAGCGGCGCTGGCCGGCGGCCGAGGTGATCGCCAGTGGCGCCGACCTTGAGCGCATCCCGCTGCAGACCCGCAGCGTGGCTGGGGGCGATCGGCTCACCCTGCTGGGCCGGCAGGTGGAGGTGCTGGCGGTGCCGGGCCATACCCGCCATCACATCGCCTACTACCTGCCGCTAAGGGGGCAGTTGAAGGATCGTGGCGTCGAAGGCCCACCCCGCGATCGGCTCGATTCCGCCCCGCCAGCGAGCGGCCAGGAGCCTGTTGAGCCATCCAGCGGCGGCGATCTCTTCTGCGGCGACACCCTCTTTGCGGGGGGCTGCGGCCGCCTGTTCGAGGGCACCCCAGAGCAGATGCACGCCGCGCTGCGCCAGTTCGCCGCCCTGCCCGAGGACACCCGGGTGTGGTGCGCCCACGAATACACCGCCACCAACCTGGCCTGGGCCGCGTCGGTGGCCCCCCAGGACCGGGCCATCGGCGAGCGGCTGGCGGCGGTGCGGCAGTTGCGGGCGGCGGGGGAACCCACCATCCCCAGCCGCATCGGCCTGGAGAAGGCCACCAATCTGTTTGTGCGGGCGGCTGATCCGGAGGCGTTAGCGGCCCTGAGGCTCAGCCGCAACGACTGGCAAAGCTGAGTCGACCGGGGCGTTCTGCCTCCACCGTGCCCACCCTGACCGACCGGGCGGGAGGGCGAGCACCACCGATCAACCAGCCCCCACGGCCTTCAGCTCCGGGGGCGCAGCGGCAGGGCAGAGGGGTAGAGCATCGGCTCGGCATCGGCCGTCAAAGCCAGCCCGGGGCGATCACCCCGGACCAGATCCACCGCCAGGGGTTGGATCACCCGCAGGCGATGGCCAGCGAGCTCCACCAGATAGAGCCATTCGCGGCCGAGGAATTCGCGGCCCAGCACTTCCACCTCCACCCCGGCGCCTTGCCGCTGCCCCGGGGCGGCGGAGGCGACAGGACCAGTGGCCTCAATCAAAGTGAGATCGGTGGGCCGCAGCAGCACCTCCAGGCCACCGTTGGGACTAGCCGCCTCCATCGATGTGAGGGCGGCGGGAGAGACAGCGGCGCTGGGGTCGGGCAGAAGCTCGCCCAGGGCAGTGACCAGCCGCCCGTCGCGCCACTGGGCCGGCAGCCCATGGGCCTGAAGCACGAACCGCGCCACGAAGGCGGTGGCCGGCCGCCGCACCAGCTCCAAAGGGGTGGCGCACTGCTGCAAAACCCCTTGGTGCAGCACCGCCACCCGATCGCAGATCGCCAGGGCCTCCTGGGGATCGTGGGTCACCAACAGGGCACTGGCCCCGCAGCGGGCGAGCACCGCCGGCAGCTCGCTGCGGAGCCGCAACCGCACCTCCCCATCGAGGTTGGAGAAGGGTTCATCGAGCAGCACCACCGCCGGCTCCGGGGCCAGGGCCCGGGCCAGGGCCAGGCGCTGGCGCTGGCCGCCCGAGAGCTCGTGGGGGTAGCGCCCCTCCAGCCCTTGCAGGCCCAGGAGCTCCAACAGCCAGGCCGCCCGGGCCCTGTCGGCACCGGGCCCCATTCCAAAACAGGTGTTGGCCCAGGCATCGAGATGGGGGAAAAGGGCGTAGTCCTGGAACACCATCCCCACCCCGCGCCGCTCCGGCACCAGGAAACGCCTGGCTCCCGCCACCTCACGACCATCGATGTGGATCGAGCCGCGCTCAGGCCGTTCAAAACCGGCGATCAGGCGCAGCAAGGTGGTCTTACCGCAACCGGAAGGCCCCAGCAGACCCACCAGTTCGCCGGGCTGCAAGGCCAAATTCACCCCCTGCAGGGTCCACTCGGCGGCAGCCGCAAAGCGATGCCAGAGCTGCTCCAACTCCACCCGGGGCCCCGGCAGGGCGGCCGAGGGGAGCGTTGCAGCGCTGCGGCCGAGCCCCGCAGGTTGACCGGATGGCAGCGAGGGCGTTGGAGCGAAGGGATCGGCGGAATCGATCGGCGGGCGCCATAAGCTCAACATCCATTCTCCAGTAGCGAGCCCGCCGTGCAGCAGGCCATCAACACCAGCGCCGCCCCCGCCCCCGTGGGTCCCTACAACCAGGCGGTAGCGGCCGCTGGCCTGCTCTGGTGCTCCGGCCAGATCGCCCTCGATCCGCTCAGCGGGGCGATGGTCGGCGAAGGCGATGTGGAGGCGGAAACCCGTCAGGTGCTGGCCAATCTCCAAGCCGTGCTCAGCGCCGCTGGGGTGGGCCCGGCCCAGGTGGTGCGCACCACCGTGTATCTCGTGGATCTGGCCGACTTTGGCCGGGTGAATGCGCTCTACGCCGAGGCGTTTGGGGCGGGCACGGCGCCGGCGCGGGCCTGCGTCCAGGTGGCCGCCCTGCCGAAGGGGGCCCGGGTGGAGATCGACGCCGTGGCCGTGCTGGCCTGAGATTCGGCGATGCCCTCAGTAGGGGCGGATGCGGCGGAAGGTGAGATTGAAGCGCTCCTGCTGGAGCCGCAGGCGGGCGGGTAAGCCGTGCTGCCAGTGCTGCTGGGTGGGCGATTCCATCAGCAGCAGGTCGCCGTCGGCCAGATCGAGGCCAAAGGGCAGGGCCGGCTCCTGGGGCTGATCGCCGCCTGTCAACAGGGGCGCCTGAAAACCGCCGCGCCGGGGACGAGGGCGAAACCGCAGGGCGCGGGTGGCACCGAGGCTGAGCGAGGCGATGGGGTGGCGGGCTTCGAGCTCGGGCTCGTCATCGGCATGCCAGCCCATCCGGTCGGCACCGGTGCGGTAGCGATTGAGCAGCAGGCTGTTGAAGTCGAGTCCGAGCTGATCCCGCAGCAGCTGACGCAGGGCGGCCAGGGGAGGGGTCCAAGGCAGGGGCTCATGGCAAAGGCCGCTGTAGCGATAGGCACAGCCCCGATCCCCGTACCAGGCCACCAGCCGCGGCACCGGATGACGGCGTCCGTAAACCATCACCTCGGGCTGATCCCAGGGGATCGCCTCCTCCAGGTGGCGGCGCAGGGACTGGCGATCGGCGGCCGCTAGCCAGCCGCTCCAGTGAACCAGGGCCAGCCCTGGTTGGTGAATGGCCGTGGCTCCCGGGAGATCCACGGGCAAGGGGGGCACGGAAGGGAAGCGGTGATCGGTGCCCACCAGGATCGCCCAGAAGCGTGACCGCATGGCGCAAGACAAAGGGTCCGCCACCCTGCCCGCAGCTAGAGTCGAGCCGATTAGGCGCTGAGGTCGCCGTCGATCATGCGGCAGGCTTCCCGGTCGTGCAGGAGGAGCCGGGCCAGCACATGGTGGAGATCCTGGGCGGTGAGCTCCCTATCGGCGCCCCACTTGAGGCTGGTGCTGTCGGGCCGATCAACGCCCGCCTCGCAGGAGGACCTGAACGGCTCGGGAAAGAAAGGCAAGGCCGAAGAGACGTCCACGACGGGGCCTCATGTGTTGATCTCAACACCAGCCTGCCGGACCCGGCCGTCCACCCCGGCGGATATCGAGGCTTGGCTAGGGGGCCAACCTGCGCGAATGTGGAAGCCAATGTCCAATGCCCAGGACCCTGGTGCCATGCCCACCCCTTTCGGCAACCGTCCTCCCGAGGTGGTGGTGATGACACCCTGCCGCTTTAGCCAGGGCACCGAAGCCGTGCTCGCCGTCCAACAGCAGCGCACGGTGGTCCTGCAGCTGGGCGCCATGGACACCGAAGAAGCCCAACGCACGATTGATTTCGTCTCCGGTGGCGTCTACGCCATGGACGGCCAGTCGGAGCGGCTCGGCGAGGCGGTATTCCTGTTTGCCCCCTCCCTGGTTGCGATCCGCCGCGATCGGGAAACCGCAGCCGTAGCCGCTTGAGCTCCGCCAGAATCGGTACCTTTCCAGAACAAACGCTCGGATGGCCGAGGCCCTTCCCCTGCGCCTAGACCGTGCCTTGGGCCGGTTGAAAACCCGCGCCCTGCTGCCCGTCATGGTCCTGGCGGTGGCCTGGGGCCAGGAGCTGATTGACCAGCTGTTCTTCGGCGGCCGCTGGAACCTGCCCCTGGTGCACGGCGGACCCGCCTGGGGCCTGCTTACCGCACCCTTCAGCCACGCGGGCTTCGCCCACCTGATCAGCAACTCCCTCTGGTTCCTGCCCCTCTCCTGGCTGGTGCTGCTCAAGGGCAGCCGCGACTACCTGGCCGTCTGGCTGGCGGTCATCGCCATGGAGGTGCCGGTATGGCTGTTCTGGCCCAGCGCCAGCCATGGGCTTTCGGGCGTGGTCTACGGACTGCTGGGGTATCTGCTGTTGATTGGCTGGCTGGAGAAACGCCCCCTCTCCATGCTGCTTTCGGCCGGCTGCCTGCTGGCCTACGGCGGCCTCCTGCCCACGCTGCTGCCCTTCCTCAGCCCCCCCGGCGTCAGCTGGATCGGCCACGCCGGCGGTTTCATCGCCGGCCTGCTGGCCGCCCTAGCGATCTACCGGGAGTGACCCCTGGCAGGGCTACAGTCCCAAACGACGGGGCGTGGCGCAGCTTGGTAGCGCGGGTGCTTTGGGAGCACTAGGTCGCAGGTTCGAATCCTGTCGCCCCGATTGACTTCTCAGGGATTGGCCCAAGGGGGCGTGCCCAAAACGTGCCCAAAACCGGGCGAATCGTCCTGGCATTTGGGCACGCGTGCCCAAGACCGTGCCCAAGCAGGGTCAGATCGGCAGACTCACCTGTACTGGCGCGGTTGAGCCCAATCCATGAGTCCTCGCATGATCATTTCGGACAACCGGGACGACCCTGGCAATCCCCTCATCCTTGACGGCGACGCGATCGAAGGTGCAGCACAGGACCCAGTCGCCATCGGCAAGCTGATGGTCGACCAGGCCTGGGCGGAGGGAGGCGATCCCACCGGTGGAGGCCTGTACTACGAGCGGAACAGCAACCAGCACCGACGGCTGCAGGCCTTTGAGACGGGCAGCGAGGACTTCATGACCGGTGGCTGGGTGCGGGTGCTCGCCAGCGCCGAGCAGGTGCGCAAGGAGCGGGCCGGCATGGAGCAGGCCGCCAAGGCAGGCCTGGTGAAAATCCGCGGCACCCACCGGGGCGTTCTGCTGGTGGAGTTCCTCGACGTTCCCTGGGGCTGAGCAGACGCCGCAGGGCTCCGGTCGGCAGCGGCCGTCCTTCAGCGTGCCACGGCTGTGCCGTGGCGTGCATCGGCCAGCCGCCGCCGCCCTCCGCTCCGGGGCCGGTGTGGG
>DAIQNM010000170.1:4539-6347 GCA_036788375.1 Cyanobium sp. CTOTU6536 | reverse complement strand
CTCAAGGTGGACTGGGCCAACTGGCAGCCGATGGGCGGCAGCCTGGTGGCTCCGATCCTCAATGCCAAGGGCGACAGCCTCTACCTGGCCATCAACTGCAGTGCCCGCAAGCTCAACGCCACGAGCGTGGCCGGCGACTGGCGCACCTGGGACAACCCCCAGGCCGATTTCGAGGTGAAGCTGGTCAACGATCTCTGCAGCAGCCGCGCCGCCTGATGATCGCGCTCCCCCCCCTCCCTCCCGCCAACGGCCCTGGGATCTAGGCCGCCCAATGCAGGGGCCAGGGGTGCCGCAGGTAGTGGTGGGCCACAGGCTTGAGCCAGAGGCGCTGGGCCCCGTCGTCGCTCTCGCGCAGCAGGTCCTCCTGCACGAGCCGCCGGGCCAGCCAGCCCCAACGGTCGGGTTGGTTGGCGTGGACAACGGCCAATTGCTCACTCAGCAGCCGCAGATCCCGGCCCGGGCCGGCCTCGAGGGCGGCCAGCACCAGGGCCGCCTGGGACGACCAGTCCTGAAGGCGGGGTTGGCCCAGGCAGCTGTCACAGCGGCCACAGGGGGGCACCAGTTCGCCCACCGCCAGCAGCAGGGCCTGCTCCCGGCAGCCCTCCCCCTCCGCCACCGCCTCCATGCGCCGCAGCTGACGCTGGGCCTGGCTGTGCCGCTCCGCCTCGGCTGGCCCTTCCGCCATTGGTTGGGCCGTGGCGCGCATAGCCCAGCCCAGGCTGACCCGATCCGCCGTGTCAAACAACACCAGGCAGCGGGCCGGCAGGCCATCGCGACCGGCCCGGCCCGACTCCTGCAGGTACCCCGCCGGACTGGCGGGCAGGTCGAGGTGCAGCACCAGCCCCACATCGGGCCGGTCCACCCCCATGCCAAAGGCCAGCGTGGCCACCAGCACCGGGGAGGGATGGTTCTGGAAATGGGCCAGGGCCAGCAGCCGGCTCTCGGGATCCATGCCCGCGTGGTAGGCAATCGCCTCGATACCAGCTCCCGCCAGCCGGGCGGCCCAAAGCTCCACCGAGCGACGGGTGCGGGCATAGATCAGCACGGCCCCACGGGCCTGGGCCACCTCCTCCAGCACCCTGGGCAGGGGGTCGGCCGGCCGCTGGTCCATCGTGTAGGCGAGGTTGGTGCGACGGGCGGAGCGCACCTGCACCAGCGGGCTTCGCAGCTTCAGAAGGCGGATGATGTCGGCCCGCACCTGGGGGGCAGCGGTGGCGCTGAGGGCCACCAGCGGCACCCCGGGGCAGAGGGCCCTCAACTGCCCAAGGCGCCGATAATCCGGGCGGAAATCATGGCCCCAGTCACTGATGCAATGGGCCTCATCCACCGCCAGGGCCACCAGATGGCCGGCCGCGATCACATCGTCGAGCACCTGGCGGGTGGACTCCACCTGGAGGCGCTCCGGGGCCAGGTAGAGCAGGCGAAGGCGGTTGGTCCTTAGGCGCTCCAGCAGTTGACGCCGCTCGGGGGTGGCCAGGCCGCTGTGCAGGCAGGCGGCGGCAATGCCGCGGCGCTGGAGCTGGTTCACCTGGTCCTGCATCAGGGCCACCAAGGGCGAGACCACCACCACCAGGCCACCGCGCACCAGGGCGGGGAGCTGGAAGCAGAGCGACTTACCGGCGCCGGTAGGCAACACCGCCAAGCAGTCGCGGCCGGCCAACAGGGCCTCCACCACGGACCGCTGGCCGGGCCGAAAGCCATCCCAGCCGAACGACCGCTGCAACGCCTGCGCGAGCGGATCCTCCACCACCGGACAACACCCCCATCCATGGTGTGGAGTGCACCTTACCGCCACTAGAAGTGGCGGG
>DAIQNM010000170.1:0-4529 GCA_036788375.1 Cyanobium sp. CTOTU6536 | reverse complement strand
CCTCCAGCCGATCGGCGGCCTCCTCCACCAGTTGCAAGCGCACCCGCTTGCCGCCAGCCAGCTCCCCGAGCGACACCCGCAAGGTGCTGCCACTGAGGGTCTGCAGGGCGGTGAGTAGATCGCGCAGATGGGGGGTGCTGCTGCCGCTCTCCACCCACAGGCGCTCCTGGAGCCCACCGAGGCGACGCCAGCTGGTGTGGAGCCGAAGCACGGCGTTCTCAAGGGCCTGGGCCTGGCCCACCGCATCGGCGAGCAGCCCCAGGGCATCAACCCGCTGGGCCTCCTGCAGGGCCTTCTCGAAATTCAGGTCCCCCTGCTGGAAGGCGCGCACCGTGAGGCTGGCCTCCGCGGCCCGATGCAACCAGCGGGCGGTATGGGTCACATCCTTGATCCGATCGAGTTCCGGCTCGTCCCGCAGCACCTGCCGCAGGTCATGTTGCTGCTCGTCGCTGAGTCGGGCCAGCTCCTTCACCAGCGGCGCCACGGCCCTGGGGGGGAGAAGGTTATCGGCGGTGCGCTGGCGGATCTCCTCGGGCAGCAGCGGACTGGTGGCGGCAAGGAACTCATCACTCAGACGCCGCACCTGCTTGCGGGTGATCGGCAGGCCATCGTTGGCGGCCTCACTGATCATCTGCTGCACCTCAGGTCCGGCCTGGGCCGTTTCCAGAAAGGCCCGCTTCGAAAACTGATTGACGCTGTCGGGATCCAATAAGCCGCCCCCAACCAGGTCGTCGGCCGAATCAGCCAACTGGATCAAGGTGTAGGCCCGGGTCTTGCTGATCTCCCGCTCCCGCAACCACTGCAGAAAGCCGGTGCCACGCCCTTCACCACCGCGCTTTTCGCGGTCCCGCACGGCCCGCAGGATGCGGCCGCGCCAGATCTCGGTCTGGAGGTCAAAGCGGTCACACACCGCCCAGGCCTCCTCGAGCCGAGCCAGAAACTCCATGGTGCTGAGGTCGTCCTGCTCGGGATCGGGCAGGTCGAGGCTGAGCATGGGAGCCTCGGCAGGAGCCATGGAAACGGGGCAGAGAACGAAGGGAGATGCTGCCACGCCCCTCAGCGACGAATCGTGACGCCCCTGCTTCAGGGCCTGCCGAGCAAGGGTATGGTCAGCCGGAAAGCCACCCGAATCGACCCAGCAGCGATGGCCATCTCCCGCGGCGACAAAGTGCGCATCAAACGCCCCGAGTCCTACTGGTTCAATGACGTCGGAACGGTTGCGTCCGTCGACACCTCCGGCATCCGTTACCCGGTCTTGGTCCGCTTCGACAAGGTCAACTACAACGGCTACAGCGGCTCCGAAGGCGGCATCAACACCAACAACTTCGCCGAGAGCGAGCTGGAAAAGGCCTGAAGCCTTCACTGGAGCCCATTCGATCCCAACAAAGGCTGGCCACCAAGGTGGTCAGCTTTTTTGATGGGTTCCTATTTGATGGGTTCCTACCGTGAGGCAGCGCTGCCCAGGGGCCCGTCTGATGCCGCAGCCAAGCTCCCGATTCCGCCGCCGCGCCACGCCTCCCCTTGCCTGAACTGCCCGAGGTTGAGACCGTTCGCCGCGGATTGGATCGCCAGACCTGCGGCATGGCCATTGCCCGGGTCGAGGTGCTGCGGGCCCGCGCCATCGCTTCCCCGCCGGATCCGGAGCTGTTCACCCTGGCCCTCCAGGACTGCACGATCCTGGGCTGGCAACGACGCGGCAAATATCTCCTGGCCCCCCTAGCCGATGGGGATGGCCAGGAGGCCGGCACCTGGGGTGTGCACCTGCGCATGACCGGCCAATTTCTGTGGCTCGAGCATCGCAACGAACCGCGCCCCGAGAGCGGGGAGCCCCCGCCCAACCCGGTGGCGGGACCCCATACCAGGGTCCGGCTGTGGAGCGCCAACGGAGATGAATTGCGCTTCATCGATACCCGCAGCTTTGCCCAGATGTGGTGGGTGCCCCCGGGGCGGGAGCTGAGCAGCGTGATCACTGGCCTGGGGCGACTAGGCCCTGAACCCTTTGATGCGGCCTTCAATGCCACCCACCTGAAGCAGCGCCTGAAGGGCTCCAGCCGGCCGATCAAGAATGCTTTGCTGGATCAATCGCTGGTGGCGGGCGTGGGCAACATCTACGCCGATGAAAGCCTGTTTGCGGCGGGCATCAGGCCCCACACCCCCAGTGGCCAGGTCGGCAAACCGGCCCTGGAGCGACTGCACCACTCCTTGGTGGACGTACTCAAGGCCAGCATCGGGGCGGGAGGCACCACCTTCAGCGATTTCCGCGACCTCACCGGCACCAACGGCAACTACGGAGGCGAGGCCTGGGTGTACCGAAGAACGGGGCAACCCTGCCGGCGCTGCGGCGCCCCGATCCAACGGGATCGTCTAGCGGGACGCAGCACCCACTGGTGCGCCAGCTGCCAATCATGAAGGCCATCCATCCTCCATGCTGGTGGGGTTGAGCAAGGCACCGCTATCCCAGCCGAGCCAAGACCAATTCATCAAAGCCCCTGTGCCAAGCCCTCTCCACAACCGCGGTCCAAGCAGCGAAGCAAGCGTTGAGATCCTGGGCCAGACTCTCTGCCACAGCATGGCGGAGATCCACCGCAGGGGATGGTGCGATGGCACCGGCGGCAACTTCAGCTGCGTGCTGCGCCGAGATCCGCTGGAGCTGCTGATGGCGCCCAGCGGCGTCGACAAAGGCAGCGTGCGGCCGGGGGATCTGATCGTGGTGGATGGAAGCGGTGGGGTTATTCGGGGTGAGGGCAAAGCCAGCGCCGAAACCCTCCTGCACCTGGAGATCGTGGCCCAGAGTGGGGCCGGAGCCGTGCTGCACACCCACTCCCAAGCGGGCACCCTGCTCTCCCGTTGGCTGGATCCCCAACAACCTGAGGGGCTTGCTGACGAGGATCCAGAGACTGCATCCGTTGAAATTGCATCCATAGACCATGCATCGACAGAGCGTGCATGTAGAGAGACAGCCTCGGTGGCCTACCTCCATCTCCGTGATCTGGAGATGCTCAAAGGTCTCGCTGGGGTGGGCACCCACCAAACCGTGGTGAAGGTTCCTGTTCTAGCCAACGATCAGGATTTGGCCCGTCTGAGCAAGGCTGCCTCGCCCCATCTGGGGCAGGCACCCCACGGGCTATTGATCGCAGGCCATGGCCTCTACGCCTGGGGGAAGGATCTGGGTGAAGCGAAACGCCACCTCGAAATCCATGAATTTCTGCTGGAGCAGCACTGGCGCCAGCTGCAGCTGCAGGCCCTGCTCGGCGGCAGAGGCGAAGAAGGGGCAAAACAAGAATGAGCCCGGTCTTTGATGGCATCAGCCATGTTCTCCTCGACATCGAAGGCACCACCTGCCCGGTGAGCTTTGTGGCCGCCACCCTCTTCCCCTACGCCCAGGAGCACTTGGGCAGTTATCTGATGCGCCATGGCGCTGAAGCGAATGTTAAGCAACTGGTGGCCGAGGTGGAAGCCCTCTGGAATGCCGATCCCCACCCGGAGGCCCAAGCCCTTCTCAAGCAGGGCCAAGACAAAGGGGATCCAGGGCAGCCGCCCCCGGTGGAGCCCTATTTGCAGTGGCTGATCCGAAACGACCGTAAAGTCACGGCCTTGAAGGATCTGCAAGGTTGGATCTGGGAGGAGGGGTATCGCAGCGGCGAGCTCAAAGGACCGCTGTTTGAGGACGTACCAGAGGCACTGCAGCGATGGCATCAGCAGGGTCTGGTGCTAGCCGTTTACTCCTCGGGCTCCGTGGCAGCCCAACAATTGCTCTACAGACACAGCTCTGCAGGCGATCTGAGGCCCCTCTTCAGCCACTGGTTCGACACCCGCACCGGGGCCAAGCAAGACCCTGAAAGTTATCGCCAAATCAGCGATGCCATGCAAACCAAACCCACCAACATCCTCTTCGTCAGTGATATCCTGGCCGAACTCGAAGCCGCCGATTCCGCCGGTTTAAAGCTGTTGTTCAGCAGACGAACCGGAAACCCCCAAACCGATGCGGGCCCCTATCCGTCCACCGAAACCTACGCCAACGTCAGCATCTACACCAATGGAAGTGCACCAGTTTCCTGGCAATAAGTCCATTGTTAGCCCTAGGCGAGCACCACAAAAAAAAGGGCTACCGCCTTTAGCGAAGGCTTCAATGAAGGAGTTGAGCAAGCGCCACACCCAAAAGCAAAATCAGGGTCACGATGAAAGGATTACTGGCCCCATGTCAGCCAGAAGATGCAGGAGATCGCCGCTGAGGGGCCATTGAAGTAGCGCAGAGCAGTGCACCTTGCTGTTGGCTAGCTGCCCATGGGGCCGGAGTATCTCGTTGAAGAGCTCTCCGTCACCCTGGGCAATTTCCTGGCCATTATGCCCACCCCCGAACGCCCCAGGAAGCACGGCAGGGGCAAGCCAACCAGCCAAACAAGACATAAAAAAACCACCCTTGCGGATGGTTGGCAACTGCTTAAGTCACTTGCTCTCTGGTTACCCTACCCAACAAGGTGGAGAAACAGAGCAGCAAGCGGGGCTGAACAGTCATGTAGAAATTGGGA
>DAIQNM010000169.1:0-6353 GCA_036788375.1 Cyanobium sp. CTOTU6536 | reverse complement strand
CTGATGGCCGGGCCGATGCGTCCGGCCACGACCCCTTCCTCTCCCCCCCTCCAGCGGCTGCTCAGAGCGAAGAGGGGGGTGGGCGCCGCCGCCTGATCTGTGATGCGCTGGTTCCCCATTTCGATCCCCGTTCCGACTGGATCGGCGTCTACCTGGTCGAAGGGGATCCCCGTCAAGCCGGCCCAACGGAGCCCCTAGGCCACCCTTTGCGGGCCCTGGCGATCCGCTCGATCCGCTGCCTCGATCGCTTTGCGCTGCGGGAGGCCGAAAACGAAACCTGCTGGTTTTATCCCACCGAAGACGGCACCTACCTGGGCTGGGAGAACCAACGCCGGGTCGAAACCCTGCCGGGGTTTCTGCCGGAACGGGTTCTGCTGGAGGAACCCCCCACGTTTGCGCGCGCCGATCTGCATGTGCTCTGGTCGTTGATGGCCGATGACCTGGCCCTCACCTGTGTGGGTTTCACCCTGAATGGCCGTCGCATCGATTGGCCGCTGCGGGGCAGTGAGGCGGAGCCCTTTGCCACCTGGACGGCCTTCCGGGTGGATTCCAGCGCCGAAGCCTCCTACGGCGAACTCGCCAACATCACGGTTTTCCAGGCCTGAATGCCAACCGGGCTTGGATCCGATTCGCGGCGCGCGGATCTGCATCGTTTTGCTGCGCAGAGGTGCCAAGCGTTGGTGGCTCTCGACACAGTTCCCGCCCGCAGCGGAGGGGATGCTGAATCCACTCGCGTCTGCCCTTCCCATGGACCCCGCCCGCTCGGACCTTGGGACTGGTTGTCTTTACAGCAATCGCAGCGAGCGGATGGTGATTCTTCGTTGTGTGGGGCCGGACGCCTTTTTTCACGAGAAAGTGATCTTCCCCTTTGAAGACTGGAGCTTCGCCTGTCCGCCCGACGCTGATGTGCAGATCTGGAGCCATGGCGTCGGTGGGGCCGAACTGCTGGAGGCCTTCCCCGCCAGTGAGCTGGGCATCGATGGGCTGGGTTCGAGTGCTTCCTAGGGCCGGTGATCCTCGACGCCAACGACGCCATGCTGCGGCAGAGCGCCTACTGGCTGCAGGAGGTGCTGGGGCGCAGTCCCCGCCTGTTCCAGGGTCCCGAAACCTGCGCCAGCGAACGCTCCCTCCTCCGATCCGCTTTGAGGCCCGCGCTGTGATGGAGCTCACCAGGCTGCGGCAGGCCCGGCTGACGATCGCCCTGGATGACTTCGGCACGGGCTAATCCAGTCTTGCCGGGCTGAGTCGCATCCCGATCGATGTGGTGAAGATCGACCGCAGTTCCATCACCCCGCTGGTTCAGGATTCCCTCACCCGCCTGATGGTCCAGGGTTTTGTGCGGATGTTGCAGGAGCTGGGGCTCCGGGTGGTGGCCGAGGGGATTGAAACCATCGACCAGCGCGATGCGCTTCTGGCGATGGCCTGCGGCATCGGCCAGGGTTGGCTGTTTGGTCGGCCAGGGCCGCCGGAGGCGCTGCTGGGCGAGGCCCTGCTTCCCTCCGGCAAAGGCCCCTCGCCTGATCGGCCGCGTGTCGCTAGTTTCGGGCCATCAGCTTCCGAAGGATGAACAGCGGCCCTTCCGGAATGCCGTCGACCCCTGGATCCGATCGGGCGGCCCCGCTTGGCTTCCTCTGGTTTCCTGGGGATCCGTTGCTGCTGGTGGGCTCCGACCACCAGCTGTTGGATCTCAATGACGCCGCCAGGGCCCGCATTCCCGCTGCGGTCGACGCGGCTCCCGGAGATCCCCTAGGCAGATTGTGGCCCTCCCTCCAACAGACCCTGGAGGGGCTGGCTCCCCAGCTGGTCGAAGGACCCCAAGCCTGCTCCGTGCCTCTCGGCGACGGCGAAGTGGCCTGCCGGGTTTTTGCCTTTGATGGGGGCTTCGGTGTTGCCCTGCTTCCCCCCGACCATCCTGCGGAGCGACCGGATGGCCGGCTCCAACTGCTCGGTGCCCTCCTCGCCGCCGTGCCCGACCCCCTGCTGTTGATCAGCGCCGAACGGCTTGAACCTCAGGGCCCTTTCATCCTCTGGGCCAACCCTGCCGCCCTCCAGCTCACGGGTGACGACCTGTCCCACTTGCTCGGCCAGCACCCCAGCCGGCTGTTGGCGGCGGAGACTTCCCCCGCCGACCGGCAACGCTTCGATCTGGCCCTGGCTTCGCGCCGGCCGGAGCAGTTCGACCTGCCGCTGCATCGCCAGGACGGTGGCTCGGTGGTGGTCGAACTGCGCAGCACTCCGGTTGACGTTGGGGAGGCCAGCGGCGCCCATTGGCTGCTCAGCCTGCGGGACGTGGTGGCCCTCCGCGCCAGCGAGGAGGAGGTGCTGTTCAGGGCCTTCACCGATCCCTTCAGCGGCCTTCCCAATCGTCGCTCCTTCGCGAACAGCCTGGCCCAGGCCGTGGATCGGATCCAGCGATCCCCCAGCCAGCTGGCGGTCCTGGTGGTCGACATCGATGACTTCCGGGAGCTCACCGAAGCCTTCGGTTCCGCCGCTGGCGACCGCTTGGTGCTGGAGGCGATCCGCCGCCTGCAGCTTGGCCTGCGCGGAGGGGATGTGTTGGCAAGATCCGGTTTTGATGTGTTTTTCGTCCTTGCCGAACATGTGGGCACCGATGGCGATGCCTTTCTCTTGGGCGAGCGGTTGCGCCGTTGCATGGCCCAGCCCTGGCTGGAGAAAGGGGAGCCGCTGGACATCACGGTGAGCTGCGGGGTGGCCACCTCCGGCCGGCGGGCGTTGAGTGGGCCCGAGCTGCTCGATGCCGCCGAGGGGGCCCTGCAGCAGGTGAAGCGGGATGGCGGCGATGGCGTTCTGCTCCACGAATGGCCCCTGGTGGCAGAGGAGGAAGGGGCCGATCCCGACCATCTCTCTCTCCGCCAACAGCTGCAGGTTGCCCTGCGGATGGGGGGCCTCTTCTTCAACTATCAGCCCCTGGTCAACCTGGGTACCGGTCGGGTGCTGGGTGCCGAGGCCCTGGTGCGGCTCCTGGAAGAAAGTGGCAAGGTGCTACCTCCGGAGGCTTTCATTCCGATGGCCCAGCGCACGGGCCAGATCAAAACCATCGACCGCTGGGTGCTTAGCGAAGCGATGAATACGCTGCGGCGCTGGCGCCGCAGCGGCCTAAACCTGGGCCTGGCGATCAACCTCAGTTCCGCCCGGCTGGAGGCAGGTTCGCTCGTGGGCGACATCGTTCGCGAGGCCAAGCGCGCTGGCGTATCGCCGGTGGGCCTCACCCTTGAAATCAGTGAGACCCAGCTGTTTCAGCTCAAGGAGCGGGCCGCCCCCCTGCTGCGGGCTTTGCAGGAGGTGGGGGTGAGTATTGCCCTGGATGATTTCGGCACTGGCGATGGCGGCCTCGACTGGCTCACGGCCTTGCCCATCGACCAGGTCAAGATCGACCGCACCTACGTCTCCGCCATGGTCCACGACAGCCGCTGCCATGATCTGCTGAAGGAATTCGTGCGGGTTTTCCTCTCCCGGGGCCTCGATGTGGTGGCCGAGGGTGTTGAAACCGTGCGCCAGCGCGACATGCTTCTGGCGATGGGTTGCCGGCGTGGGCAGGGCTGGTTGTACGGGCGGCCCACTTCGCTGGAGGCGCTGGAAATGGCGGCCGTTCGCCTGCCCTCCCAACGCCGTGGCCCCCCCATTGAGGCTGGGGCCTGAATGGGCTGGACCCCTGCCTAGCCTGCCCAAGCTTGGCGGGAACAGCTCCGCCTTCGATCGGTGCTGATGCCTCCCCCCTCAGGACCGCGCCGAGCCTCTAAGGAGGTGGCCTCTCGCCCCGCCCCGGCCACCCCCGTGAGGGATGCCAGCGCCCTGGGCGGGCGCGGTGTGACCATCCCCATCGGTGCCGGAGGCCTCGGCCTCTTCCTGCGGGTGGTCGGCCCGGGCTACCTGGTGGCGGTGGGCTACATGGATCCGGGCAATTGGGCCACCGACCTGGCGGCAGGCTCCACCTTTGGCTACAGCCTGCTCTGGGTGGTGGCCCTCTCCAGCTTGATGGCGGTGCTCTTGCAGTCGCTGTGCTGCCGCCTCGGCATCGCCACCGGCCTCGATCTCGCCCAGGCCTGCCGGCGCCACCTGCCTGGGGCCCTGCGCCTGCCCCTCTGGCTGCTGGCCGAGGTGGCAATCGTGGCCTGTGATTTGGCCGAACTGGTGGGCACCGCGGTGGCACTCCAGTTGCTCTTTGGCCTGCCCCTGCCCTGGGGGGTGGTGCTCACCGCCTTCGACACCCTGCTGCTGTTGGGCCTTCAACGCTTTGGGATCCGGCGGCTGGAGGCCCTGGTGATTGCGCTGGTGGCCCTGGTGGGGGCCTGTTTCGCCGTGGAGATGCTGCTGCTCCGCCCCGATGGGTCTGCCCTACTGGGCGGATTGGTGCCTCGCCTCTCCACCTTCGGCGATGGCGCCCAGCTCTATCTGGCGGCGGGGATCCTCGGGGCCACGGTGATGCCCCACAACCTCTATCTCCATTCGGCCCTGGTCCAGACCCGCCAATGGCCGGAGGGGCCGGAATCCCAGCGGCTGGCCCTGCGCTACGCCAACCTCGATACGGGGATTGCCCTAAGCCTGGCCTTTTTGGTCAATGCCTCGATCCTGGTGCTGGCTGCGGGCAGCTTCCATGGTCGTTTTGGAGCGCCGGTCACCGATCTGGCCGAAGCCCACCGCCTGCTGAGCCCGCTGTTGGGCACCACCGCCGCCGGCCTCCTCTTCGGCATCGCCCTGCTGGCGGCGGGCCAGAGCTCCACCCTCACCGCCACCCTGGCGGGCCAGGTGGTGATGGAGGGCTTTCTGCAGATCCGCCTGCCGCAATGGCAGCGCCGCCTGCTCACCCGCAGCCTGGCCCTGGTTCCGGCCCTGGCCACGGTGCTGCTGCTGGGGGATCAGGCCACCGGCTCCCTCCTGGTGCTCAGCCAGGTGGTGCTGAGCCTGCAGCTGCCCTTCGCGGTGGTTCCGCTCGTGTGGCTCTGTAGTCAGCCTTCCCTGATGGGGTCTTTGCGGGCGCCGGCTTGGCAGAGGCTGCTGGCCTGGCTCAGCGCCACGGCGATCGTGGTGATCAATGGAGCACTCCTGCTCAGCCTGGCGGGCATCCTGCCCTGGGCCGCGCCGCCGGCGGGCTGAAGGTTAGGCCGCTCCGCTGGCCTGGCATCCGCCGTAAGGGGCCCGGCTCAGCGGGGGGGTCTGCGGTACTGGAGCAGCTGGTAGGCCCCTGCCAGGCAGAGGATCACCACCCCAACGCCGATCAAGTTGACGGGATCCTTGTCGTGACCGGGGGGCATCACGATCAGTTTTCGGGCCACGGCCGTCAGGGCGGTGAGCACCACCAGTTCGGTTTGGATCGTGTGGTCGCGCAGATAGGCGGTGAGGTTTTGGAGCACCTCCAGGCCGATCAGCAGCAACAGCAGGCGATCCAGCAGGGTCAGAAGTCCGCTGCCCAGCCAGTCCTGCTGGGGTTGCACCAGCCCTTGGGCGGTGGCCACCAGCAGCTGCAGGGTGGTGGCGGCCAGCACCACCACCAGCAGCACCGCCAGGAGCATCGAGAGGGTGCGCTCGAACTGGCTGATCAGGGCCTGGAACCTCTGCTCGCTGGGTGGGGGCATCATGCGCGGGTCGGGGCCGCCATTCTGGGCTGGGCCTGCTTCAGGTGAGGCGGCGGAGCGGTTCCAGCCGCCAGGCGCCATGGCCGCTGAGCTGCAGCTCCCAGTGGTGGAAGGCCCGCAGGCTCGGCCGGTGGCCCACGCTCACCACCATGGCCCCGGTCGCCATCACCAGGCCATAGAGCTCCGCCTCCGCCGCCAGATCGAGCGCACTGCTGGCCTCATCCAGGACGGCCAGGGCAGGCTGACGCAGCAGCAGGCGGGCAAAGCCGATGCGCTGCTGCTCACCGCCGGAGAGCACCCGGTTCCAGTCGGCCTCCTGGGCCAGCTCCCCGGGCCGGTCGGCCAGCTCCTGGAGTCCCACCGCCACCATCAAGCCTCGAAGAGCGCCGTCGCTTGCGATCGCCTCTTCCGGTGCCGGTCCTGGAAAGAGCACCTGGTCGCGCAGGCTGCCCAGGGGAAGGAAGGGTTGCTGGGGGAGCACCAAGGTCTGCTCCGGCGGGGGGCATTGCCGTTGGCCCTGGGCCGCTGCCGCCAACCCACAGAGCACCCGCAGCAGGGAGGTTTTGCCACATCCGCTCGGCCCGGTGATCAGCAGCCGCTCACCAGGCGCCAGGGCCAGGTTGAGGTCTTCCACCAAGGGGCGGCCGCCGCCGGGGTGGTTCACCGTGAGGTTCGACAGCCGCAGACCCGCCGCTGGCTGGGCCGCCATCGCGGATTCCTTCGCCACGGTTAGGGAGCCGGGCATGGCCTGCTCCAATT
>DAIQNM010000168.1:0-6381 GCA_036788375.1 Cyanobium sp. CTOTU6536 | reverse complement strand
AGGCCAGGCCGTTGGAGTGGTGGTTGCGGCCGTTGAGCATGCAGGAGCGCGACGGTGAGCAGAGCGCCGTGGTGTGCATGTTGCTGAAGCGCAGACCGTCGGCCGCCAAGGCGTCGAGGTTGGGGGTGGCGATCGGGCTGCCATAACAACCGAGTTGCCCGAAGCCCGTGTCATCGAGCACGAGGTAGAGCACGTTGGGGGCCCCCTCCTTAGCCCGGTTGGGCATCGGCCAGGCGGGGCTCGACACATCGGCGGTGCGACCGATCACGCCGGGGAAAGCGGCACCGGGCTTGTATTCGTTGAGCGGCATCGGAGCAGGAGGGAGGCTCTGACGGGACCGTAGCGAGGGCAGGCCGTTCTGGCCTCGGGCCGACTGTCCGAATTCGCATCCTGCCGGGCCCGGCGCGTTTCCATCCCACCGCAGCCCAGTTCTGAGCGGCATCAAAGCCTGGGCTGACAGGCCCCAGCGCACGGCCACATTGCGCTTTCAGCAAGCCATTGCGTTTTTGGCTGATCTGGTTGGCAAAAAGCCCGCGATTTTCTAAGGTTGGATCTATAAATGTTTGTTATCAATGCCTGCCGGGCTCGCTGAGAGCATTGGATCACTGCCCTTTATCAAGTTGCCAGGGGCTTCCCTGGCATCGAGTGATCCTTCTGGCCACGGCAATGTTGTGGGCACATTTCTGCCCTTCCATGTTCACCGCTGGGACCATCCGGAGCGTGATCAGCCCTTTATTAACCATTCAGGTTTCATTCGCCTCGGCGATCTCACCCTGCTCGGCACCTGGGGCTCCGGCATCGATGGAGAGGTGGAGCAAAAGTGTGAGGCTCAGATCATCTTGCCCTATGTGGCGGGCATCAACGCCTTCACGATCGAGCGACAGACCTACACCATGCGCTCCTCCTGCTTTTTTATACCTTCTTCCCAGGCCAAGATCAAGGTGGTCAACACGATGTGCTCGGGTGTGGTGATCAGTTTTTCACCCGATTCTCTGCTGCCGGTGGCCCATGCCATCGGTGGCCCCGGTTTTGATCTCCTGCCGCTGCGCACCGCCCTGGAGCGACCAGCCGTCTTGAGCCGTCGGGCCGATCCCCGCACCGATCGCCTCCACAACCTGCTGATGGAGACCATGGCCTACACCGAGCGCTGCTTGCTGACGGGTGGAGCCATCAACCCGATGCTGCGCCTTGATGACCTGATCCGTCGGTTGATCGTGATGCTCCTGGTGCCCGATCTGCTCGATCTGGCTACGGCTGCAGCGCCAGTTCACGAGCCCTTTCTGCATCAGCAACTGGTGGATTGGCTGTTGGCCCATCTCGATCAACCGATCAGTCTTTCGGAGTTGGAGCAGCGCAGCAGCTACAGCCGTCGTGCTCTTCAATATGCCTTTAAGCAGCGCTTTGGTTGCGGCCCGATGCAGTGGCTGCGCCAACAGCGGCTGGCCAAGGCCAGGGCCCTGCTGGAGCAACCCGGATCCTCCGCCGGCCTCACCCAGGTGGCTCAAGCCTGCGGCTACCTCTGCCAGGGCTCCTTCAGCCGCGATTTCCTGGCCCGCTATGGCGAGCGTCCTTCCCAGGTGATGCGGCGGTTCCGGGATGCCAACCTGCTGGAGCGGTTCGCCAGATCGGCCGTCGTCGCCGGATCTGGCCCCGTCGATTAGGGCCGTGATCAGCCCGCCACCCGTTCAGGCGGCCGCCATCGCTCGCACGACGCAGCGGAAGCCGAGGTGGCAGGTGGAGGTGTCGATCCCCTGGGCCATCCGCGCCGCCGGCCGGTAGCGGCGGCAGTAGCTCGGGGCGCACAGGAAGGAGCCCCCTTTCACCACCTTGCGGGGGATCGAGCCGTGCTGGGAGCTGGGATCGATGCTGGCGGCGGCATCCGCCGCACCGCGGGGATTGCGCAGGCTGGCGCAGCAGCCCTGCGGCCGAGGATCCGCCGGGCCGTTCGCTCTAGCGATCGTGCTGCTTTCGGGCCCGTTGTCTGACCCGTTGTCCGGTTCTTGACGGGCTCCGCCGCCGGATTGCGCCGCCGCCAGCCGGGCCCCGTGCTCCTGATACCAGTCGTCGGTCCACTCCCACACGTTGCCGATCATGTCGAGCAGGCCGAAGCCATTGGCTGGATAGCAGCCCACCGGTGCGGTGCGCTCCCAGCCATCAGCGCGGCTGTTGTGGTTGGGGAAATCGCCCTGCCAGGTGTTGGCCAGCATCCTTCCGCCGGGATGGAGCTCCTCGCCCCAGGCAAACTCCTTCCCCTCCAGGCCCCCCCAGGCCGCCCGCTCCCATTCCGCCTCCGTGGGCAGCGCCTTGCCGATCCAGGCGGCGTAGGCGAGGGCATCGGCGTGGGTGATATGCACCACCGGGTGCTGCTCCCTGCCCTTGATCGAGCTGCCGGGCCCCTCCGGATGGCGCCAGTTGGCTCCGGGGATGTATTGCCACCATTGATAGGGATCGCCCTGGCCGATGGGCCGCGGTGGCGGCACGAACACAATCGAGGCCGGCTGCAGCAGCCCGGGCAGGGCGTTGGGATAGGCCGCTGGATCGGCGGGCAATTCCGCCAGGGTGATGTGGCCCGTGGCCTTCACGAACTTCTGAAATTGGGCGTTGGTCACCGCCGTGCGGTCGATCCAGAAGCCATCCACCTGCACGCCATGGGCCGGGGCTTCCTCCGGGTAATGGTGGTCGGAGCCCATCCGGAAGCTGCCGCCCGGGACCCACACCATGTCCCGGGCCGGTGGCCGTCCGGGGGGGCGGAGCTGGGAGCCGTTGGTGTTGGTTGGCCTCTCGGCTGGCAGGCGGTCGCGTGCGGCGTTGTTCACGGCCCGATTCCCTCCTCCCGACGACGCTCCTGCCGTTCTTCGTGGCGCCGCTCCGCCTCGATCTCCCGGCCCAGAAAGATGTTGAGGAAGGTGCGGATCAGGGCCACCACTCCGAGTTGGAGCAGATGTTGCTCGGAGGGGCTCACGGTGGTCGACACGATGTCGGCGCCGAGCTGGAATTCCAGCGCCAGGGCCAGCCAGCTGCCGAAGGTGAGGCGGGCCCGGTTGGAGGGGCGCAGGGGGAACCTCAGGCCCAGCCGGGGCAGGGCGTCGCGCCAGACGGTGAGCAACCCGGTGAGCACCGTGAGCACCGAGAGGCCTTCGAGTAGCAGGGAGGTGGCCCTGGCCAGCGGCACCAGCACCTCTTCGGCCGCCTCCACGCTCAGGCCCATGGGGTGAATCGAAGCTTGCGGCCAAACCCTAGGTGGGGCTTGCTGCTGGCGCCCGGGTGGGGCCCAGCGCCCTGTGCCCGGCAGGGGGCGGTCGGTTGGGCCGACGAACCCGTCCGACGTTGCTACGTTTCGGGTCCTTTGCGGCCGCTCCGTGGGCAGCCCGCCGCCCCGCCGCCCTGCTGGTCCCACCGCCCCATCCCCAGCTGGCGGGCCCCTTCCCCCAGCCGGCTTGCCCGGCGGCGGCGGATCGGGCGAAAGGGCTCATGCCGCTGGCGTTCCCGACACCGCAGCGTTGGCGATGCCAGCCCAGCCGGGGCAGGCCATCACCGCGGCGGCATCGGTGCGGCAGCTGCTCGACAGCCTCAACCGGGAACAGCGCCGCAACCAGGAGTTGCTGGCTTCCCTGGCCTTCGCTCTGCGCAGTTTCACCAACCTCAACCGCTTCCTGGAGCTGGTGCCGGTGGTGGCCTCCCGTCTGGTGGAGGCGGAGGGGGCTGTGTTGGTGGTGTTCCACCCCGATGGCCGGCTCTGGCGGGAGCAGCTGCAGGCCAGCCCCGGCGACCGTTGTGGGGAGTTACTGCGCCAACTCGCCGCCCTGAGCGACAGCCAGTTCCAGGGCCAGTCCGGCGATGGGGCGGTGGCGGCCCTGCTGGATCCCCTGCTGCATCGCTTGCTGGGGCCCGCCCGGGTGGTCGCCACCTCGGTGGTCGCCCGCAATCGGCAGCGCGGCCGACTTTATGTGTTTAGCGGCCGCCGCGGGTTCAGTTGGAGCGAGGTGCACCGCCGCCATCTCCAGTTGGTGGCCGACCTCACCGCCGTCGCCCTGGAGAACGAATTGCTCCAGGAGGACATGCGCCGCCATGAGCGGCTCGACCGCCAGCTGAGCATCGGCGCCGAAATCCAGGCCCAGCTCCTGCCGGACCATTGCCCCACGATTGATGGAGTGGAGCTGGCGGCCCGTTGCAGGCCCGCTTTCCAGGTGGGCGGCGACTACTACGACTTCATTCCCACCCGCCCCCAGGCCATCGGTCGGCGCCGCGAGCAGGGCCGCTGGGCCCTGGTGATGGGCGATGTGATGGGCAAGGGGGTCCCCGCTGGCCTGTTGATGACCCTGCTGCGCGGCATGCTCCGGGCTGAGGTGCTCAGCGGTTTGCCGCCCGATCGGATCCTCCACGATCTCAACCAGCTGGCCCAGGAGGATCTGGCCCACTCCCACCGCTTCGTGACCCTCTTCTATTCCGATTACGACCCCCGCACCCGCCGGCTCCGTTTCGCCAATGCCGCCCACAACCCACCGCTGGTCTGGCGGCGCCAGGGCGCCCAGGTGGAGCGGCTCGATACCCCGGGCCTGCTGATCGGCCTGCAGAGCGAGGCCGAGTATGGCTGCGGCCAGGTGGTGCTCGAAACGGGGGATGTGCTCCTCTACTACACCGATGGCGTCACCGAAGCCAGCGGCCTTGGGGGCGAGCGTTTTGATGAGGAGCGCTTGGTGGGGGCCCTCCAGGCGGCCTGCGGCTCCGGCCTTGGCGCCCAGGGCATCCTCGACCAGCTGTTCGCCCGGCTCGATCGGTTCGTGGGGAGCGATCGCCACTTGGATGACGATGCCTCCATGGTGGTGCTGAAGGTGCGGGAGGAGCTGAGCTTGCCTTCCCTGCCGCCCCTGCCCTCCCTGCCCCCGTTCTGAGCGCGATTCTGAGCGCGATCGGCTGGCTGCCCGGCGCTCCGGTGCCAAGCTGAAAGCCTGCTCAAGGCCTTTGCCCATGGCTGCTGAAACCCCTGCCTCCTCCGGCGCCGCGGCCGGTGTGACCGGTGGCACGGCGGCGACCTGGAGCGATCGTTTCGAGCAGGGTCTCCATCCGGCGATCGAGCGGTTCAATGCCTCGATCGGCTTCGACATCGCCCTGTTGCAGCAGGACCTGGATGGCTCCATCGCCCATGCCCGCATGCTCGGGGTCTGCGGTGTGATCAGCCTCGAGGAGGCCGAGCGCCTGGAGGAGGGTCTTGAGCAGGTCCGCGCCGAGGCGGCGGCCGGCAGCTTCCAGCCCGGTATCGAGGCCGAGGATGTGCATTTCGCCGTGGAGCGGCGCCTGATCGAGCTGCTGGGTGCCCTCGGCAAGAAGCTGCACACCGGCCGCAGCCGCAACGATCAGGTGGGCACCGATGTGCGGCTCTGGTTGCGGGGCCGGATCGATGCCATCGATGGGGCCCTGTTGCGCTTCGAGCGGGCCCTGCTGGTCCAGGCCGAAACCCATGCCCAGACCCTGATCCCCGGCTACACCCATCTGCAGCGGGCCCAGCCCCTTTCCCTGGCCCACCACCTGCTGGCTTACATCGAGATGGCCGAGCGCGACCGCCAGCGCCTGGCCGATGTGCGCCGCCGGGTGAATGTGTCACCCCTCGGCGCGGCGGCCCTGGCCGGCACGCCGGTGCCGATCGACCGGCGCCACACCGCCGCCACCCTGGGCTTCGAGGCCATCTACGCCAACAGCCTCGATGCCGTTTCCGACCGCGACTTCGCCGTGGAGTTCATGGCCGCCGCCAGTCTGGTGATGGTGCACCTCAGCCGCCTGAGCGAGGAGGTGATCCTCTGGGCCAGTGAGGAATTCGGCTTCGTTTCCCTCACCGACCGCTGCGCCACCGGCAGCAGCCTGATGCCCCAGAAGAAGAACCCCGATGTGCCGGAGTTGGTGCGGGGTAAGAGCGGACGGGTGTTTGGCCACCTGATGGGGCTCCTCACCATGATCAAGGGGCTGCCCCTCGCTTACAACAAGGACTTCCAGGAGGACAAGGAGGCCCTGTTCGATGGGGTCGCCACCTGCCTCGACTGCCTGGAGGCGATGGCCATCCTGTTTGAGGAGGGCCTGGAGTTCCGGCCCGCCCGCTTGGAGCAGGCGGTGGCCAGTGATTTTTCCAATGCCACCGATGTGGCCGATTACCTGGTGGTCCGGGGGGTGCCGTTTCGGGAGGCCTATCAGCTGGTGGGTTCGCTGGTGAAAACCTGCCTGCGGGAGGGCACCCTGCTGCGGGACCTGCCGCTGGAGCGCTGGCAGGCCCTCCACCCGGCCTTTGGGGCCGACATCTATGCCGCCATCGAGCCCCGCCAGGTGGTGGCCGCCCGCCGCAGTGAGGGGGGCACCGCCTTCGAGCAGGTGCGGCTCCAGCTGGAGCGGGCC
>DAIQNM010000167.1:0-6401 GCA_036788375.1 Cyanobium sp. CTOTU6536 | reverse complement strand
CGCCAAGGCCAACCCCTTCGCCCGACCCAGCCGTCCAGCTGCGCCTGTGCTGAGCCAGGAAGAGCCCGACCCCTCCCAGGGGGATATCGGCGCTGAGGCCACAGCTGGCGAGGCCACAGCAGGCGAGGCGAACGCCAAACCATCGGAATCCGGCACCGATTCCGCCGCCTCCCCTGAAACTTCAGACGTTCTGGAGCAGCCCAGCAGCGAAGCTCCAGCCGCCGGCGACGCCGTCGCTGCGGCCGAACCAGAGGCCTGATCCCACCACGATGGGCACTGCAAGGCCAAGGGTGCTGTCCGGCGTTCAGCCGACCGGCGCCCTCCATCTGGGCAACTGGCTCGGGGCGATCCGCAATTGGGTGGCCCTCCAGGACAGCCACGACACCTATTTCTGTGTGGTGGATCTGCACGCCATCACCGTGCCCCACGATCCGGCCCGGCTGGCGGGGGACACCCTCACCACGGCGGCGCTCTACCTGGCCTGTGGCATCGATCCGGCCCGCTCGACCGTGTTTGTACAGAGCCATGTGAGTGCCCACAGCGAGCTCTGCTGGTTGCTCAATTGCGTGACCCCGCTCAACTGGTTGGAGCGGATGATCCAGTTCAAGGAAAAGGCGGTGAAGCAGGGCGCCGATGTGTCGACGGGCCTGCTCGATTACCCGGTGCTGATGGCGGCCGACATCCTTCTCTATGACGCTGACCGGGTGCCGGTGGGCGAAGACCAGAAGCAACACCTCGAACTGGCACGGGACATTGCCCAGCAGCGGATCAATGCCCGCTTCGCGCCGAAGGGCCCCGATGGTGAGCGGCTGCCGATCCTGAAGGTGCCCGAACCCCTGATCCTCAGCGAGGGCGCCCGGGTAATGAGCCTCACCGACGGGCGCAGCAAGATGAGCAAGAGCGACCCCAACGAGGGCTCCCGCATCACCTTGCTCGACCCCCCCGAGCTGATCGTCAAGAAGATCAAGCGGGCCAAGACCGATCCGGTGATGGGCTTGGAATTCGGCAATCCCGAGCGGCCTGAGGCCGACAACCTGCTCGGCCTCTACGCCCTGCTGAGCGGCAAGAGTCGCTCCTCGGTTGCGGCTGAATGCGGGGCCATGGGATGGGGAGCCTTCAAGCCCCTGCTGGCCGAGGCAGCGGTGGAGGCGATCCGGCCCGTACAGGAGCGCTACGGCGAACTGCGGCGGGATCCGGGCACCCTGCAGCAGGTGCTTTGCGAAGGCAGGGAGCGGGCGAGCGGTGTGGCCCACGACACCCTGGAGCGGGTGCGCAAGGCCCTGGGATTCCTAGCAGCGTCCTAAACACCGCTTCCCTGAACGGTTCCGGCCCCATTGATCAGCGCTGCTGATCGGAATCTTGCCGTGTCGAAATGCTGACAACCTTGCCATCCCAGCCTGGGACCCAGGCCAACGAGCCTGCGACAACTGGGATCAGCGGGACCCGTCCATCGTGACTCTGGCCAGAGCGCATACAGCGCAGCATTTGTCCAGGGCGGTGCACGGGCTATGGGCATCTTCCACTCTGCCCGGGCAGGTTGTAGCGATCAAAGCAATTCCTGCCCTTGCTGCGCCCTTCCCGCCCCGCCAAAGCCAAGGCCCCGTTCGCTGGGCCCGAAGGGTTTGGGAACTGGTGCTGCATGGCCCTGGTGCTGGCCTTGCCCCTGGCCACGGGCCGCATCCCTGGGAGCAGCCAACTGCTGGCCCTGCTCGCTGAGCCTGGGCAGCACAAACTGATCACAATGGCCCTATTCCAATCACCCGTTGTAGCGGCGTCTGTTACCCCGGTGCCCGTGGTGGCAGGGGAGGGCCCGTACCGCATCACCGCAGAGCGCCGGGCCTTGCTCAACACGATCCGCTTCGCCGAAGGCACCTGGAGCGGGGGGAGCCACAAGGGCTACCAAATGCTCTTTGGTGGTGGCCAATTCGCCAACCTGGCCCGCCACCCCGAGCTCACGGTGAGCCGGGGTTACAGAAGCGCCGCCGCCGGCGCCTATCAATTTCTGCCGGACACCTGGATGGAGGCCTCCAAACACTTGCGCCTGAGGGACTTCCGACCCGCCAGCCAGGACCAAGCGGCCCTCTACCTGGTCGAGAAGCGCGGGGCCCTCGCCCGCTTCGACCGCCAGGGCCTCAACCACGAGGTGATCGGCCTGCTCTCGCCGGAATGGGCCTCTCTGCCGACCACCGCCGGCAGCAGCTACTACGGACAACCCGTCAAGGCTCACAACGAGCTGCTGCGCTTTTACGCCAACGAACTGGCCCGTCAGCGGACCCTTGGCCCGGTCTGAGTGCTGCCACTGGCGCACGCGATCTTCACGGGCCTCAGGGTTCGCGGTAGATCACCCGCCCCCGCTCATCATTGGCCACATCGAGCAAATCGGCATGGAGCAGACGCTCCATCTCCGCTCGCACACCCTCGCTGTCCAGACCGATCGGTAGCTGCAGGTCGAGCAGGGCGTCATTGAGGGTGAAGCCTTCGGGGCCACTGCGGCGGGCCAAGGCCAGCAGTTGATATTCCAGCGATGGCAGCCCCCGGGCCTCCCCTGCCGCCAGGGCCTCCTGCAGCAGCAGGGGCTGGTTGGCCTGCTCTACCAGGCGAGGGATCAGGAACAGATCCACTAGCTGGCCCAAGCCCAGCAGGCCGAAGCTGAACAGCCACAGGCTGCCGCTGATCGGCTTGCGGCAATAAAAGCGATGGATGCCGTTGAGACCGGGAAAGCCGAAGGGCACCCCAAAGAAGGCCAGGGCCCAGAGGAGGTAGGCCACGGCGACGCTGCGCCGTTCCTGCCGAAGCAGCGTCAGGGCGGCAGCGGGGGTCGGGAGGGGTTCGCGCAAGGCGCCAGAGCAGCCACGCCAAGGATTCTCCTGCGTAGGATCCGAGTTTCGTGCATCGGATTCCCGTGCCTGCAGCGCCCTCCACCAGCAGTAGCCCCCTGGTGGCAGCCGGCAGCGGAGCGCCTCAAGTCCCGACATCCCAACCCGGTACGGCCGGATCCGCCCAGGCCGTTGGCGAGCCGCCGATCACCCTGCCCAAAACAAGCGAGAGCCCCCAGCTGCTGCGCATTCGCCACTCGATGAGCCACGTGCTGGCGATGGCGGTGCAGAGCATCTTCCCCAAGGCCCAGGTGACGATTGGCCCCTGGACCGAAAGCGGCTTCTACTACGACTTCGACAACCCCGATCCCTTCAGCGAAGCCGACCTCAAGGCGATCAAGAAAGAGATGATCAAGATCATCAATAAAAAGCTGCCGCTGCAGCGTCTGGAGGTCAGCCGCGCCGAAGCCGAAACGAAGATCCAGGCCCAAAACGAGCCCTACAAGCTGGAGATCCTGGCGGGCATCCAGGAACCAATCACGCTGTACACCCTCGGGGAGCAGTGGTGGGACCTCTGCGCCGGGCCCCACGTGGCCAACACCAGCGAGCTCAATCCCAAGGCCTTCGAGCTCGAAAGCGTGGCCGGGGCCTACTGGCGCGGCGATGAAACCAAGGCCCAGTTGCAGCGCATTTACGGCACCGCCTGGGAAACCCCCGAGCAGTTGGCCGAATACAAACGCCGCAAGGAAGAAGCCCTACGCCGTGACCACCGGCGGCTCGGCACCGACCTCCATTTGTTCTCGATCGAGGATGAAGCTGGCGCCGGCCTGGTGTTCTGGCACCCCCGCGGCGCCCGCATGCGGCTCCTGATCGAGGACTTCTGGCGCCAGGCCCACTTTGCCGATGGCTACGAGCTGCTCTACACCCCCCACGTGGCCGACATCAGCCTGTGGCAGACCTCCGGCCACCTCGACTTCTACCGCGAAAGCATGTTCGGGCCGATGCAGGTGGATGAGCGGGAATACCAGCTCAAGCCGATGAACTGCCCGTTCCACGTGTTGACCTACGCCTCCACCCTGCGCAGCTACCGGGAGCTGCCGATCCGGTGGGCGGAGCTGGGCACCGTCTACCGCTACGAACGTCCCGGCGTGATGCACGGCCTGATGCGGGTGCGGGGCTTCACCCAAGACGATGCCCACGTGTTTTGCCTGCCGGAGCAGATCGGCGATGAGATCCTGCGGGTGCTCAATCTCACCGCAACGATCCTCAGCACCTTCGACTTCCGCAACTACGAGATCAACCTCTCCACCCGCCCCGAGAAATCGATCGGCGAAGACGCCGTCTGGCAGCTGGCCACCGAAGGGCTGATCGAGGCGCTGGAGCGCAAGGGCTGGGCCTACAAGATTGACGAGGGCGGTGGCGCCTTCTATGGCCCCAAGATCGACCTCAAAATCGAAGATGCGATCGGCCGGATGTGGCAGTGCTCCACGATCCAGCTCGACTTCAACCTGCCGGAGCGCTTCGACCTGGAGTACGTGGCCGCCGACGGCAGTCGCCAGCGCCCGATCATGATCCACCGGGCCATTTTCGGCTCGCTGGAGCGGTTCTTCGGGATCATGACCGAGAACTACGCCGGCGATTTCCCCTTCTGGCTGGCCCCTGAGCAGATCCGCCTGCTGCCGGTCACCGATGAGGTGCTGCCTTGGGCTGAGCAACTGCTGGACCGGTTGAAGCAGGCCGGCATCCGGGCCAGCCTCGACCGCAGCGGCGATCGCCTCGGCAAGCTGATTCGCAACGGCGAAACCATGAAGATCCCTGTGCTGGCGGTGATCGGTGCCCGGGAAGCCGAAGCCCAGGGGGCCAGCCTGCGCAGCCGCAGCCAGGGAGAACTGGGACTGGTCGAGGTTGAGGCGCTACTGGCGGCGGCCACCACCGCCAACCAACAGCGGCGGGCTTCGCTCGGACTGGAGCCAGCGGCCGCAGCCGCCTGAGCCAGTCCATCCCAAATGCCACCCGACCGAGGCGCCCCGAACGGCAGAAGGGCTGCAGGATGTCGCCCCTTCTTTGCGGCTGGAGAGCGAGGCAGAATCGGCAGCGGTGCCCACTGCAGTGCCAGGCCAGACTGATGACCTTGCCGGTGATGTCCCGATGGCAACTCTGCTGGCCGGTGACATCGGCGGCACCAAGACCCTGCTGAGCCTCTATGCCGCCGGGGCCTCCCACCCTGAGCTGCTGGTGCAGGAGCGCTATCCCTCGGCCGACTGGGATGACCTGGCCCCGATGGTGCGCCATTTCCTCTCGCAAGGGGCAGGCCAGGGCCATCCCCGGCCCGAAGCGGCCTGCCTCGCCGTGGCAGGACCCGTGCAGGGGGGTCGGGCCCGGCTGACCAACCTGCCCTGGCAACTCGATGAGGCCGCCCTGGCCCAGGCCTGCGGCCTGGCCAGCGTGGAGTTGGTCAACGACTTCGCCGTTCTGATCTATGGCCTGCACCACCTGCAGCCCCCCCAACTGGCCCAGGTGCGGGCCGGTGAGGCGATCGAATCGGCGCCCCTGCTGGTGCTAGGGGCCGGCACCGGCCTTGGGGTGGCCTTCGGCATCCCCACCCCCAACGGTCTTGTGGCTGTAGCGAGTGAGGCATCCCATGGGGAGTTCGCCCCCCGCAGCACTGCGGAATGGGAGCTGCGCGAATGGCTCCGCCAGGATCTGAAGTTGGAGCGGCTCTCGATCGAGCGGGTGGTCAGCGGCACCGGGCTTGGCCACGTCGGGCGCTGGATGATGGCCCTGCGCCACCCGGATGGGGATCACCCCCTCTGTGGCGAGGCCAGCCGCTGGCAAGCGGCGGGATGGGTGGGCAGCGAATCGGCCGATCTGCCGGCGGCGCTGGCCGCCGCCGCTGCCGCGGGCGACCCCCTGGGCCGCGACGTGCTCGATCTGTGGCTGGGGACCTACGGCTCGGTAGCCGGAGATCTAGCCCTGGCCAGCCTCAGCCGCGGCGGCATCTGGCTGGCGGGCGGCACCGCGGCAAAACTGCTCGATGGCCTGCGCTCGCCCCGATTCAACCAGGCCTTTCAGGCCAAGGGTCGGCTGGAACCCACCCTCTCCGCCATCCCGATCAAGGCGATCATCGATCCGGCGGTGGGCAGCTTCAGCGCCGCCTGTCGCGCCCGGATGCTGCTGGGCTGATCCGCTCCGTGGCGGGAGGCGACCTCCGGCTGCAACACTGACCCCAGTGACAAGGATGTGATGGTGCGGCCCCGGATCGGCCAGGGCGTGATGGTCGATGTGCCAGCGACCACCGCCAACATTGGCCCTGGGTTCGACTGCCTCGGCGCAGCGCTCGACCTGGGCAACCGCTTCGAGTTGCGGGTGATCGAGGGGGGCGGCGAACGATTTGACCTGATCATCGAAGGGAGTGAGGGCAGTCACCTGCGCGGCGGGCCCGACAACCTCGTCTATCGCTCCGCCCAGCGGGTGTGGCGGGAGGCGGGTGAGCAGCCGGTGGCCCTCGAGGCCCGGGTGCTGCTGGCGGTGCCGCCGGCCCGCGGGCTGGGCAGCAGCGCCACGGCGATCGTGGCCGGCCTGGTC
>DAIQNM010000166.1:0-6407 GCA_036788375.1 Cyanobium sp. CTOTU6536 | reverse complement strand
CGGAATATGGCTTCACTGAAATCGTGGCCGAGATGAACCGCGATAGCAAGTCGTATCTCTGGGTGACCTGCAAAAAAAATTGGGGCACAGTTAGCGACTTAGAGCTTCGGGACAACCGCATCCATACCTCCACGGCTCCCGCCGCCAATCCGATCCCGGGGGCTTCAAGCAGCGTCAGCCTGCCGGGCTCCAACGAACTCACCTACGAACTCACCTACGAACTGACCGACTACGAGGCCCCGAAAAGCCTGGGTAGCGATAGCTGCACGGACTCCGGCACGACCTTCGGCCACCTCAGGGGCGGCACGGCCACCCTTACCGTGGTGGGCCGGGCGCAACGCCCCAGCGGCGACCAGACCACCTTCACCCTCAAGCGCACGGTGTCGGTGCGACGGGCCGAGCCGGTGTTCCGAAGGACGATCTTCCAAGGGCCCGCCACCCAGGCCAACCTGACCGGCAGCGATACGCGCTTTCCCGCCTTTCCCACCGCGGAGACCCTGGGCGTTCAAGTGATAAGCGGGGAAATTATGACGTGTGATCTGGAGACTACAAATAGCGCAGATGGTAGCGAATATTCTTGTAACGGAGAGAACTTTGACAATAGAGTAAACAAATTTCCCTATACAAGTTCAACAGCTTCAGGTCTGGCCACCGGCTGCAGTCGGAATCAGGCAGACACGCAGATTGTTTGCCAGTTTTCATCCTTAGCCCTCCTAAAAGCTACGGGTGCAAATGTAGGAGTTCAGATGGTTGTTGATGTTGCGGCGAAGCCTGTGAATATTTTCATCAATGACCCCTCGAATAGCCCGTTCACGATTCTCCCCAACGCCAATCTCTGCTCCGATAGTTCCGGCAGCACAGCAGTGACGACCTGCTCGGGCACGGGAGCCGCAGCCCCCATCGGCAACTGGAAACGGCTGCGGCTATTTGGAAAGGCCCCAGGTGCAGTTTGTGATCAGCAGCAGATCAGCCTGCAGAACACCATCTCCATCAATCTCCAAAATGCTTTCCTTTGGTTTCCTTCTGGAAAATTCCAATATGATTCAACCCAGCCAACTCTACCTAGTGGCTTGGTGGGATTCATTTGCGACATCCAGCCACTTTCCAATACAGTAACAAGTGTTGCACCCATTGCGCCAAATGAGTTAACGATCGGTCTGGCAGAAATCTTCCCAGGTGGCACCGATCAGCCTGAAAAGATCCGCTTCGTCTACCGCGGCTATGGCTCCCAGGAGCAGCAGCCATGACCAGAACCCTTCGGGCCAAGCGCCTGCAACCCCATGCCACTGCCGGCATGACCTTGCTGGAGGTTCTGGTGGCCGTGGCGATCGCGTCATCGGCCATCGCCTTTCTTGTGCCGGCCCTGATCCGCCAGGCCTCGATCTCCACGGAAGCCACCAGCCTCACCAAAGTGGAGGCCGTGGTGAGCCGCGACCTCGACTGGATCAGAGATTACGCCCGTTACTGGAAGCTCCGCAGCGGGCCCTACAACCTTTCGGCCGCCATCACCAAAGCCTCTACCAGTTATTTTGTATCCCCCCAGATGGAGTACGAGCCCCCGGCCAATCTCTGTGCCAATGGCACCCTTGCCGAAAGCTTTCTGAGTGATGCCTCCAGCGTGACCACCACACCGGCCCGTCCCTACGCGATTTCGGTTGCCGGGGGGGCGCAGAGCCTGCCACTGGACCCAGTGGACACGGATCTTGAGGTGTCCCGCACCATCACCACCCAGCCCAATCGCATCCAACTTCTCTATACGTTAACCGGCAGCAAGGCCGATTCGCTTCGCTTCAGCAGGCAGGCTTCGGTGCTGATTGAGGCGGCCGCCTGGTGCGACACCCTGCCATGAAGCGAGCCGCCATCCCCCATCGCCACTCCCATGGGCGGGCCTTCACCCTGGTGGAGCTGATGGTGATCGTGGCCGTGATCGGCCTTGTGTCCGGGGCTGCCTTTACGACCATGGCGGCCTTCCTGCAGGAACAGAAGCTGCGGCAGGCCAGCCTCGAATTGGCCAGCTACCTCCAGAGTGCCCGCGCCCGCGCCCAACGGGAGGGCGGGATCTGTGAACTCGCTTTTTCAGGCGCATCGCTCACCCTGATTGGGCCCACAGCGGGCGGTACTAATGTATGCAATGACCCTCCGCTGCAGCCCAGCCTGAATTTGGCGACCGTTTCCGGAGTTTCTGGCCTGACGGTGAGCTTCTCGGGATTGAACAACGCCATTACGTTGACGCGGCTCGGTACCCTCGCTTCCCAAAGTCTCTCCGGTGTCACAGTTCAGGCCATGCCGCGAATGATTTATCTTTCCGCCTCCGGCACCAGCCAGCAACGCTGTGTGTTTCTTGATCTGGTGGGCATCCGCACCGGTTGGCGCACCGGCAGTTCTGGTGCCTGCACCTACAGCAGCGGTTAACCATGGCCCGGCTCCGATTCCCGCAGCTCCTGAGCCGCTCCGCCGCTACCGCCCAACGCTGCGGGGCCTACACCCTGGTGGAATTGCTGGTGGGGGTGGCCCTTGGTTCGATCGTGCTCGGGGCCCTCGGGGGGGCATTGCTGGTGTCGACGACGAAGGTGTCCAGAACAATCAATACGGATCTCAATAGCAAGGATTCCCTCAACCGGGCCGTGGCGCTGATGCGCGATGAGATCAGCAGTGCCGGTAAAATTCTAATCAATAATAGTGTGCCGACGGGGCAGGGTAATGCTTGCCAAGGTTCCAACCAACTTTATCTCTGGCGGGCCCCAAACACGGTCATCTGCTATAATGTTTTTGCGATCAATAGCCGCTCAGTTACACCAGCCGTTCCCGCTACTGGTGATCGCCCTTGGTCGGGCCCCTGCGCGCTAGTCCGCAACGGTCCTGCTTATAAAGACAACGGCGACCTAGATACTTCCCGGCAAAATATTACACAGGTTGTTCTCGATGGCTTGGTCAGCTGCAGTCCTGCGAGTGCGGCGCTAGCGTTGAGTGTGACCAATTCTGGTTCCGGGTCGGTTGCCAGTGATTCCACCAGTCGTGATGTGGATGTGACCATTAAGACCATTAATCAGTCTGGCGATGTAACTACGAGTACGAGTTTTAGTGCACGTACGGCTTCTAATCCTTTAAACGCTGGAATTGATATGTATTTTAATCCATCATGTTCTGCCCAGTCGACTACTTGTTATTCTGGGACAAATTCAGCCCATTACGTGCCTGGTATTGAGGGGGCGACTGGCAGCGTTGTCCCCCCGCCCAGCCAGTCAAATAAGGAAAATATCTTCTATTTCCGAAACGCCCGCTCCTCCTACACGCTGCAGTCTTCGTCCACCAGTAGCCAGCCCTGCTCCTACAGTAGCTGCTACGTGCTCTTCAGTAGCGGCAACGCTTCGGTGCAGCTCAGCAATGTCGATGTGCTTGTGTTCGCCGATCAGGAGCTGAGGCCCTGAATTGGCCCCTGCCGCGATCGCTGGGTACCGAGACTTGCTGAAAGTCTAGGCCACTTAGCTTCACTCGAAGCTGCTGCGATCACAGCTCTGGAACTGGCGCATCGCATCTGGAACCAGATCCAGCCCACCCCGCATCCGGATCGGGATGGCCGCCTCCAGCCCCTCCAGCGCCCGGGCCAGGTCGGCTTCGGCGCTGCGGAATTCATCGGTGTTGGGATTGCTGCGCAGGTTGAGCAGGGCCCAGTGGGCCTTGTTGTAGGCCACGGCGGCGGCCTGCACGTCTTCGCTGTGCAAACGGCAGAAAAGATAGCGCTCGGCGGCGCTGGCCCCGGCTGGCTTGGAGGAAGCCAGGGGCGAGCATGGGAAGGCTTGGACCTTTGGGGCTGGGATCTGCCGGAATGGTTCGTTTGTTGTTCGCCATCATTTTACCGGCTGTGCTCATCAGCAAGTGCTAACATTCCCGCCTACATTCAGTTTGATCAGGCGAGGGACTTGCTTCAGTTTTTTCGGCAAGATAACCGCCCCTTGCCTTGACATTGAACTAACATTACTTCTGCATCGCTGGCGGCCGCTGCTGCTGCACAGGTGTTGGCTGCTTCAAACTGCCTGAGCACGTGCAGCGGGTTCCGTGGATCCCTTCCCCCCCACCCGGCTTCCCGAGACCCCGAAGCGCGGCGTGGCGGGTGCCATTGGCCCCTTGCAGCCCGATGATTTCGATCTCGAATCGTTGCTCCAGATAGAGGCTCAAGACATGACTGGTTTGGATCCTTCCTTCTCAAGCGAACCCTCCGACCGGCCATCCCTGCCGCTGGCGGAAGCCTTCACCCCCGGCTTCGACGAGCGCCTGGCCGAGGCCTTGGAGGCGATCAAAGCCGGGGAACTTCCCCGCGCTGATGCTCTCTACACGGATCTGCTGGAGCAGGGCTGCAGCGATGTGCGGCTGTTCAGCAACCTCGGGGCTCTTGCCCTAAAGCGCGATCAGCCGGAAACAGCGCTGGGCTGGCTGGAGCGGGGGCTGGCGCTGGAGCCCGAGCATCCGCGCAGCTTGCTCAACTGCGGCATGGCCCTGCACAAGCTGGGCCGGACGCCGGAGGCGATTGAGGCCTTCCGGAAGGCCCTTGAGGGTGATCCAAATCTGGCAGAGGCCTGGAACAATCTGGCCGTGGCGCTGATCGAGCAGGCCAAGGCTGAGCCAGGCCCGGATTCATCTGGCGACCCGCAGCCTGAGCGCAGCGATCCCTTCGCTAGGACGGTGATAAAGGAGGCTATCGCCGCATATCGCCGGGCCCTGGCGCTTCGCCCGGAGTATCCCGAGGCCGCCTGCAACCTGGCGATGCTGCTGGCCGAGCAGGGGGATGCCCAGGCCGGCGAGGAGCTGCTTCGCTCGCTTCTGGGTGGGGCAAGCGGGGGGATGGAGCACTTCGCCATGGGGGAGATGCTGCGCCTGCAGGGCCGCCTTGAGGAGGCGCGGGAGAGCTATGCCCTGGCCCTGGCCCTGGCCCAGGTTCCGGAGCCGAGCGATCTGCGGCTCAAGGTGAGCGTGGCGCTGGTGCTGGCGGGCCAGGCCGATCAGGCCCTGATCGAGCTGCTGCCGCTGATCGCCGAGCGGCCGGACGACGCCAAGCCGCTGGTGGTGGCCGGAGCGGCCCTGCAGGCCCTCGGGGAGACCCGCCAGGCGATCGAGATGTTCACCCAGGCCCTGGCTCTCGATCCCGCCGAGGTGCGGGCGCGCAACATGCTTGCGGTTTGCCACTACGACCTGGGCGAATACGGGCTCGCCATCGAGCACTTCCGCACCGGCCTGAGCCAGGCACCCGGCGATCTGGAGCTTCGCTGCAACCTCGCTGGTGCGCTGCGCAGCCAGGGCGATCTGGCTGGATCAATGCGGGAGATGCAGCAGCTGCTCGACGAGCAGCCCAGCTGCCTCGATGCTCATAAGGCCCAGCTGTTCAGCTGTTCGATCGGCTCCGAAGACTTGGCCCCCTTGGCTCTGGAGCTGGGTGCCCGCTATAGCAACCTGGTGCGAAACCAGCCCCAGAGGGCTGTGGTTCAAAAGCACGCCGGCTTCCTGCAGACGCCGGGCTCGATGCTTCCTCCCGGAGTGGCATGGTCCGTGGAGCCTGCCGAGGATCCGGCGACGAGCGGCGCGGATCATCGGCTGCGGATCGGCTTTCTCTCGGCCGAGATCGGTCAACATGTGGTGGGATCGTTCCTCGGCTCCTTCCTTGAGCACTACGACCGCAGCCGCTTCGCGGTGGAACTGTTTGCAGCCTCGCGGCGCTTCGATGCCACCGCGGAGTGGATGGCCGCCCGGGTGGATCGCCACTGGCTGCTCAGCGGCATGGCGGCAGCGCAGGCCCGCCGCCTGATCCGCTCCCGCCGGCTTGATCTGCTGGTGGAAACCTCCGGCTTCACCCGCGACACCGCGATCGACCTGCTGGCGGAGCGCTGTGCGCCGCTGCAGTGCCACTACATCGGCTACCACGCCACCACCGGGCTCGACACGATCGATTGGTTCATCGGCGATCAGGAAACGGTGCCCGAGCGCTTTGCGCACCAGTTTGTGGAGGGCCTCTGGCGCCTGCCCCGCGCCTGGCTGGCCCGCCGGCCGGATCCCTCCCTGCCTGCGGCCGAAAGCAGCGCCAGCGAAGAGGATCCGGTGCTGGGTTCCTTCAACCAGCTCACCAAGGTGCGGCAGGAAACCCTTACCTACTGGCTGGCGGCCCTGCGGGCCCTGCCCCGCAGCAAGCTGCTGATCAAATATCGCTCCGCTAGCGATCCGGCAGTGCGGCAGCGGATCACGGCCTTTCTTGGCTGCGGTGGGGTGGCCAGCGAGCGGATCAGCTTCCTTCCCTTCAGCGGCGGCTGGCTTGAGCACATGGCCACCTACAACCGCCTGGATGTGGCCCTGGATGCCACCCCCTGGAGCAGTGCCACCACCGGCTTCGATGCCCTGGCGATGGGGGTGCCGCTGGTGGC
>DAIQNM010000165.1:0-6433 GCA_036788375.1 Cyanobium sp. CTOTU6536 | reverse complement strand
GAAGCTGGCCGCGCAGGCTTCCACCACCACCACTGCCTGGGGATCGGCTAAGCCGATGTCTTCTCCGGCAGCGATCAACATGCGCCGGAAGATAAAGCGCGGGTTTTCGCCCGCCTCCACCATGCGGGCCAACCAGAAAAGGGCCGCATCTGGATCGGAACCGCGCAACGATTTGATGAAGGCGCTGATCGTGTCGAAGTGGGCATCCCCCTGCTTGTCGTAGAGCACCGCCCGCTGCTGAATTGACTCCTCGGCGATGGTCAGATCGATCCTGATGGAGCCATCAGCACCGGGAGGAGTGGTCTCCACCGCCAGCTCCAGGGCATTCAGCAAGCTGCGGGCATCGCCGCCGGCCACATCAACCAGGTGGTCGGCCGCTGCTGCGGCTAAGTCAATCGAGCGTTCGCCATAGCCCACTGCCGGATCCCGCAGGGCCCGTTCCAGCAGCTGGCGCAGGTGTGCTGGCTCAAGCGGTTGCAGGCGAAACAACCGCGAACGGCTTACCAGGGCTTTGTTCACCTCGAAAAAGGGGTTTTCGGTGGTGGCTCCGATCAGATTCACCGTGCCGTTTTCTACCCAGGGCAGCAGGGCGTCTTGTTGTGCACTGTTGAAACGGTGCACCTCGTCGATGAACAGGGTGGTGCGCAGGCCATGGTGCGCCAGGCGCTGCTGGGCCGCGTCCACCTCGGCCCGCAGATCCTTGACGCCGGCAAGTACGGCATTGAGGCTGCTGAAGTGGGCCCTGGTGCTGCCAGCAATGATCCGGGCCAGGGTGGTTTTGCCCACCCCCGGCGGGCCGTGCAGGATCAGGTTGCCGACTCGATCTGCAGCGATGGCGCGTCTTAGCAGGCGTCCCACACCGAGGATCGACTCCTGACCGACGAAGTCATCAAGGTTGCGGGGGCGCAGCCGGTCGGCGAGGGGCGCTACCCGGGCCAGGGTGATGTCGCGTTGATGGCTGAACAGGTCGCTCACGAGGTCGCCGCAGCGCCGTTCTGAGTCCATCATCGGGCCGCCGGCGATACGCTCCGGCCACGCGGCGCGCCCGTTCCACCATCACACCATGCACCGCCCAGTTGTTTCCCCCTTTTTGATTCTCACGGCGGTGGCCTCTGCCCTGGTTGCGGGGTGTCAGCAGGGGCGCGAGCCAGCCCCGCGGCTACCTGTGGTGCAGAACCAGCGCCTGGAAACTGCCGAATTTCAGGCCAGCTTCGACACGGTGAGCACCCTGGAAGCAGAGGAGGAGGTGGATCTAGCGGCCCAGGCGGGGGGCCGCATTCAGCGATTGTTGGTGGGTCAGGGAGATCGGGTGCGCCAGGGCCAGCTGCTGCTGGTGCTCGACCAAGCCCAGCTAAGGGCTGAGGTGGCCAGCCTGCGCGCTCAGATGCAAACCAACCGACTCAACTACCAGCGTTATCAGGATCTGGCTCGCCAGGGTGCAGCCAGTGCCCTGCAGCGCGATGAATTTCGCCAGGCCTACATCGCTGCCCGCGAAGCCTTGGTGGCCAGGGAAGCCGATCTCGCCTTCAAGGATCTGCGGGCGCCGATCAGCGGCACGGTGGCCGATTTGCGCGTCAAGCAGGGTGATGTGATTGCTGCGGGCGTGCCGATTACCCGCTTGATCCGCAACGCCAATCTCCTGGCTCGCATCGACGTACCTGCCACCTATGCCGATCGTGTTCGGCTGGGCCAGCGGGTGCTGCTGCTGGCAGCCTCCAGCTCCCAGCCCCTGGCGGAGGGCCCGGTGATCTCGGTGGATCCGGGGGTGAGCGCCCCAACTCAGACGCTGCTGGTGAAGGCGTCGTTTGCTAACCCGCGGGGCAGCTTGCGTAATGGCCAGCGCAGTCGCACGCGGCTGGTGCTGGATCGGCGCCAGGAGTTGGCCGTTCCCTTCACCGCGGTGACCAGGTTGGCAGGACAGCCATTTATCTATTTAGTGGGCAGCTTGGCTGAGCTGGAGCAGCGGCCAGGCAAGGCTCCCATCGCCGAGCTGCGACGGTTGCCAAGAGGCACCCTGTTTGCCTTGCAAACTCCAGTGCAGCTGGGTGATCTGCAGGGAACTTTCTATCCACTGCAGCGCGGGGCTCAGAAAGGCGATCGGATGATCACTGCTGGCCTTCTTAACCTGCGCCACGGTGCTCCGGTGCAGCTTGCGAGGCAGGGTCGACGCTGAACTGGGCGAATTCCCATGAACTCTATAATTTTTTTACATGCCTATTTTTTGTGGTTCGCGCGGTTCCGGCGTTGTCCTTGGTGGGTGTGTTGCTGGTGGGCTGCGCCGCCAAGCCGGTGGCCCGGCAGCCTCTGGTCGTGCAGACCGAGACCATCGGTAAGGCCAGTTTCAGTCCGTCGATCGACGTGATGAGCCAGCTGGAGTCCACCACCGACGTGGCCCTGCGTCCCGAGGTGGATGGCCGGGTCGTCAAAATCCTGGCCACCCAGGGGCAGCGGGTGAAGGCGGGCCAGCCGATCCTGGTGCTCGACAACGTGCAGCAGACAGCGACCCTGGATGCGGCCAAGGCTGAGGCTCGCAAGGACAGCGTCAATGCGGAGCGCTACATCTTCCTGAATGACCAGGGCGCGGTGTCGACCAAAGACCGGGATTACTACGTCACCCAGGCAATTCAGGCCAGCGATCAGGCGCGCGCCAAGGCGGCGGATCTCGGCTACAAATACGTCACGGCTCCCATAAGTGGTGAGATCGGTGACCTCGACACCGTCAAGCTCGGCGATTACGTCCGCCAAGGGCAGGCGATCACCGGCATCGTCGACAACAGCGATCTCTGGACCCTGATGGATGTGCCGGCCACCCAGGCCTCCCGGGTGCAGTTGGGCCAGCCAGTCGAGCTCAAGTCCCAGGGAACTCCGCCGGTGATTAGCACAGGCAAGGTGGTGTTCATCTCGCCCTATTTCGGCATCAGCGGCAACCAGTCGTCGCCGAACACGGTGCTGGTGAAGGCCTCCTTCCCCAACCTCACCGGCAAGCTCAAAACCGGCCAGTACGTTCGCAATCGGATCATCACAGGCAGCACCCGCCAGCTCTCGGTGCCGGTGCAGGCCGTGATGATGCAGGCCCAGCAGCCCTTCGTCTACCGCATTTTCCGCCTCAAGCAGGTGCTCGCCAAGATTCGGGCCTCCACCCAGATCCCCGAAGCCCAGAAGCAGAAGCTGGAGGCTCTGCCGCCGGAAACGCCGATCGTGGTGCAGATGCCGGTGAAACTCGGCACCTTGCAGGACAATCGCTATCCCGTGATCTCGGGCCTAGTGGCCGGCGATCAGGTGGTGGTTAGCAACACCGCCCTGTTGCGCACCGGCATGCCGGTCAAGCTGGCCGGTGGTGCCTCCCAGCCGGGTGTGAACTGAGAATCACCCATGTCGCTCTCCGATAATTTCATCAAACGGCCGGTTCTGACGACCGTTTGCAGCATTTTGATCGTGCTGATGGGCATCATCGCGATCCCAAGCCTGCCAATTGAGAACCTCCCCAACATCGCGCCGCCCCTGATTCAGGTGACGGCCAACTACGGCGGGGCCAACTCCGTGGTGACCGAGCAGGCGGTGACCAATCCGCTCGAGCAGCAGATCAACGGTGTGCCGGGTGCCGCCTACATCTCCTCCACTAGCTCGAACACGGGGCAGAGCATCATTCAGGTTTATTTCAACGAAGACACGGATATCAACATCGACCAGGTGAACGTGCAGAACCGCGTGTCCCTGGCTATGCCCCAGTTGCCTCAGCAGGTGTCGGCCACGGGGGTGTCGGTGATGCAGAGCACGCCCTCGATCCTGCTGGCCTATCAGGTGACCTCAACCGAGGGACAGTTTGATTCGCCTTATATCAATGGCCTCATCTATGAGCAGCTGTATTACCAACTGGAACGGGTTCCCGGCGTCGCCCAGGTGAGCATGTTGGGCGGCAGCAATCCAGCTTTCTGGCTGTTTGTTGACCCCAACAAGCTCACGGCAAACCAATTGACCGCCGATCAGATCGTTAATGCTGTCAAGAGTCAAAACAGTGTTGCGATTGGCGGTCTGATCGGTGGCCCGCCAGCCGGAGGAGACCAGCTCTTCGCCTACCCGATCCTGGTGGCCGACAACGGCAACCTGATGTCGGTGGAGCAGCTCAACGATTTGATCGTGGGCAAGTCACCCCAGGGCAACCTGCTGCGGCTCCGGGATGTGGGTCAGGCCACCTACGGCTTCAATACCTTTGCCCAGCAGGCCGTCAGCGTTGAGGGCAACCCAGCGATCACCGTGGCTGTGTTCCAGACCCCCGAGAGCAACGCGCTGGATGTGTCGGAAGCGGTCGTAGCGGTGATGGACCAGTTCTCCCAGACCGTGCCTGCGGGGATCACCGTGACGCAGATCTACAACATCGGCCAGTTCATCGAGTCGGCCGTGAGTGGGGTTACCGATGCCCTAGGCCTGGCGATCGTGCTGGTGCTGGTGATCCTGTTCCTGTTTCTGCAGAACTGGCGCGCCACGGTGGTTCCCAGCCTGGCGATTCCAATCTCCCTGATCGGCACCTTTGCCTTCATCAAGGCTTTTGGCTTTTCGATCAACCAGCTGACCCTGCTGGGCTTGGTGCTCGCCACCGGCCTGGTGGTGGATGACGCCATCGTGGTGATTGAGGCCGTCTCCAAAAACCTCGAAAGTGGCATGAGCCCGCGCAAGGCGGCGATGGAGTGCATGGGCAGCCTGATCGGCGCGTTGATTGCCACCTCCTTGGTGTTGATGGCGGTGTTCGTGCCGGTGGCCTTCTATCCGGGCGGCATCGGGATTATTTACAAGCAGTTTGCGCTCACGATCGCCTTCTCGATCGCCATCTCCACCTTCAACGCTCTCACCTTCTCGCCGATGATGTCGGCCCTGATCCTCAAGCAGGAGCAGCCCCCGAAGCCGAAGGGTTGGGGTTGGACGATCGGGGGCGTGGTGGTGGGTCTGGCCTTCGGTCGCTTCAGCGCGGCCTCCTTCGGCCCTGGTGCCTATGTGTTCGGGGTGGTGCTGTTCGGCATCGCCGGCAGCCGGCTGGCCCTGATCTTTGATCGCTTCAACAGCTTCTTTGCCTGGCTGCAGCAGCGCTATGCCGAGCTGCTGGGGGTGCTGATCCGCAAGCGCAAACTGGTGTTCTCCGGGTTGATCGGCGGCATCGTGCTCACCGCTCTGGCGTTTTCTGCCCTGCCTTCGGCGTTCATTCCGGAGGAAGATCAGGGCTACGGGGTGGGGATCTTCCAGCTGCAGAACGGTGCCTCCCTCACCCTCACCCAGCAGACAGGCCAGGAGATCGCCAAGGTGCTCAAGCAGGAGCCCGATATCACCGCGGCTTCGGTAATCAGCGGCTACGGCTTCAACGGCTCCAGCCCGGATCAGGGGGTGTTTTTCTTTGGCCTGAAGCCCCTGGAGGAGCGCAGTGGGGCCGATCAGAAGGCCCCGGCCATCGTGGCGCGGCTCAATGCCAAGCTCTCAAAAATAAGCAGCGGCCTGGTGGTGGCCGCCCAGCCCCCGGCAATTCCGGGCTTTTCGGCCCAGGGGGGCTTCTACTTCCAGTTCAACGATCTCAGCAACGGCTCCTACAGCTTCAACCAGCTCGATCGTCTGGCCCAGGAGTTGGTGGCCGCCGGCACCGCCTCGGATCAGTTTTCCAGCCTCTACACCCAGTTCATTCCCAGCGCGCCGGCTTTTGGCCTCACGATTGATCGCTCGATCATGGGTACTCTGAATATCGACTTCCAGCAGGCGATGCAGACGATCGCTGTGCTCGCTGGTGGCAACTATTCCGGACTCACCTATGAGAACGGGCAGGTGCGCAACATCTATGTGCAGTCCGAGGCGTCGGGGCGCAGCACGTTAGAGGATGTGCTCAGCTATTACGTTCGCAACCGCGACAATAAGCTGGTGCAGGTGAGCGAGTTTGCCTCGTCTGAGCTCACCAGTGCGCCGCCGGTGATCAGCCACTACAACCTGTACCGCACCATTCTGGTGCAGGGCGCTGAAGCCATCGGCAAGAGCTCGGGACAGGCCCTCACGGCCATTCAGCAGATTTTTGAGAAGCTGGATTTCAACAACATCGGGTATGCCTTCACGGGCCTGGCCTCGTTGCAGCTATCAGCCGGTAGCGCCAGCGTGCTGGTATTTGGCCTGGGTATTTTGATCGTCTATCTGGTGCTTTCGGCTCAGTACGAGAGCTATGTCACGCCGGTGATCATCCTGATGACGGTGCCGCTGGCCATGCTGGGTGCCCTGGTGTTCCTGGCTTTGCGCTCGATCGATCTCAACATCTATGCCCAGGTGGGGCTGGTGACCCTGATCGGTCTTGCGGCCAAGAACGGCATCCTGATTGTGGAGGTCGCCGAGGAGCATCTGGGGGAGGGAATGGGCATCGTCGAGGCGGCCATGGCAGCTGCCGAATCCCGCATGCGGCCGATCTTGATGA
>DAIQNM010000164.1:0-6458 GCA_036788375.1 Cyanobium sp. CTOTU6536 | reverse complement strand
GGTGAAGGGTGGCCTTTTCGAAGGCAAACTCCTCTCCGAAAAAGACATCAAGGCCATCGGGGATCTGCCCTCCAAGGAGGTGCTCATGGCCCAGATCGCCGGTGCGATCAACGGCGTGGCCACCAAGTTGGCCGTGGGTATCAACGAAGTTCCCTCCGGCCTTGCCCGGGCGCTCAAGCAGCACGCCGAATCCGGCGAAGGCTGAGGGTGATGGTCCAGCCCGCCCCGATGCGATCTGGCCCACGCACTTCCGAGCTCCACCGATCCAACTGTTCAACCAACAGATCTGTTGCTGATTCTCAACCATGTCCGCTACCACTGACCAAATCCTCGAACAGCTGAAGACCCTCTCCCTGCTGGAAGCTTCCGAGCTCGTTAAGCAGATCGAAGAGGCCTTCGGCGTGTCCGCCGCCGCTTCCGCCGGCGTTGTGATGGCCGCTCCCGGCGCCGCCGCCGCCGCCGAGCCCGTCGAAGAGCAAACCGAATTCGACGTGATCCTCGACAGCTTCGATGCTGCCTCCAAGATCAAGGTGCTCAAGGCCGTCCGCGAGGCCACCGGCCTCGGTCTGGGCGAAGCCAAGGCCCTCGTGGAGGCTGCCCCCAAGGCCGTCAAGGAAGGCATCAGCAAGGCCGATGCCGAGACCCTCAAGAAGACCATCGAAGAAGTGGGTGGCAAGGTCACGATCAAGTGATCGCTCGGCGATCACCCCGGTGGTCGCCAGCCCTTCTTCCCCGCCGCCCTTTGGGGTGGTTGCTTCAAGCCGGTCCCTCGGACCGGCTTTTTTGTGGGTTGGGGTGGGCGCTGGTCGCTCCAGCGCCTGCCTTGCCTGCCCTTGCTTGGGGCTTGGCCGGAAGCGGCCAGGGGGGATCGGGCCAAAAAAAAACCCCGCGAAACCGCGGGGTCAGGAGATGGAACGAACCTTGGGAGTCTTGCCTCGTTTCGACCCCTCGGTTTTGTTCCTCACTCCTCACACCTTCAGAATTTAGGCAAGATCCCAGCGGTGTTGAAGGTTCTGGCGTCCGGATCGGCAACTGGCCAGTTCTGGGGCGCTTGGCTGGCCATCCGCCGGGCCTTCATTCCTGAAAGGGGATCACCTGCAGGGCGATGGCGCGACCTTCCCCGCCCATGCTCTCCTGCGAGAGGGTCTCCAGGTTCACGGCCGGGTTGGCCGGCGGGGCCTGCCGCCAGCTGGTGGCACCACCCATCGGGGCCTGTCTGGTGGCCTGTCTGGGGGCCAGCGCCGGCGGTGGCGGTGGCGGCGGCGCCAACTGGGGGAAGGCGCGGCCGCTGGCCAGCCTGGTGCCGTCGGGGGTGGAGGAGGCCCGGGCCAGCAAATCCCCGGCGCTGGCTCCATTGGCAAAGTAGAGGTGATTCAGGGTCTGGCTTCCGTAGGTGCGGCGTTGGAGCGCCCAGCCGGGCTCCAGCCGGATGGCCACGAAGGCATCCCGCAGCCGCGCCGGTATGGCAGCCCTGCCCACCACCACCACGCCGGCCAGGTCGGCGGAGGCGGCCTGCAGTTGGAGTTCCGAGCCCACCTGCTCCAGCCGCAGCCGCAGCCTTGAACCGCCATCGGCATCCTGCCGGCCGTCGGCGAAGCGCAGCGAGTAGCCGTTGCTGTCGATGTAGCGGCCGCAGATCCCCGTGAAGTCGAAACGGTTGAGGCGGGGGTCCACCAGGCCATCGGCGCGGCTCTGCCAGCAGAGCGGTTGCGGGCGGATCTGCTCCAGCACCAGGAGGGTCCAGTCGTCCCTGCCCACGGCCCGGGCCAACACGGCGAAACGGTCGCCATCCACCGGCCTGGCCTCGAACAGCCCGGCCGCCTGAACCAGGGGGGAGAAACCCGAGAGCAACCCCGCTCCCTCCGCGGCCAGGGCTGCCAGGGCCAGGTAGGTTCGTTTCATGGTGCCAACTCCGGGACCCGGATCCATCCGGGACGCGCGGCCCATTCAACCGAACCTGGCAAGGGGGATCCATGGCGGAGGAGCCGGGCGCTGCGCCCATGGCCGTGGTGGCCGCGGCCTGTGATGGTGCCTGCAGCGGCAACCCCGGCCCCGGGGGCTGGGGGGCGCTGCTGCGTTTCGCCGATGGCTCCGTGCATGAGATGGGCGGTGCCGAACCGGCCAGCACCAACAACCGCATGGAGCTCACCGCCGCCCTCGCCCTGTTGGAGGCCCTCAAGGACCTGCCCCGCCATCCCGATCTGGCCATCCGCACCGATAGCCGTTATTTGATCGATGGCCTTCAGAAGTGGCTGCCGGGCTGGAAGCGCAAGGGCTGGCGCACGGCCTCCGGTGGCGCCGTGCTCAACCGCGACCTCTGGGAGCAGCTCGACCGCAGCCGCCTGGGGGATGTGGCGCTCCGCCACGTGCGCGGCCACAGCGGAGACCCCGATAACGACCGCTGCGATGCCATTGCGGTGGCCTTCTCGCGGGGGCAGCTGCCCAGCCTGCGGGGCGGTGAGCTGGTCTCCAGGGCCTCTCTGGCGGCGGAGGTGCCGGCGGCCGCAGCTTCTAGGCCTTCCCCCGGCACCCGCCCAACCCCGCCGGCTTCGGCCGCTGCTGGGGTCGGGCCCGTCGAGCAGGACCCCGCCCCGCCGGAGCTGCAACGGCTCCTGGGCCGGCTGGAACTGGCCGATCGCTTAGCCGCCGGACGCCACGGCCTCAGCCTGGCGGAATTGGCCCAACTGGTGGAGATGCCCCTGCGCAGCCTCGCGAACCGCACCGATGCCTGGCCCTGGCGCGACTGGATCGTGCATCCCCTGGGCGATGGCCGCTGGCGCCTGGACCGTGACGCGGGAGGATTGCAACAGCCGGAGTGACGGGAGTCGCGCCAATGGTGAGTGATCCTTCCTCCCCCAGCTCCGCCAGGGCCACCACGGGGGCGCTCTACCGGCGTTTCGTGGGGCCCCTGCTCAGCACCGATGGGGGCGCTGACGCCGAGCAGCTGAGCAGCATCACCCTGGGGCTGTTGGGGGAAACGGCCCTCCGACGGGATTGGCCCCTGGTGCGCGACAGCCTGCGGGGTTTGGCCGGTGAGCTGCAGCGGCGGGATCCCCGGCTCCAGCAGACTTTGTTTGGCTGCCGCTTCGCCAATCCGGTGGGCCTGGCCGCCGGTTTCGACAAGAACGGGGTGGCGGCCGCCCTCTGGGATTGCTTTGGATTCGGCTTCGCCGAGCTGGGCACCGTGACCTGGGAGCCCCAGGCCGGCAACCCCAGGCCGCGCCTGTTCCGCCTCGCCGAGGAGCGGGCCGCCCTCAACCGCATGGGCTTCAACAACCAGGGGGCCCGGGCCGTGCGGCGCATCCTGGAGCGCCAGAAGCTGCCCCCCCCTGGCCAGCGACCCGCCGTGCTGGGCCTCAATCTGGGCAAGTCGCGCACGGCCTCGTTGGAGCTGGCACCCGACGATTACGCCTCCTCCCTCGAATGGCTCGCTCCCCTGGCCGATTACGCGGTGGTGAACGTGAGCTCGCCCAACACGCCGGGGTTGCGGGAGCTGCAGGAGGAAACCCAGCTGCGGCGCCTGGTGGAGCGGTTGCGGCGCCTGCCGGCCTGCCCCCCTTTGCTGGTCAAGATCGCCCCCGACCTCGAGGACGATGCCATCGATGCGATCGCCCGCCTGGCCTACCAGGAGGGCCTGGCCGGCGTGATTGCCGTGAACACCAGCCAGGATCGGCTCGGCCTGGGGCAACGGCGGTTGGCCAGCACGGGCCGCACCCTGGCCGAGGAGGCCGGTGGCCTGAGCGGCCGACCCCTGCGGCAACGGGCGCTGGAGGTGCTGCGCCGCCTGCGGGCCACGGCCGGACCCTCCCTTCCCCTGATCGGTGTGGGTGGGATCGATAGCCCCGAGACGGCCTGGGAGCGGATCACCGCCGGAGCTTGCCTGGTGCAGGTCTACACCGGTTGGATCTATGGCGGCCCGGAGCTGGTGCCCTCGATCCTGGAGGGGTTGCTGCAGCAGCTGGATCGCCACGGGCTGGCCAGCATCACGGCCGCCGTGGGATCAGGGCTGCCCTGGCGCTGAGGGCCGACCAGCTGGGCGAGCGGCGCCATGGACAGAAACCTCTGGACAGGGTTCGATACCTTGTGGGCAACATGATGCGCGGTTTTGGCTTTTTCCGGCCTCATCGAGAACCTGCAGGACCGGATCCGGCCACTGCGGGCCAGGATGTTTCCGCGGGAGGTGCTGCTCGAACTTCACGACAGCGGCCTGCGGGGCCAGATGTTTGCCGATGGCCGGCCGGCCGATGTGCGCTTCGAAGTCCCTTTGCCGCCCGAGACCTGCCGGGATGGCATGCCCCTGGAGAAGGAGCCCCTGGCCGACCTGATCGGCGACCTCTTGGTGCGCGACAACCTGATCGAAGCCTTTGTGATGGTGGCCTTGCCACCGGCCGCGGCGCAGTGGCGGGTGGTCGAGTGGCCGCATGGACGCAGCCTGCCGGAGGACCCCCTTGAGGGGGTGCGGGAGCTGGATGCCGCCGCCTTGAACTTCCCCTTCCCGTTGGCCGATGCCGTGGTCGACGCCCAGCCGCTGCCCGGCAGCGATCCCCTCCTGCTGGTGGCCGCCAGCCCCCGTTCCCTGGTGGATGCCTGGATCCAGGTCTTCACCCTGGCCGGTGTCCAGCTCGAACGGCTCGCCCCCGCCCAGAGCTGCGAATTTTTGGCCCTTACGCCTTTGCTTCAGCAGATGGCGAGCCAGGACCTGGTGGCCTTTCTGAGCCCTGAGGACGAGGTGACCCGGCTGCTTCTCTGCCGCGATGGCATCCCCCGTTACGAGCGCAGCGTGGCGGCGAAGGGTTCGCAGTTGGTGACCGAACTGAGCCGCAGCATCGCCTTCTACCGCCGCACCGATCCGCAGGTCCGGGATCTGCGCCTGTTGCACGCCGGCCCCCTGCCCGAGCTCCAAGCCCTGCAGCTGGAGTTGGGGGTGAAGGCGGAGCCGGCCAGCCATGGAAGCTTTGACTCCCTCATCCTCCAGGGACTGGCCAGCCTGGAGGTGGCGCCATGAAGGCGGCATCGGTTCCGGTGTTGGATCTGCTGCGAGAACGGCGCCGCGAGCTGGGGGTCGAACCGCTCGCCTCCACCCTGGCCCAGCGCCGCAGTTTGCTGCAGCGGGGTGCCCTGATCGGCTTGGCCCTGGCGGGGGGGGTGGCCGGGCTCTGCGCCGTGGTGCTGCTTCAACATGCGGTGGTGAAGGGCCGCATGGCCCAACTGGAGCCGGTGGAAAGCCAGGCGGCCGTGCTCCGCGCCCAGGTCACGGCTCGCCAGCAGAAACTCACCGCGATCACGGGCACCAACCGGACCCTCGCCACCGCGCTCACCTCCGGCCGTACCTCCTCCGCCCTGCTTGCCGAACTGCAAGGGATCACGCCCCAGGGCGTGCAGCTCACCTCCGCTGATTCCGGCGGCGCCGCCCTCACCCTCAAGGGCCAGGCCTTTGATCCCTATGCCTTGGTGCGGATCAATGCGCTCTTGCTGCAGCTCCAGGATTCTCCCCTCTTCCAGAAGGAGGGGGTGCGGCTGAAGAAGGTGGAACGCCAGCCGCCCCGAACCGCTGAGCCCACCACGCCTGGGGCCGCCAAGCCAGCCCAGCCGGCCGCCCCAGGTCCGGTGGCTTTTGAGATTGCGGCGCCCTTCGCTTCCCTCGATCCGCCAAGCCAGCTCAACCTGCTGCGGCGGCTCGGCTCGGAGGGCATGGTCCGGCGGCTCCAGTTGCTCAGCCAGGAGGGCCTGATGCCATGACCAATCTTCAGCAGGGGGCAGGCGGGGTATCCGGTGCGCTGCTGCGGCGCTTTTGGGTGGGGTTGCCGATCGCGGCGGGGGGCTTGCTGGCCCTGCTGCTCACGGCGTTTGTGTTGCTGCCGCAGTGGCTGGGCCTGCAGCGCGACATCAAACGGCAGGCGGAGCTGGAGGACCTTCGCAGCGAGCTTGCCCTGATGCGGGCCCAGCTCAACACCAGCGAGACCAGCATGGAAAAGGCCCAGGCCCAGCAGGCCAAGTTGTTTGAGATCGTCACCGGCAACGGCGATCTCTCCACCTTCATGGCGATGGCGGACCGGGAGGCCCGCCTGGCCGGAGTCCAGCTCGACCTGTTTGAACCTCAGTTGGGCGGCGCCGCGGCGGCGGTGGGTGCTGTGGCGGCTGGGGCCCAAGCCGCGGCGGCCGCTGCCGCGGGGTCAGCTGCCGCTGCGCTAGGCAAGGCCGGTGGATCCCAGGCCAAGACCGCTGCTGCTGCTGCTGCTGTGGAGATCCCCGGCCTCAAGCGTCAGTCGATTTTGGTGAGCGCCCGGGGGCCGTTCCCGGCCCTGCTCGATTTCCTGCGGCGCCTCGAGAAGCTCAACGTGTTGGTGGTGCAGGAAGAGCTGCGACTGCTGATGGAGGAATCCAAGCCGGCCCAGGGGGTGGCCCCCCCCCAGACCGTGGTGCTCAAGGTGCGGCTCAGCCTTTACGGCCGCCCGACC
>DAIQNM010000163.1:0-6477 GCA_036788375.1 Cyanobium sp. CTOTU6536 | reverse complement strand
ACCAAAGGGAGCGTTGCCGCCCGCCACAGAAGGGCCGCGACTACTACTCGACTGTCACGCTCTTGGCCAGATTGCGCGGCTGATCCACATCCAGGCCCCGGTGGGCGGCGATGTGGTAGCTGAGCAACTGCATCGGGATCACCGTGAGCAGGGGGCTGAGCAATTCATCCACCACCGGCAGGGGGAGGAGGAGATCAAAGAGTTCGGTGTCGGGGCTGTCGGGGGCGACGCCAATCAGCTGGGCATCGCGGGCCTTGGCCTCCTGAGCATTGGAGAGCACCTTGTCAAACACCGTGCCCGGCACCGCGATCGACACCACCGGCACCCGGGCATCCAGCAGGGCGATCGGCCCGTGCTTCATCTCGCCGGCCGGGTAGCCCTCGGCGTGGATGTAGCTGATCTCCTTGAGCTTGAGGGCCCCCTCCATGGCGATGGGGTAGTTGATGCCCCGGCCCAGGAAGATCACATCCTGGGTGTCGGCAAACAGGTGGGCCAGCTCGGCGCAACGCTGGTCGTGGTCTTCGACCAGGCTCTGCAGCTGGGCCGGCAGGGCCCGCAGGCCATCGGCAAGCACGTGAAGCTCGGCCAGGGAGCGCAGGGGGGCATCGGAGCGGCCCGGCGATCCCTCGGGGAGTGGCTCACCGGCTGCGAGCGCCGCCGCCGCCACGGAGCGGCGCTCGGCGAAGGCCAGGGCCAGGCCGTAGAAGGCCAGCAATTGACCCATGAAGGTCTTGGTGGCCGCCACCCCCACCTCAATGCCGGCGCCGATATCGAGGATGTGGGGCACGAGGCGACCCAGGGAGCTCTCAGGGCGATTGGTGATGCCCAGCAGGAGGGGGGCGAAGGCCGGATCGCCATGGGCCAGGCGGCGCCCCTGCTCCATCGCCAGCGCCGCCAGGGTGTCGGCCGTTTCCCCCGACTGGGTCACACCGATGGTGAGGGTGCGGGAGGCCAGCGGGGGGGGGGAATAGCGGAATTCACTGGCATAAAAGACGTTGGTGGGGATCCCGGAAAGCTGCTCCAGCAGGTAGGCACCCACCTGGGCGGCATGGCGACTGGTTCCGCAGGCCAGGATCTGGATCCTTTCCACCCCGGCGTACACCGCATCGTCGAGGGGGAGGGCCACCAGGGCTTCGCTGGGCAGATGGCGCGCCACCCACAGGGCGGCCGTTTCCGGCTGCTCGTGGATCTCCTTGAGCATGAAGTGCCGGAAGCTGCGCTTATCGGCCACGTGCTCCGTGCCGCTCAGCAGACTCGGCGTGCGCTGCACCCGCTCGCCCGCCTCGTTGTAGAGCTCGATCCCGAGGGGGGTGAGCAGGGCCACCTCCCCATCCTCCATGGGCAGGATCGTGCGGGTAAAACCGGCCAGGGCAGGGGTGTCGCTGGCGCAGAGGAACTCCCCTTCCCCCAGGCCAATCAGAAGGGGAGCCTGGCGCCGCGCCACCACCAGGGCCCCGGGCACCTCGGCCCAGACCACCGCCAGGGCATAGGCCCCGTGCAAGCGGGGCAGCACGTCCTGGACGGCCCGCAGCAGCAGGGCGGCCGAGGGAACCCCGGGGGCAGCTCCGAGCTCCGCGAGGCGCCGGGCCACCAGGTGGGGGATCACCTCGGTGTCGGTGTCTGAGAGGAACACCACGCCACTGGCCTGCAGCTCCTCGCGCAGGGTGCGGTGGTTCTCGATGATGCCGTTCTGCACCACCGCCAGCCGGCCGCTGCCATCGAGGTGGGGGTGGGCGTTGCGCTCCTCCGGCTTGCCGTGGGTGGCCCAGCGGGTATGGCCGATGCCACACAGACCGGGGGCCCCCTCGGCTTCGTAGCGGGCGGTGAGATTCACCAACTTGCCCTCGGCCTTGAGGCAATGGAGCCGCCCGCCGGACGGTTCTTGAGCCACGGTGGCGATGCCAGCGGAGTCGTAGCCGCGGTATTCGAGTTGGCGCAACCCATCCAGGAGTTGGGGTGCCGCCTCACGCGAACCAATCAGGGCAACGATGCCGCACATAGCAAGGGGGCGCGGGAGGGGAGCGCCAAGCGAAAGGCGCCAGCTGAGCTTATGGGCAGGGGGGCCACAAAAAAGCCAGGCCCTGGGGCCTGGCTCTGGACTCCAATGAAAAGAGGTTGGCTCAGCCCTTGGGGCTCCCCTGGTCTTATGGGGGAGGAACCAAACCGAGCCGAGACGCCTGATTCAGTACGACAGACCCATAGAACGGGAAGTTTCGTCGCCGAGATAGACGCGGATGCTGAGGAAGTCGGTGGGGCAGGCGGTTTCGCAGCGCTTGCAGCCCACGCAGTCTTCGGTGCGGGGGGAGGAAGCGATCTGGCCGGCTTTGCAACCGTCCCAGGGAACCATCTCGAGAACATCGAGAGGACAGGCCCGCACGCACTGGGTGCAACCGATGCAGGTGTCGTAGATCTTGACGGCGTGGGACATGAGCGCTCGTGAAGGCCGGCGTGGAGCCAACGTACCCACAGGCGTCCGGGGGGAGCTCACCGGGGGGCCAGCCCGTCACCCTTGTTCATACGCCCGGGGGAGGGGCACGGGGCCGACCCGTAAGATGCGACCTCCCACACAGCGGCCATGTCCCAGGAAGCGATCTTCGAGAAAGTCCGCTCGATCGTTGCCGAGCAGCTCAGCGTCGACGCTGCAGAGGTGAAGCCCGAATCGAACTTCCAGAACGACCTCGGTGCCGACTCGCTCGACACTGTCGAACTGGTGATGGCCCTAGAGGAGGCCTTCGACGTCGAAATCCCCGACGAGGCCGCCGAAGGCATCACCACCGTGGGTGATGCGATCAAGTACATCCAAGAGAAGCAGGCCTGAGGCGTCCATGGTGGAGGGTCTCCGCCGCGTCGTCGTCACTGGCCTAGGCGCGGTCACACCGATTGGCAACAACGTTGCTGCCTACTGGGAAGGCTTGCGCAGCGCCCGTAATGGGGTGGCGCCGATCACCCTGTTTGATGCCTCGCGCCATGCCTGCCGCTTTGCTGCGGAGGTGAAGGATTTCGATCCGGCCGGCTGGCTTGAACCCAAAGAGGCAAAGCGTTGGGACCGCTTCTGCCAGTTTGGTGTGGTGGCGGCCAAGCAGGCCGTGGCCGACGCTGGCCTCAGCATCGAAGACAGCAATCGGGCCCGCATCGGTGTCTCGATTGGTTCCGGCGTGGGGGGCCTCCTGATGATGGAGACCCAAGCCCACGTGCTCGCCGACCGGGGCCCCGACCGGGTTAGCCCGTTTTGCGTGCCGATGATGATCCCCAACATGGCCACGGGCCTGGCGGCGATCGCCCTCGGCGCCCAGGGCCCCAGCAGCGCCGTGGCCACCGCCTGCGCCGCCGGCTCCAACGCCATCGGCGATGCCTTCCGCCAGATCCAGCTCGGCCTGGCCGATGCCATGGTCTGCGGCGGCGCCGAATCGGCAATCACCCCCCTCGGGGTGGCCGGTTTCGCCAGTGCCAAGGCCCTCTCCTTCCGCAACGACGACCCGACCACGGCCAGCCGTCCCTTCGATCTGGAGCGCAATGGCTTCGTGATCGGCGAAGGTGCTGGTGTGCTGGTGCTGGAAAGCCTTGAGCACGCCACCGCCCGCGGTGCCACGGTGCTGGCCGAGATCGTGGGCTACGGCACCACCTGCGATGCCCACCACATCACCGCCCCCTCCCCGGGCGGCACGGGGGGCGCCCAGGCGATGCGGCTGGCTCTGCTGGATGGCCACCTCACCCCCGAGGCCGTCAGCTATGTGAATGCCCACGGCACCAGCACCCAGGCCAACGACAGCAACGAGACCGCCGCCATCAAGGCGGCCCTTGGCGAGCACGCCCACCGGATCCCGGTGAGTTCCACCAAATCGATGACCGGCCACCTCCTCGGGGGCAGCGGCGGCATTGAGGCCGTGGCGGCGGTGCTGGCCATTGGCCACAACCTCGTACCGCCTACGATCAATTACCGCACTCCCGATCCCGCCTGTGATCTGGATGTTGTGCCCAACCAGGCCAGGGAACACCCCGTTGATGTCGTGCTCTCCAACTCCTTCGGGTTCGGCGGCCACAACGTCTGTCTGGCGTTCCGCCGGATGACCTGAGCGCCGCGCCGCGGCCCCTCCCGTCCCCGGGAACCAGCCCTCCTACCTACCGCTTAGCCCCACACCCCCGAGTCCCCATGGTCGCCGCTCCCACCACCTCGGTCGAGACGCTCAGCATCAACAGCATCCGCTTCCTGGCGGTTGATGCGATCAACAAATCGAATTCGGGCCACCCGGGCCTGCCCATGGGCACCGCCCCCATGGCCTACGCCCTCTGGGACAAGGTGCTGCGGCACAACCCCAAGAACCCCAAGTGGTTCAACCGCGACCGCTTCGTTCTCTCGGCCGGCCACGGCTGCATGCTGCTGTACGCGCTGCTGCACCTCACCGGCTACGACTCGGTGACGGTCGAGGATCTCAAGCAGTTTCGGCAGTGGGGTTCCAAGACCCCGGGCCACCCCGAAACCTTTGAAACCCCCGGCGTTGAGGTCACCACCGGCCCCCTCGGTCAGGGCATCTCCAACGCCGTGGGCCTGGCCATCGCCGAGGCCCACCTGGCGGCCACCTTTAACAAGCCCGGCCACAACCTGGTGGACCACTACACCTACGTGATCATGGGTGACGGCTGCCACCAGGAGGGTATCTCCGGCGAGGCGGCCTCCCTGGCTGGCCACCTGGGCTTGGGCAAGCTGATCGCCCTCTACGACGACAACCACATCACCATCGATGGCGACACCGCGGTGTCGTTCACCGAGGACGTGCTGAAGCGCTATGAGGCCTACGGCTGGCACGTCCAGCACGTGGAGGATGGCAACCACGACGTGGAAGGCATCCGCAAGGCGATCGAGGCGGCCAAGGCGGTCACCGATAAGCCCAGCATGATCAAGATCACCACCACGATCGGCTACGGCTCCCCCAACAAGGCCAATACCGCCGGCGTGCACGGAGCTGCCCTCGGGGCCGAGGAGGCCGCCCTCACCCGCAAGGCCCTCGACTGGAACTACGGCGACTTTGAAGTGCCCGCCGAGGCCTACGACCACTGGCGTCAGGCGATCGGGCGCGGTGCCGCCGCCGAGGCCGAATGGAATGGCGTCCTGGAGGCCTACCGCGCCGCCTTCCCGGCCGAAGCCGCCGAGTTTGAGCGCCGCCTGCGGGGCGAGCTGCCCCAGGGCTGGGATGCCAAGCTCCCCAGCTTCAGCCCCGAAGACAAAGGCCTGGCCACCCGCCAGCACTCCTACAACGCCCTGAACGCCTTCGGCCCGAGCCTGCCGGAGCTGATCGGCGGCTCCGCCGACCTCACCCACTCCAACCTCACCGACATCAAGGGCGAGAAAAGCTTCCAGAAGGGCGCCGAAGCCAACCGCTACCTCCACTTCGGGGTGCGGGAGCACGCCATGGCGGCGATCATGAATGGCATCGCGTACCACGACAGCGGCCTGATCCCCTACGGCGGCACCTTCCTGGTGTTCGCGGGCTACATGATCGGCGCCATGCGCCTCTCGGCCCTCAGCGAACTGGGCTGCATCTACGTACTCACCCACGATTCGATCGGCCTCGGTGAAGACGGGCCCACCCACCAGCCAGTCGAAACCCTGGCCAACCTGCGCGCCATCCCCAACCTGCTGGTGATGCGCCCCGGCGACGGCAATGAAACCATGGGTGCCTATCAGGTGGCCGTGGCCAACCGCAAGCGTCCCACCGTGCTGGCCCTCAGCCGCCAAGCGATGGCCAACCAGGCCAATTCCTCCGCCGCTGCCGTGGCCAAGGGTGGCTACATCCTCGAAGACAGCAACGGCACCCCGGACCTGATCCTGATCGGCACCGGCACCGAACTCGAACTGGCCACCAAGGCCGCTGCCGTGCTCCGCGCCGAAGGCAAGAACGTTCGCGTGGTGTCGATGCCCTGCGTCGAGCTTTTCGAGGAGCAGGACGCCGCCTACCGCGAATCAGTCCTCCCCGCCGCCGTGCGCAAGCGCCTGGTGGTGGAAGCCTCCAGCTCCTTCGGCTGGCACAAGTACACCGGCTTCGATGGCGACACCGTGTCGATCGACCGCTTCGGCGCTTCGGCACCAGGGCCGCTGTGCCTGGAAAAGTTCGGCTTCACCGTGGACAACGTGGTGGCGAAGGCGAAGGCGCTGGGTTGAGCCACGATGGAGGATTCCGCGCTCAACAGCTGGCCCAAGGTCTGGAGCGATCGGCTTAAAGAGATTCAGCTCAGCACGCGGCTCACGCCGACTGCTGCGCTGACCCTTTTTATGTTTGCAGTGATCTCGATGGGAGGCTTCATGTTCTCCCACAGCCTCGGGATCGACGATGAAATCGCCCTGTTCTCCAAGGAGAACAGTTGGGTGAGGGCGTTGCAGGGAAGATTCCTGCTGGGCTTGATCGACCAGCTGGTGCCCCAGCCGGTAACCGCACTCTTTCCCTACCTTCTCCTTGCCGCTTCCTATCTGCTGGCTTATAC
>DAIQNM010000162.1:0-6549 GCA_036788375.1 Cyanobium sp. CTOTU6536 | reverse complement strand
GCCCAGAGGCGCACCTGGCTCAGCACCTGCTCGGGCTCAGGCCAGCGCAGCAGCGATTGCGTCAACGATCGAACGGGCATGACGTAAGGCGTCCTCGCTTTGTAGACGGCCGAAATGGTCCGTCGGGGCCCCATCGGGCAGGCTATCGGGATAGCGCGTCGGGATGTAAAGGGCATCGAGGATGCGCAAGCGGTCCTCCAGATCGCAGACGCTGGCCGCCAGCTCAGCGGCGATGGCCGGCGGCAGATCGCGGCAGGAGCGCCCGAGGCCGTGGCCCCACGCCTGCTGGCCATGGCGCAGGTGCAAACCCTTCAGGGCCTTCTCCACGGCCTGGTGGCAGGCGAAGCAGGCCCATTCATGGTGCCCGGCTGCAGCGCTCACTCCGGCCAGCTCCAGATCGGCCTGCGCCTGATGCAGCCAGTCGGCGGAACGATTCATCGCACCATTGTGGTGGCCACGGCTGCCAGCCCACCAGCACCCCGATCCAGCGGATCACGCTGATGCGCGGTCGCACCACCACCCCAAGGACCTCCATCGGCAGCGACCGCGACTGGCAGAAGCGCCCCGAACGCGGCGGCGGCCAATGGTGCCGCGGCGAGAGCTTCGACACCTTCGCGCCGCTCGGGCCGGTGCTCGTTCCCGCCGCTGAGCTGCCCGATCCCAATGCCCTGGCGATCAGCACCGTGCTCAACCGTGAGCGGGTGCAACACGGCCACACCAGCGACATGTTTTCGGTGGAACCGCCCCGCCGGCTCAGGCCCGGCGATCAGGTGGCGATCACGATCGAGGCCATCGGCCTGCGTGCGCGTGCCATGCATCTCGGCATCAGCGCATCAAATCAGCTCAGGAGTCGCGATCGCCACGACCCTGCTGGCGCCCTTTGCCCCGGGAGCCTCTGGAGCGCCGGCCGGAGCGGGCGAACCGGAAACGCGACCATGCTGTCGGCAATTCCTGCAGCAGGGTGTTTCGTGAGCCAGGCCGCTTGGCCAGGGCGGCAAAGCCAACCGCTAAGGCGAGGCTGGCGATGGCGTTGCGGATCAGCTCGCTGAGCAGGAGCAAGGGTGTGCGGGGCTGGCTCGCTAAGCGCTCACGGCTGATCTGCAGGGCGGCCTGATCGAGCGCAACACCCACCTGGGCCTTGAGCAACGGCAGAGGCTGGGCGATGTCGGCGGGGCCGAGCACGGGCCCCCGGAGTGTCTGGAGCTGCTGGTTGAGATCGGCGTTGCTGGCGGCACTGGCTACGGCCTGGCGCAGGGCCTTGAGTTTGGTCTCGGCGCCCAGGATGCGGGAGGCCTGGGCGTTGTTCAGCGAGCGGCCCTGCCTCAGGCCGGCCAGGGTCTGCAGGGGGATGAGCAGCAGGAAACCGAGGGCGGCGGCGACGGCCAGCTGGTTGCAAAGCATCTGGTGGCTTTTGAGCCGCGGATGATGGGCACCCAGTTCGGCGGCGATCTGGAGCAGGGCCAGGCCGAGCAGGGGGAAGGGGGCGGCATTGACCAAGATGCCAGCCAGGCGCAACTGCCAGGCGGGATCAAGCAGCTGCAGCGGGAACAGGGCTGGGGCCACCAAGGAGCCAAACAGCACGAACATCACCAGCGCCACCACGCCCAGGCCCGGAGCGGAAAGGAGCACGGGAGTGCCGGAGCGGGCTGGTGCGGAGTTGGGGGGCATGGCGATCTCAAAGACAGAAATCAGTGAAGGGAGTCGCCGTCAGCGGCAACCAAGAAAAAAGCCCCGCCGATGGCAGGGCCGGGTGGCGACGCAGGGCTGCAATCAGGCCTGGGGCGGTGTGATTGCGGCGGACCCGATGCGCTTGCGCAACTTGCGACTCCAAGCGAAAGCGGCACCAGCCCCGAGCAGGGGAAGTGGGCCGGGGGCGGGGGGAGCATTCACATAAAGATTGATGGTGTCGTTGGCGGTGTACCCATCACCAGTGCCATTGGATTGCAAGGTCCAGGTACCAAAAAGGCCTGTGGTTGTAATGCCAAAATCTGATGCAAGAGTTTTGTTGTTGAATATGGCCTCCGAAAAAATAAAGCCACCTATATAGTCTGGATCCAGGCCGAACGCTTTGCGGGTTGCAAGACTTTCATTGCGGTCGTAATCAGTGGTCAGTGCTGCCGTTGTGCCGAAACTGGTCGTTGCAGGTATTTCATCGACTGTCGTAAGCGGTGTAGAGGGTGGAAGTGAACCAGGTCCATCCAGGTTGTAAATTTTAATTAAAGAGGTTCGCCCTGCGCAAAAACTGCCACCGATGCCGGGATCAAAGAAACCGCAGGTAAAATTTGGAGTTGCGGGTAAAATTCCGACGTAACCAGGCAAAGAAAGAGAGCCGATTCCGCGGAAAATAACGTTCCCCTCCGATTCAAAAATGTAGAAGTTAAGCACCGCCTTTGCTTGCCCCTGGCTCAGCAGCACGATGGCCGGGGCTGCCAGCAAGGACGCAAGGCGTTTGCCGCGACGTACAAGGCCATTGAGCTGCGGCTTCACTGCATAGCTATGCATATATGACGTAATATTGCTCTCTGCAGAGCTAGGCGAGCCTTTGGGGTGGGCCGGTGAAGCGATTGGCACGTGCAGCAGCCCTGCGGAGGTCTGGCCTGCTGGGACCGGCTGCGCCGTTGGGGTGCGTGTGGGGGATTGCCAGATCGCTGGCGCAGCGGCCTTGGGGATGGTGACCCGCCCTGGTGCTTGCCGGTCGAGTCAGGCCTGTGGCGTGATCAGCTTCAAGCCTGGGAACGCCTGGCGGTAACGGCGCCCGTCCCGGCTGAGCAGGGCCAGGTTTTCCACCAGGGCATGGGCCCCGATCAGGACGTCGGGCAGGATCATCGGGCGGCTGCTCCAGTCGCTCCAGCGTGGATCTCCGCTCACCACGTCGAGGATCACGTTGATGTAGACGAACACCACCATCTCTGTTCGCCAGAATCGCTGTCCTTTGCCAAGTGGTGGCGGCTGTCAAGGATGTTGGCGTTGCTGACAACGAGATGGCACGATTAGCGAAGCAGGCATGCATGGCCGGCTTGCCGGCGGCAGGATCCTCCTCCTTGCTCCAGAAGCCGGATAAGCCCGGGCCGGCTGAACTTAGGGGATTAGCTCGTAGTCGCTTAGCCGCTGGCCGGAGCCTTCCAACCCTTCCGGTGGCGCCCTCCGCAGCGAGGGGCTCAGGAAGCCAGAGAGGAAGGCGAAGCCGGCCCCATAGAGCAACGCTGAGAGGGCGGTGCGGATGCTCTCCCTGATCAGCACGTTGGGCTTGAAGGAGGATTGGGCATCGATGCGCTGCTGGAGGCCATTGGACGCCTGATCCAGCCCAATCAAAAGCTCTTGGCGCAGCTGATTGACTGGGCTGCGTAGCTGGGTTGGCGTGAGGCGTACCTTGTTGCCCAGCAGTTTCTGCATCTTGGCCTGGATCTCCTGGGTGCTGGTGGCGAGGCTTGCTGGCTATGGGGCGCTGGAGGGCTGGTATTTGCTTCCAAGGACCGAGGACCCCAAGGCGTGGGTGCCGCTGGGCTGAGCAAGGAACCCAAAAAGCCAAAAAAAACCTCACCCCGATTAGGGGAAGAGGTTTTGGTCTGGGGCCAGGGTGAAGAGGCCACGCAAACAGCCATCAAAACTGGCCTTAAAGGCTAGGGAAGGAAGTTCAGGGCCTATCGATGTGGCTGCCCTCAAGCGGCAGTGACAGAAGCACCAACTGCTTTGGTGGCTTTAATCCGCTTCCTCAGCTTGCGGCTAAAGCCGAAGGCTGCCGCAGCACCAAGGGCAGGAAGGGGGCCGGGGACAGGCATTGCAAATCTGTATAGGACAGCTTGTGTTGATGACCCCCACGAAAGTGAAGAACCACCACTTACGGAACTAAAAGTAGTACAAACCTCATTGCAAGCTCTGTTAACATTTCCAAATGTGAGATTTGGTAATGCAGTTTGAACATCCCCAAGGCTAGCATTGTATCCCCCTAATAGGGAGGGAGGTTCGCCAAATACTAGGTCGTTGTAACCTGTGAGATAGCTCTGCATGGGGTTACTCACCTGGATCCCTGGGGCGTTGGCAAAATTGGCTATGGATCCGATAGAGCCAAAAGCATCAGAAGTCCCACCAGCGTTCATTGCTAAAAACCACCAGGTGGTCTCGCCAGGTAGAGGATCAGACACGTTTTGAGCAAAATTTTGACTAGGCCAATTAGTGTTGTTCTGTACAACAAGCCTGTTAATGGTTGTGCTTGTCCCAGCAAACAAAGCCCAATCGTTATCCGCAATGAGCCTGATCTGTAGAGCCCGTGCTGAACCGGCCGATAGAATTGTGCTCATAAGCGTTACTGCCGCCACGGCAGTGCTTAGGGCTGATTTAAGGGTTGCCTTGCCTAGCGCCGCGCTAAACCGGGCTTCGGAACGGGGGGGGGTCTCAGCGAGACTCATTGTGCTGCAAGCAGTGAACATGCTGAGCAGTTATGCTCATCAACAGCGTAGCGCAAGCGAGCGAGTTCTGCTGCTGTGGGTTAGGGATCCCCTACAGGCTTCTCGGCCGTAGGCCCTGAGCAGCGCCACCGAACTCCATGCCAGCGGCTACCCCGCCGCCAAACAGGACTTCAGGGCATCGCTCTAGGCGGGGCCGGCGGCGGGTGCGGCCCGGCGCTGTGGCTGGTGGCAGGGATCGCCAGGCCCAGCAGGGGGAAGGGGCGGGCTGAGGGGCCATGGCCCTGCAGCAGCCTTACGCCGCCACAAAGCTCCCGTGCAGCCCGTAGGGGATCGCCAGCGGCAGCTCCACCACCGCCAGCTCCTGCATCGAGGCGGCATCGAGGATCACTAGATCGCTGGCGCAGCGGGCACCGTTCCAGATCATGCACAACACCCAGCCGTCGTCCTCGGCGGGCTCGGGGCCGCCGGCTGGAGCGGGCCGCGGCACCATCACCGGTTCGCTTACGAAGCCCCGCGGCGCGGCGCTCCACACCTGGCGCTCGCCGTTGACCAGATCGAGCTTCTTGATCGCCTGGAGCGGGTCGTTGCCGGTTTCGCGCTCGGCCACCGCCATCCAGCCGTAGCGGCTGAACAGCCCCTCGCGGCGGGGGTTCACCATCGCGAACTCGCAGCAGCGCTCGCTGAGCCGCTCGGTGCGCACGGTGTTTGAGGTGAGATCAATCGTGCAGCGCTCCAGCAGGCCTTCGGGGATCAGGTCGAAGTCGATCGTGCGGAAGTCGGTGTCGGGGCCGATTGAGGGGAAATCGGCGTAGAAGATGCTCTCCACCATCAGCGCCGGACCCTCCACCTGCCCGCCGAAGCCATCGGGCCCGGCTTCGGTGATCTCCCAGGCATTGAGGTGGTGGAACACGAAGCCCTCGGGGGCCGGCACGATCCGTGGCGGCTGACCCGCATAGGCGCCGCCATCGCGGGGGATCAGCCAGAACTGGGCCGGGCCGCCGGGCTTGGAGGCCAGGCACTGGGCGGCGCCCTTCTGGCCGAGCAGGAAGGGCAGCGGGTTGAAGGCGATGGCGTTCTGCAGGAACACCGCCCAGTTGGGCGTGATCGCGAAGTCGTGCAGGAAGGCGAAGCCGCCAAAGCTGTCGGAGCGCTCGCTGAGCAGCTGGCCGGCCTTGACGCCCTTGGCCGGGTCGTCGGCCACCGCGAACTCCATCAACCGGATCGTGCTGCGCGGGCCGCTCTTCACCCCGAAGGTCACCATGCGCTCCTCGCCGTGGTGGCCGGGATCGAAGCGGGGATGGGCGCTGAAGGCTTCGCCTGGCTTGAGCACGCCATCGAGCAGGGAGATGCCCTTGGTGTCCAGAGTTTCGGGATCGAGGGCGTGGGGGGAGCTGGCCTCCCAAAGCGCCAAGAGCTGATCGCCGAGCTTCACCACGTGGGTGTTGGCGATGTTCTTGAGCCGCACATCGAAGGCGTTGGCGAGCAGGCCGCCGGGTTTCTGGGTGCCGAACACACCGCGATACAACGGTTTTCCGGCCTTCTCCTCGGCCAGCCAGCCCTCCGTGCGCACGAAGCGGTTGGTGAGGTTCAGCACGCCCGCTTCAAAGCGCAGGGCGGTGATCATGCCGTCGCCATCAAACGGGTGATGCACCCAGTGGCCGCCGCGCTCCAGCCGGCCAGGACCGTTGCGGTAGAGGGTGCCCTTGAGGTCGGCGGGGATGGTGCCCTTGCTGGCCTGCAGCGGCACGTTGCTCAGCTCCTCACCCACGTTGCGGAAGCCGCTGGCCCAGTCGGCGCGGTTGTAGCGGAGGCCTGGGTCGATGCTGCTAGCCCCGGGGCTGCCATCACCGGGGCTGGCGGGAGAGGTCTGGGGGCGGCCGGGGGCAACGGTCATCGGAGCGGAAGCGGGAGAGACGGCCGCGGAGCCGTTCCCCATCATGGCGTAACGGAGTGTGAAGCTGCCGTTGGCTCGGGGATCGGAGCTGTAGCGGATCAGGCCCTTCCCCGCCCAGCCCCGATGGCCGCTTCGGTCATTCAGCGCTGGCAGGGGGCTTCCGCCGGCGTGCAGGGGGGAAGGGGGCGCTCGCACGGGGCGTTGAGCTGGGCGGTTTCGGGGCAGGGCGCCATTGCGGCGGCCCGGGCG
>DAIQNM010000161.1:0-6554 GCA_036788375.1 Cyanobium sp. CTOTU6536 | reverse complement strand
CCACCCCTGAGGCCCCACCCCAGAGGCCCTGCCTATGGGGTGCCCAAAGCGGCTCGCCTCGATAGATTTCCGCCCATGGTCAACCCTCCCCCCACCGGCGCCGCCGGCCTGCCCGATTCCGAAGCCGTCGCTGCGGAGGTCGTGCCCGCTGCGCCGGTGCGGTTGCTCCTGGTCGACGACGAACCGGGCCTGCGCACCGCCGTGAAGGCCTACCTCGAAGACGAGGGCTTCTTGGTGACCACTGCCAACGACGGCGAGGAGGGTTGGACCACGGCCCAGACCCTGATGCCCGATGTGGTGATCACCGACGTGATGATGCCCCGCTGCGATGGCTACGGCCTGCTCAAGCGGTTGCGGGGCGATGAGCGCCTGGGGGGCACCCCGGTGATCTTCCTCACCGCCAAGGGGATGACGGCCGACCGCATCGCCGGCTTCCAGGCCGGCGCCGACGACTACATCCCCAAGCCCTTCGACCCCGATGAGCTGGTGGCCCGGGTGCGCAATGTGGTGCGCCGTCAGGAGCGGCTGCTGGCCGAGGCGGCCCGCTTCGCCGACGCCGACATCGGTGCCATGGCCAAGCAGATCACCGAGATCCGTTCGATGCTCGGCACCGGCGGCGTCAAGAAGGCCACCCCCGATGTGAAGCTCGACTTCACCCCCCGCGAGGCCAGCGTGCTGCAGCTGGTGGCCGAGGGAATGATGAACAAGGAAATCGCCCGGCGGCTGGAAACCTCGATTCGCAACGTCGAGAAGTACGTGAGCCGCCTGTTCATCAAGACCGGCACGGCCAGCCGCACCGAGCTGGTGCGCTTTGCCCTTGAACACGGCCTGGTGGAGTGAGGTGCTGGGCGGCAGCGGCGTACCCCTGCCTCAGGGTCGATCGCTGGCCTGCTGCCCCGCAGCGTTGATCGAGGGCACCCCGTCAGCCCCATGCCAGGGCCCCTCGGCATGACCCTGGGCAGCAGGCGATCGCTGCCCCCTGGCTGGCTTCCCGAGGCCCCCAACCAGGGCTGGATCTACCGCGACCGGGTCCAACCCGAGCAGGCGGGGATGGCGGCGAGCGCGTTCTACGCCGGCCGCCACCGCCATTCGGATCGGGCCACCTGGGGGGTGCGCCTGGCGCATGGTGAGATCCGGCGCAACGGCCAGGTGCTGCTGGAGGATTCCTTTTTGGAGGCCGGCGACCGGCTGGCCTGGCACCGCCCCCCCTGGCTGGAGGCCGCCGTGCCGGCCACCTGGGCTGTGGTCTACGACGACGGCGACCTTCATGTGATCGACAAGCCCGCTGGCCTGCCGGTGCTGCCGGCCGGCGGCTGGCTGGAGCACACGGTGCTGCGGTTGCTGGAGGGGCGCCATGGTGGGGAGGGGGCGGGCATCCCTCGGCCGGTGCACCGGCTGGGGCGGTTCACCAGCGGCTTGCTGGTGTGTGCCCGCCGGCCGCAAACGCGGGCCTGGTTGAGCGCCCGCCTGCGGGAGAGCACGGCCGCTGGGCTGGGCAGCCCCGCTACCCCCCAGGGGACGGAGGCCTCCAACGCTGGTGCGGCAGACGATCGGGATGGGGCTTTCCGTGTTGACGGTGCCTCTAACCCGGAGGCAGACGGTGGTGTGGGTGGCGGGGACGACCCGGCTGGCCCGGTGGCCGAGGGTGGTTGCCGCAAGCTCTACCGGGCCCTGCTGGTGCCCGGGGTGCTGGCGCTGGAGCCGGGGGAATCGCTGCCGATCTCCACGCCGATCGGTCGTCGCCCCCATCCCCAGCTGGGCCAGATCTGGTGCGCCGCTGATGGCAGCCACCGCGGCGACCTGGCCGCCCGCAGCACCCTCACCCTGGAGGAGCGCGTCGCCGGGGCCGACCTGGTGCAGGTGGCCATCGCCAGCGGCCGCCCCCACCAGATCCGCATCCACTGCGCCGCGGTGGGGGCCCCCCTGCTGGGGGATCCCCTCTACGCACCTGGCGGCCTGGCGGCCCCGGCGGCCCGCCCCGGTGATGGGGGCTACCGGTTGCAGGCCTGGCGTCTGTCGTTGGAACGGCCCGGAGGGGGGCGGTTGGAGCTGGAGGCGCCGCGGGCTTTGGGGCGGTGAAACTCAACGGCCCGATGGGTCAGCGGGCCACGTCGTCGGGCAACGCTGGACAGGGTTGTTCCGCCGCGCCCATGGCGCCCAGCTGGTCTCCATTCGCCCCTGCTGCTCTGATGGGGGCCGCGCCCTTCGCTTTAGCCATTCGGCCATGGCCACCGCCGTTGAGGATCCCAGGGTCCTGAAGCGTTCCCTCGGCACCCTGCCGCTGATCGCCCAGTCGCTCGCTGGCATCGGCCTCACCCTCACGGCCGTGGTCAACATCCCGTTGATCGTTGCCACCGCCGGCACCAGCACCTGGATCTGCTATTTGATCGCCGCTCTGGCGGTTCTGCTGGTCAGTGAGACCCTGCTGCTGTTTCGCCGCCATCCCTCCGGGGCCGAGGGCATCGCTGCTTTTGTGGCCCTGGGGCTGGGGGAGGCCTGGGGGGGCATGGCGGCCTGGGGGCTGCTGCTGGCCTATGGCAGCGCCGCCGTCTGTTGTCTGGCCGTGTTTGGCCAATACCTCGATGGCCTCCTGCGCCGGCTTGACCTGACCCTGCTGCCGGTGCTGGGATTCGTGGCCGGAGCCCTGATCTGTCTGGTGCTGGCCCGTCGCAACGCCCGCCTGTCGGGCTTCTTGATGCTGGGCACCGAGGCGATTTCCACCACGATCGTGCTGGGACTCTGTGCCGTGTTGGCGCTCAAGGGGGCTGGTGGGGCCGTCGCTGCCACCCCATTGCAGACCTCAGCGATCCCGCAGCAGGTGAGCTCCGGGCTGGTGATCGCCCTGCTCAGCTTCGCCGGTTTCGAGAGTGCGGCAACCCTCGGTGCCGAAGCCCTCGACCCGGAGCGTTCCGTGCCCCGGGCCCTGCGCAGTTCGGTGCTGATCACGGCGGGGGTGTTTCTCATCTGGAGTTATTTGCTCGCTCTGGGCCTCGAACAGTTGCCGGTGGCCATGCGCCAAGGCCCGGAGGCCCTCCCCGCCCTGGCCGATCACCTCGGCCGACCGGGCGCCGGCGAGATGATCGAGGTCGGCGCCTTCCTGTGCACCTTCGGCAGCAGCCTCGCCCTGCTGAGTTGCCTGGGGCGGGTTGGTTTCGCCCTGGCCCGCCAGGGGGTGCTCCCCCGTCGGCTGTCGGTGGTGCACCGTCGTTTTGGTACCCCGGCCCGCGCTATCACGCTGGGGACCGCGGTGGCTGTCGTTGCGGGGCTGACGCTGGCGCGCCTGGGCATGACGCCCGACGCGATCTACGACCTCTGTGGAGGCTTTTCGGCCCTTGCCTTCCTGCTGGCCTACCTGCTGGTGGCCATCGCCGGTTGGCGCCATGGAGCGGAGGGGGTTTCCTGGGCCCGGGTGCGCGGCACCTGTGGGGGCAGCGCCCTGGTGCTGATCGCCATCTTGGTGGCCTTCCTGGCGGGGGCGGTGGCTTCCCAGGGCGCCATGTTGCTCTGGTTTGCGGGGCTCACGGCAACCGGTGCCTTGCTGGTGCGTCGAGGCCGGCGGCGCTCGGTCTAAGGGTTGGGCTGGCAGGCTGGCCTTGGAGCCGCCGCGCTTTGTTGAGGAGGTCGAACTCCCCAATCCAGCAGATGGCCGCCATGGCCGAGGCGTTGCCGCAGGGCCGCCACCTGCATTGCCCCGGGGGCAGCCCCATGGCGATGGACGACGACCAGGCTGTTGACTTGGCTGGCCTGATCGCCTTCCTCCACGATGTGGCGGCCGAGTGATCGGCGTTCCTCACCTCCAGGGTGGCCAAGCCGGATGACGCCAACGTCCCCATCCCGGCTCTCACCGGGTCCGGCTGGCTCGATCGCGATTCGGGGTCAGCTTTCTGGCCGCACGATCACGATCCCCAACGTGAATACCCCCCCGATGCCCTTGATCGTGGAGCCAGGGGTGGTGCACAACGGCCAGCCCGTGGAGGGGTTTGGGAGCATTGGCTCGGCGGGTCTGGGCTATCCCGATGCCTGCAGTTTTAGGCGGCGCTTTGGCCTGTTGCTGCCCGCCACCAACACCGTGATGGAGCATGAGCTCTGGGGGCTGATTTTTGCCAACCAGGGCGCCGGGGCCTTAGCCGGCGTTGGCCTCCACACCACCACCGTGGCCATTCCCCGGCCCGAGGTGGGCACGGCGGAGGGGCTTGCCAGTTTCCGTGACCAGTTCCTCGGGGGGCTGGAGAGTGCCGTGGCCGTGGCCCTGCTGGCCCAGCCTCAGTACCTGATCATGGGCATCAGCCTGGAGCACATCCTTCCCTCCCGCCCGGCGATCGAGGAGATGATGAGCCGCACCGAAGCCCTTTGCCCCCTGGGCTGGGCCACGGAGCACGCGGCGATCCACGCGGCCCTGACCAGCCTGGGCGCCCGCCGCATCGGCCTGCTCACGCCTTGGGAACCGATCGGGCTGGCCTCCGCCACCAGGCTGTTCCAAGACTTTGGCTTTGAGGTGGTTTCGAGCGTGGGCTTCTCCTGTGGCCACGTCCAGCACATTGCCCACATCCCCGATTGGGCCAAGGAGAAGGCCATCCTGGAATTGCTGGCCACCGCCGATCATGGGCTCGATGCGATTGTTCAATGCGGTACCAACATGGCCCTAAACACTGTGTTGGAGCGGCTTGAGCCGGTGGTGGGCATCCCGATCATCGGGGTCAATGCAGCGATCTTCTGGTACGCCCTCCGCGAGAACGGTTTCACGGCCCCCCTTCAGGGGGGCGGTCGCCTGCTGCGGGAGTTCTGAAGGCTGCGGAGGTCATGGCTGGCTGAACCGGGATGCGGCGATCGAACAGCCCAGCCCTGCCTTCCACCCGCTGTAGTTGCGCGATATCCCCTCCTCTGCCGCCGACTCCACCCTGATCCGCGACGAGCTGGAAGCCCCGTCGGGCCTGTCCCGCGGCGAATCAGAGGCCGGACGAATCGCGCCATGGCCGCTGCTGGGGGCTTGGAGCAGTTCTAACGCCGTGGCATCGCCCATCAGGGTGAGCCAATCCGCGGTTTTGGCCCTGGCGATGGCGGATCCAAAGCCGTCCTGGTCATCGCGCTAGCGCTGCTCCAAGGCGGCTGTGGTCGGCGGCTCGAACCAGCGCGCCAGGGCAGAGACGTCTTCGTCGCCAGAGCCGGCGGCCATCAGCTCCGCTTCCATCGCCGCCACCCGCTCGCTGACCGGCAGGGTCAGTCCCGTGGCGGCAGCGGCTTCCAGGGCGATGAGGAGGTCTTTATGGTGCAGCGCCATCCGGAAGCCCAGGGGGAAGCGGCCGGCCAGCATCCCCTCGGCGCGGTGGCGCAGGGCCCAGGAATCGGCCGCCCCCTCCCGCAGCGCGGCGCACACCTTCGCCATCGGCAGGCCGAGTCGGGAACCCAGGGCCAGGGCTTCAGCCACCGCCGCGTAGCTGCCCGCCACCAGCACCTGGTTCACCGCCTTTACCCGCTGGCCCGCCCCCACCGCTCCGAAGTGGCTGATGCGGCTCCCCACCACCTCCAGCAGGGGCCGGGCCCGCGCCAGATCGCGCTCGCTACCCCCAACCAGCACGGAGAGGGTGCCGGCCTGGGCGCCCTCGGTGCCGCCGGTCACCGGAGCGTCGAGATAGGCCACCCCTTGCTCGGCGAGCCGCGCCGCCAGCTCTTCGCTGGTGGCTGGGGCGATGGTCGAGAAATCGATCACCAGGCTGCCTGGCGCCAGGCCGCCAATGGCGGAATCGGCGCCCTCCAGCAGCACCGCCCGCACGGCGGCGTCATCGCTCAGGCAAAGGCACACAAAGGTGGCGCCCCGGGCCGCGGCGGCGGGTGTCGCGGCAGTCGCCGCCCCGAGGGCCCGCAGCGGCTCCTCCCGGGCGCGGTTGCGGTTGTGCACTGTGAGCGGGAAGCCCGCCGCCTGCAGGTTGGCGGCCATGGGGGCACCCAGGGCGCCAAGGCCCAGGAACGCCACCGCGGCCCTTGACCCTCCAGTCGCCGCCGCTTCAGCCACGCTCAAAGGCGATCAGCTGGGAGAAGTAGAAGGGCGCCTGGTTGAGGCTGCGGCGCACCGGCCGGAAGCCGGCGGCTTCGGCGGCGGCCACGATGCCGCTTTCCCGCAGCTGGTAGGCGCGGGTGGTTTTGCTGGGGCCGGGGAACAGCTGGCCGATCCCCTTGAGCAGCGCCAGCAGCGGCGTGTAGGGAGCGAAGCTCACGATCAGGTGGTGTTCCGCCATGGCCCCGAGGTGGCGCACCATCTCCTCGGCGGCGGCCTGGGGGTAGTGGATGAACACATCCAGGCAGATCACGGTGTCGTAGCGGCCCGTCAGGCTCTCCAGGTCGGAGGCGGTGAAGTGGAGGTGATCGGGGCCAATGCCGGCGGAGCGGGCACGGCGCTCGGCTTCGGCCACCATCGCCGCCGAGAGGTCGCTGGCGGCCACCGAACCGGCCCCCAGCTGGGCCAGCGGCAGGCTGAGGCTGCCCACCCCACAGCCGGCATCGCAGAAACTCCGCTGGGGCAGGTTGCCCTGCTCCTGCAGCCAGGTCAGCACCTCATC
>DAIQNM010000160.1:0-6564 GCA_036788375.1 Cyanobium sp. CTOTU6536 | reverse complement strand
GCAGCCGCTGCTCGTGAACCTGGAGGGTCTGATCACCAACCGCCCCTCGGCCGAGCCGGGCCAGCCGCCGCAGCGCACCCTGGTGGTGGAGCGTTTTGTGGGAGTGCATCCCGGCCAGGGCTGCCCGCAGCCGAACCCTTCACCGAACGCTTCATCGGCCCCCGCATCTCGCCCCATGGCCCCTCCTTCCCTGCGCGGCACCCTGTGGAAGCTCCAGGCGCTGCAGTCCAGCAGTGCACCCACCTTGATCCAGCCTCCTGGCCCACCGGCGGAATTGCTGCTGGCCGTGGATCAGGAGCGCGTCAGCGGCACGGGCGGCTGCAACTGGCTGATCGGGGGCTTCCGGCTCGCCGGAGAAGAGCTCAGCTTCTCCAGGCTCGTCAGCACCCAGATGGCCTGTCTTGCGGAACTGCCCATGCTGTGAAGCATTGCAGCAGCACTAGGCCGGAATCATTGCGGGCCTTAAGGATTGCTCTAGGTTTTGGCCTTGCTGGAGCTGTCGGTGATCCATTCCTTATCGATTCTTGCGGCTACCGGCCTGGCTGGGCTGGCCCTGGTGAGCCTCTCCATCGCCTTCTTGTTTTGAGCGGCCTGTTGTTTTGATCAGCTGCAGGCGGCCGTGGCTTCACGGTGCCGGCTGTGATCCGACATCCTTGGCTGCATTCCAAGTGACGTTGGTTGCCCCTCGATCCCGCCACCCTTCGGCCCCTGCCGAGCACGCCAGCGCTAAGCGGAGTGCTCGAGACCCTTGCCTTCTTTCGCGATCCTGATTTCGCCCGCTCCCGCTTTGAGCGCTATGGCGATGTCTACGAAACCAGCCTGCTGGGGCAACGGACCGTGTTCATTCGCGGTGGCCAGGCGATCGGCGATCTGTTTGCCCAGGGCGATGCGGTCCAGGGCTGGTGGCCAGACAGTGTGCGCGAGCTGCTGGGGCCCCTGTCGTTGGCGAACCGCAACGGCGCCGACCACAAGGCCCGCCGCCGGGTGGTGGGCCAGCTGTTCGCCTCGGCTGCCCTCAAGCGCTATAGCCCGACCATCGTGGCGCTGGTCAACGAGCTCAGCCAAGAGCTGCTCGCCTCAGAAGCACCGGTGGCCCTGGTGCCCAAGCTGCGGCGCTTTGCCTTCAGCGTGATTGCCAGCACGGTGCTGGGGCTGGACCCCGCCGATCGCGATGCCCTGTTCGTGGATTTCGAAACCTGGTGCCAGGGTCTCTTTTCGCTGCCAGTCGCGTTGCCTGGCAGCCCCTACGCCCGTGCCCGCCAGGCCCGCCAGCGGCTGCTCAAGCGCCTAGGCGCGGTGCTCAAGAAGGCGCAGGCCGCCATCGGTTCCGGAGCGCCCCTCGCCGCCGGCGGCCTTGATTTGCTGGCCGGCGGCCTCGATGAAGCCGGTCTTCCCCTGGGCGACGACGACGTGGCGGAGCAGCTTCTGCTGCTGCTGTTTGCCGGCTACGAAACCACCGCCTCCGCCCTGAGCTGCCTGCTGCTGACCCTGCTGCAACACCCAGCCGAGCTGGCCTGGCTGCAGGAGGAACTGGACGTTTTGCCGTGGCCGCCTGAGCAGGGGGAGGCTGGGACCGCCACCGACGCCCTGCGGGCCCCGCGGCTCGATGCGGTTGTGAAGGAGGTGATGCGGCTGACCCCGCCGGTGGGTGGTTTCTTCCGCCGCACCCGGGAGCCCATTGCCCTGGCGGGTGTGCTGGTGCCAGCCGATCGGGTGGTGCAGGTGAGCATCGCCGCCAGCCAGCGCCATGGCGCCGATCCGGAGGATCTGGCGATCTTCCGGCCGCAGCGGCATTGGGACGGTGACGGCGCCGCCACCTTGCTGCCGTACGGAGGCGGTGAGCGGGTGTGCCTGGGCAAGGCGCTGGCGGAGCTGGAGATCCGGCTGCTGGCGGTGGGGCTGCTCAAACAGCTGACCTTGGCGCTGGAGGCGGATCAGGACCTGACGCTCAAGATCATTCCCAGCCCTTCGCCGGCGGATGGGCTGCTGGTGCGCGCCTATCCCAGAGCCAGCTAAGCCACCAACCACACCAGCACAGGGGCCTTGGATGGGAACCGCGCTGTTTTCTATCGCCCCTGCCGATTTTCCGCAGCCACGTTGGCGGGGACTACAGACCAGGCGCTGCTGTGGGTCTCCGTTGTTCAGGTCGACTGAGAGATGGAAAGCATGGGTCCGGGGAACCGTGATCAACGATTAACATTTCTTTGCACTAGGCTGATGCAAAGAGCTTTCCATCCTTGAACGACCTTCTAGCTGCGATTTACCTGATCTGCTTTGCGCTCATCGCCGGTGGCGCTTTTGCCTTGATGAACCAAAACCTGCGGGGCTCGGCTTCGCTGGCTTCTACCCCGAGAAGTGGCTCCAGGCCTAGGCGCCACCCAGAGGCTCCCGAGCCCGGTGAAGAAGTGCTTTACGTCGACCTCAGCCGGGAGCGGCTGGAGGAGCTCTATCAACAGGCGTCGTAGATTCTCTCCGAATCCGCCGACTTCTCTGATTCAATCCCTAAAGGGTTCATCAAAAGTTCCCGCTTAGCCGTTGCTGAGCGGGACTTTTTTAGGGGATTCAGGTATGTTCATCCCCAGTAGATCTGAACAGCCGTTCTCGGTGGTATCGGCCGTTCAGTGCTGAGGTCCATTGGCGAGCGATTTATGGGCATCGGGTATATCCAGCCTTCCCAGAGGCCAACAAACCCGAAGCATGGGGTGCAGCGGAGCCACCCCATGGCGCGAACCATTTCGGGGCTCACCTTCTCGCGGAGAGCCTGCAGCCCAACTGGACTTCGCCTTGGTCGAGCAGGCGTCCGAGCCGCAGGGCCGTGGCCTCTTCGACCCTGGAGAAGCTGTCTTGCTGCTGGGTGAGCCAGGAGAGCTCCGACTGGGTGATGACGCCGCTGGAGAGGGACTCGAGAAAGAGCAGACCGACGGTCATGGCGTTTGTAACGGAACATGAAGAGTCTGGCTCGGCGATGGCCCCGCCCGTGGGCCTTGGGGCTGGAAGCGCTTCCCTTGGCCGCACGGGCCCGCCCGACCCCGCCTGCAGCGAGGCCATCCAGGGTTGGGCGCGACGGCCCGGCCCCAGCTGTTGGCCACGGAAATTCGATGCGTCGAACGGCCGCATGGCGATGCTGGGCTTGATCGCTCCCCTGGCCACCAATGACCCACTTGGCGGTGACTCCTTCACGCGCGGCCTATTGAAAATGATGGAAGGATTAGTTGAACATCAATAGAAGTGGGTGTCATCAAGACGATGGTGATCAAGCGGATCGCCAGGCTTAGCCAGGCCTCTCCCTGCAGGTCAATCCCTCTACCTAGGATTTCTGCATCTCGGCTGATGGCCCTGCGCAATGGCAAGTCAATGGGAAAACTTCCTACAAAACCTTGGCGAGTGGCATGGCTCCTTTGCCTCCCTCGATGCCAGCGGCGCGATCGTGGACAGCACACCCTCCATCCTCAGCTTGGAGCAGGAGGACGGCCAGCCGTTGGTCCATTTCCGATTGCGCCGCTTCGGCAACGGGCTCGATAGCGCACCCACCCGGGAGATCAGCCAGGAATACCGCTCCCTGGGAAAGCAGGTAGTGTTCTTCGCGTCTGGGAGCTTCTGCAAGGGTTCGCTGCAGGTGGCTCCGGGCACGGTCTTTGGCGCCGAGTTCGGCTTTGTGGCGGGGGATCGCCGCCACCGGTTGGTGCAGCTCTACAGCCCGGAGGGTGCTGTCGAGAGCCTGGTGATGATCCGTGAGTTCCGCGCTGGCAGCAACGCGATCGAACGGCCACCCATGGAGGCCGATCACCTGCTGGGCCACTGGACGGGCCAGGCCGCCACGATCAGCGCCGTCTGGCCCGAGCCAGACCTTGCTTCCTGTGCCCTTGACGTCCAACGCGGCGGCGACGGGACCCTCACCCTTCACACCAGGATCGGCGCCGTTGAGGAGACCAGCGGCGGGCCCTCCGATCGAATGCTGCTGCTTCCTGACAGCGCCTATTGCCTGGTGCCCCTGCAGGTGAGTCACCGAGAAGCCTTCCGGGTGGAAGCCGGCTGGTTGCCCTCCCCCGGCAGGCTCGAGCGGCTCATCCGTCGCTATGACTCCAGCGGCGCCTGGATCTCCGCCACCTGGATCAGCGCCGTTCAGGAGCGGCGGGATGGCATGGCCTAGCTGGGCGATGGCGAGGGTGATGCGGGATCGCTTCAAGCTGCCGGGCTCGATCCGTGTGGACTGAGCGCCTTGCCACTGCTGGCGGTGAACCAGACGGACGGAGGCAATATGGATGTGGCGCGCTTCATCGCCCCTCTCGGGTTGCTGGGCATGGCCGCCATCGGGCTCACGGCCGCCCACGAAACCCACGCCGATCTCGACACCCTGGAGCAGGGGCTGCAATCAGTGGTTGCAATCGTGATTGCCGACGCCAGTCCACTGATCGCCCTGGCCCGCGTCAACGTTCCGATGCCGCCTAAACCCTTTGGCCTCCGAAACCCAACAGCGGCAAGCTCGCGGAGCCCATGCGTGCGGCGTTGCTCCTGCGCCCACCTGACATGCTCGTGGAAGCACCGCCCACCGCCATGACGACGTCATCCGACCTGAGCCGCGGCGTGCAGGAGTACTACGGCGCCACCCTCAGCAGCAGCGCCGATCTGCGCACCGACGCCTGCTGTGATGCCAGCAGCGTGCCCGAGGCCCTGCGCCCGCTCTTGGCCCGCATCCATCCCGAGGTGTTGTCGCGCTACTACGGCTGTGGCTTGGTGGTGCCGCCGTTGCTGGAGGGTCTGCGGGTGCTGGATCTGGGTTGCGGCAGCGGCCGCGATGTGTATTTGTTGGCCCAACTGGTGGGCGCTGGCGGTGAGGTGGTGGGCGTCGATATGACGCCGGAGCAGCTGGCGGTGGCCCGGAGTCACCAGAAGCACCACGCCGAGTGGTTCGGCTTCGCCAACGTGGAGTTTCTGGAGGGCCGCATTGAGCAGCTCGAGCAGCTGCCGCTGGAGCCCGGCAGCTTCGATCTGGTGATCTCCAACTGCGTGGTGAACCTCTCCACCGACAAGCTGGCCGTGCTGAACGGGGTGCGGCGCCTGCTCAAGCGCGGCGGTGAGTTCTTCTTCGCCGACGTCTATGCCGACCGGCGTGTGCCCGAGGCGCTGCGCCACGATCCGGTGCTCTACGGCGAATGCCTCAGTGGCGCCCTCTACTGGAACGATTTCCTGCGCCTGGCCCGCCAGGCCGGCTTCGCCGATCCCCGCCTGGTGAGCGACCGGGCCCTGGAGATCACCGATGCGGCACTCACCGCCCGCACCGGCGCGATCCGCTTCTTCTCCGCCACCTACCGCCTGTTCCATCTCCCCGAGCTGGAGGATGCCTGCGAAGACCACGGCCAGGCGGTGATCTACCGCGGCACGATTGCCGAACACCCCCACGCCCTGCCCTTCGACAAGCACCACTGGATCGAGGCCGGCAAGGTGTTTCCGGTGTGCGGCAACACCTTCCGCATGTTCGCCGAAAGCCGTCTGGCGCCCCATTTCAGCTTCATCGGTGATTTCAGCCGTCACTACGGCCTCTTCGAGGGCTGCGGGTCCGTCCTGCCGTTTGACGGCGGCGCGACCGAGACCGCCAGCGCCGCTGCCGCACCGGCTTCCACGGCTGCCCCGTCAGCAACGAGCGGATCCTGCTGCTAAGGCCGGCGGCGTGACCTCAGGCGTCTCCCCGCCAGAGAACCGAGCAACTGGGGGTTGAAATCTGGGAGGCCTTATCGGAGTAAGCAGATACCGATTGCAGCCAGGAGGCCCGGCGCAAAGGTCACCCTCACCCTGAACGCACCTCTCGGTGCGATCGGAGAGCAGCCAAGGGGGTCATGTCACGTCCCCGGTTTCTGACACCTACGGCCCTGGCGAAAGCTGGGGGCTTCTTGGTTGGTAAGAGTGGCGTCCCTGCACGAATCCCCGCTTTCAGCAGCCCACGCAGAGGAAGGGGTGCGCCAGGGACGCGAAAAGGTAAGGCAACTCGCCTTACACTGCCCCCATGACCACCGTCACGCTCACCTCCAAGGGTCAGCTCACCATCCCCAGGCCGTTGCGCGATGCCCTCGGCCTGGCTCCAGGGGCGAGGCTGCAGGCAAGCATCGACCGCCAGGGGCGGCTGGTGCTGGTGCCCTCCAAATACGAGCCGGAGGAGTTGTTCCGCCATCGGCCCAGCGTCAGCCGCAGCCTGAGCCTTGAGGAGATGGACCAGGCCATCGCTGATGCCGCCAGCCTTAACGCCAATCCGGCCTCTAATCGTGCGGACGCTTGATACCAACGTGATCGTGCGCCTGCTGGTCGGCGACGACCCTCGGCAGACGCCGCTTGCCGAGCAGGCTTTTCTGGAGGCGATCGCCAGCGGTGGCGTCTATCTCCCCGATGTCGTGTTGGTGGAGGTGGCGTGGGTGCTGCGCGGATATGTGCTCGAGCGCCAGGTGCGCCACGGATTGCTGGAGCGGCTGGTGCGCACCCGTGGCGTAGTGGTCGACGACATCGACGGCGTGATTGATGCCTTAGAGCACTTCCGCCAAGACTGTGATCTGGCCGATCAGCTCATCCTTACGC
>DAIQNM010000159.1:0-6588 GCA_036788375.1 Cyanobium sp. CTOTU6536 | reverse complement strand
ACCGTGAGCTCGCCTGGCGAGCCCCATTGACCCCGCTCCGGGGCAGCCGGATCGCCGATCCAGGCAATGGGTGCGGGCGGCGCCGGTGCCATCGCTGCCGCCATCGCCCCCGCCATCGAGCCCGTCATGGCCTGCCTCCCCTCATGCCAGGGCCTCCAGCAGCGGTTTGATCTTCCAACCCATCTCGGCGGCCTCGCCGCTGGGGTCGGAATCCGCCACGATCCCGCCACCGGCCTGGATGCGCAGGCGCCTGCCCTTCACGATCACGCTGCGGATCAGGATGCTGCTGTCGAAGCCCCCTTCGGCATCAAGGTGGAAGAGGGAGCCGCAATAGGGGCCCCGGGGCACCGGTTCCAGGGCGGCTAGCCGACGGATGGCCCGCAGTTTCGGCGCGCCGCTGATCGAGCCGCCCGGCCAGCAGGCCCGCAGCAGGTCGGTCACACCGTGGCCCGGTGCCAGCTGCCCGGTGACCACCGAGGTGAGGTGGTGCACCTGGGCATAGCTCTCCAGGCCGACCAGCTGGGGCACCTGGATCGATCCAGGCAGGCACACCCGGCCCAGGTCATTGCGGAGCAGGTCCACGATCATCACGTTTTCGGCCCGATCCTTCGGGTCGCAGACCAGGTCGGCGGCGGCATCGGCATCCGCCTCGGCATCCCGATGGCGGGGCCGGGTGCCCTTGATCGGCCGGGTTTCGACCCGGCCATCGGCCTCGCAGCGCAGGAAGCGCTCCGGTGATGCCGACACCACCGCTTCCTCCCCGGCGATGGCCAGGCCGGCGAAGGGCGCCGGGCAATGGCGCCGCAGGCGGCCGTAGAGGGCGAGGGGATTGGCCGGCTCCGCCAGCAGGGTTTCGCAGCAGGCGGTGAGGTTGGCCTGGAAGAGATCACCGCTGGCGATCAAGGCCCGCAGCTGCTCCACCTGGGCGGCGTAGTGCTCGGCGGGGGTGTGCCAATGCCAGGCCTGCAGGGGGATCGGGGCCATAGGCGCCGCGGCCGGTTGGGAAGACGCGCTCGGCAAGGCACCGCTGGCGGGGTTGGTAACGGTGAGCCGATCCAGCCGATTCGCCATCGCGGCCAGGCGGTGGGGATCCTCACCCTCCAGCCAGCAGCGTTGCCCGGCGCGGTCGAAATGGATCAGGGGGTCGTAGCGGGCGGCCCAGAGGGTCGCCATGTCGGAGGGTTGCCAGTGGTTGGCCGGCTCCACCCAGGCCCCGGCCTCGTAGGCCAGCCAGCCCAGCCAGGGCCCACCGCGGCATTCGAGGTCGGCCAGAGCCGCAAAGGGATCGGAGGCACCGGGCATGCCGGGGAGGCCAGAGCAGCGCACCGTTTCCAGCGGCTCGATCCCCAGGACGGCCCGCTGGCCCAGACGGCTGCCATCGCCCTCCAGTAGCACCATCCCCTGCCAGCCGCTGCTGGCGGCCAGGGCCTGGGCCAGGTCCCAGGGCTCCCGCCAGGGCAAGGGGTGGCGCCTGAGGGTCCTGCTCAAAGCTCCGCGGGCCGTTGGGGTGCCAAGGCATCGGGCTCCGGGGCGGGAGCGTTGGCCAGGGCGGCGCTGGTGAGGTCGGCTCTGCCCGCCTCCACCAGGGCCCCATCGCGGATGCGGCAGCTGTCGCACAGGCCGCAGGGGCTGGCGCCGCCGCTGTAGCAGCTCCAGGTGCGCGTGATCGGCACCCCCAGCCGCAGGGCCTCGTGCACGATGCGAGTCTTGCTCCATTCCACCAGCGGGGCCCAGAGCCGGGCGCCATGGCCTTCGCGGCCGCTCTTGCTGGCCAGGTCCGCCAGCTTCTGGTAAGCCGCCAGGTAATCGGGCCGGCAGTCGGGGTAGCCGGAGTAATCCACGGCGTTGACCCCCAGCACCAGCCGCTCCGCCCCCCGCGCCTCGGCGAGGCTGAGGCCGATGGCGATGAACACGGTGTTGCGGCCGGGCACATAGGTGGAGGGGATCGCCCCGGCCACGACCCCAGCGGTGGGAACGGCGATGCGGCCATCGGTGAGGGCCGAGCCCCCCCAGGCGGCGAGGTTCACGGCGATGGTGTGGTGTTCCGCCAGGCCGAGGGCGGCGGCCACCTGTTCGGCCGCCTCCAGTTCGCGGCGGTGGCGCTGGCCGTAGTCGAACGACAGGCCGATCACCCGGTGGCCGGCCTCCTGGGCCAGGGCTGCGGCGGTGGCCGAATCGAGTCCTCCGGAGAGCAGGACTACGGCGGTGGGCGGTGTGCTCATCGCAGCAGGCTGGCAGATTCCGGCCCCCCGGCTCGACGCCTTCGCCCCAGCTGACCAAGATGCGGGAAGGTTCTCCCCGCTCTGATGCTTTTTACCGTGCGCTCCCTGGCCCGGTCCCTGCCGGCAGGCCCCGCTGCCTTGCTTCCGAAAGCGCCCGTCTTTGCCCCCCTGGCGGCTGCCCTGATGGGGGCTGGGGCGGTGCTTGGGCTGGGCGCCACCCCGCCGGCGGGGGCCATCCCCCGCCTGGATCTCAAGCCCTTCCCGGCCCCGCTGGCCGGCGAGCGTCGCTGGCTGGTGCAGCTGCCCGGCGTCCTGCCGCCCAGCCGGGATTCCGGCATCTCCACCAGTCCGGAGGATTGGCGGGTGGAGCTGATCGTGGGCCGCAACCTGGAGGTGGATTGCAACCATTACCACTTCAGCGGCAAGCTCCGCAGCCAGGCCCTGCCCGGCTCCGATCTGCGCATCGTGCGGGTCACGGAGGTAGGACCGGTGGCCTCCACCCGCATGGCCTGCCCGCCAGGCGAGCTGAAGCGGCGTGCTTTTGTACCCATGGGTGGCAAACCCTTTGTGGTTCCTTACAACGCGAGTCGACCGATCGTGCTCTACGCCCCGAAGGATCTGGAGTTGCGCTGGCGGCTGTGGAAGGCCGAGCGGCAGCAGTGGCCAGCCCAGGAAATCTGAACCTTTCTGGTTGGGTTGTGGTGCAGGGTTTGGCGCCGTTGCATACCCTGGAGCCGACGCTGGGCTTTCCCACCCCATGGTGTTCCGCAAGGACCGAACCGACGACCGTTTCGAGGAGCAGGAGCTCCAGGGTGGGGATCAGGACCTCGACCGGCACGACCGCGACCGAGAAAGCCGTCAGGGTCGGGACAAGCCCCAGCGCCACTCCCGGGGGCTGAGCGGCTGTGTGCCCTGGTTGATGGCGTCGCTGGCCCTGCTGGCGGGTGGCTTCTACTGGGGCTATCAGTTCCGGGCCGCCCAGAAGCTTTCGGCCGATGAGCTCAAGGAGCGGGAACGCCAGGAGCTCCGCACCATGGGTTGGCAGACCAGCGCCGATGGCGTGCTCACCCGCTGGTGCACCGATGATTGCAATCCCCCCAAGCTGTTTGGAGGGGGGATGGCCCGCATCTTCGAGGTGTATTGCAAAGACCGCCCCTGTGGCTCGATCCGGGCCACCTTCCGGGTGCTCGATCGCGACGGCAAGGAGATCGGCACCACCACCGCCAGCAAGGATGGGCTCCAGGGAGAGCGGCTGCGGCTGGTGGTGGTGAGTCCGGAGCCCCAGGCCCAGCGCTTTGAACTGAAGGATTTTGCCGCCCAGGCGATGGTGTATTGATCAGGCAGCAGAACGGCACGATGAGGAAGGCGGAGCCTGGACCAGCGTCTAGAAAGTGGAGGCCTCTCCAATTAGCACCGATCCGGCTCCGCTCCCGCACCGGGGCCGCCTTTGTCATGGCCCTGGCCCTGCTGACGGGCGGCTGCCAGGGCGGCCCGAAACCCCCGGAGAATCTGCAGGTGGCGATCGCCACGGGTGCCGGTTCCGACGTGGTGGTGCGCAGCAGCCTGCAGCGACTCGCGGCCCAGATGGCGGGCGAGTTCATGCAGAGCAACCCCGGCACCAATCTCCATCTGCGTTTTCTGCCGGAAGCGGAACTTCTGGCCAGCGTGCGCGACCACGCCAGCCTCGGGGCCGGCCCAGACGTGCTGATCAGCCGGGTGGCGCCGGTGGCCAAGCTCACTAGCGAGGGCTTGGTTGTGCCCAGCAACCTCTCCCCCGAGCAGCTCGATCCACTGCGGATTCAGTTCCTGCCCCGCTTCCGTCAGGGCAATCACTACACCGCGATTCCCTTCCTGCTCCAGCCCAGCCTGGCCTGTTACAACCGCGAGCGACTGCCCAAGGCCCCCGCCACCCTCGACGCGCTGCTGAGCCGCGCCGCTGAAGGGGTGCGGGTGGGCCTGCCCCTGGAGATGGATGAACTGCTCTGGTCGGCCAGCGGTTTCGGGGCTGCCCAGCCCCTGCTTCAGGCTTTGGAGGTGGATCAGAAGATCCGGCGGCCCCTCAGTCCCAGCGACCGCGCCAAGGTGCTGGCCTGGCTGGCTTGGCTCTACCGCGCCAATGTGCAGCCCACCCTCCAGTTCGTGGACAGCTCCGACGAACTGGTGCAGCGGCTCGCCAGCCGCCAGCTCGATTGGATCAGCTGCAATGCCACCGCCATCCCCCAACTGCGGCGCAGCCTGGGTTCGCGGCTGGGAGTGGCGGTGCTGCCCACCGGGCCCGATCGGGAGCCAGCCCAACCGATGGCCCGGCTGCTGCTGCTGAGTTTCGGCCGGGATTCCACCCCGAACCAACGCAGCGTGGCCGAACGTTTTGCCCTGTTCGTGCTCAATGATTTCAGCCAGAACAACCTGATGGTGAGGGCCGTGGGCAACATGCCGGTGAATCAGAACGTGATCGTGCCGGTGAAGGAATCAGCGCAGCTGGCGACCATGGAGCGCAGCCTGGAGGCCTCGATCGTGCCGAGTTTCCGCCAGGGCATCGGCCTGCGAACCCGCACCGAAGCGCTACGCCATCTGCTCAAGCAGGACGTCTACGGCGAACAGCCACCCGAGAAGGTTCTGCAGGGCATCGAAGCCCTGGCCAACGCCACCCCTGATCGCATTCCATGACCCAGCTTCTTTTTGTGATCGGCGGTTGGATCGGGCTGCTCGGCCGCGGTTCGGTGCTGCTCCAGGTGCTGGTGGCCTTTGGTCTGCTTCTGGGTTACCGGGCCTGGCGGTTCCGAGGGCGTGGCTCCGCCTCCCTGTGGCGACCTGTGCTGGCCAAGGTGGTGCTGGTGGGTTTGTTTGCCCTCGCCAGCCTGCTGTTGCCCCAGCTGGGCCTGCCGGGCGGGTTTCTGGCGCTGTTCGCCCAGCTCATCGCCATCTGGACAGCCTTGGCGGTCCTGCGGCTACTGCTGCGCAGGATCGTGAGCGCGGAGGAGGTGGATTCCTACTGGCAGCGGGCCGTGCTGCCCCTCTTCCTGGTGCTGCTCCTGGTGGGCCTGGTGCATCGTCTCGATGGTCTCGAGGAGATCGGCAACGTGCCCCTGCTGAAGCTCTTCGACCAGAACCTCAGCCTGGCCAACCTGCTGCTGCTGCTCGGGCTGCCCTACTTCCTGGTGGTGCTCTCCGAGTTGCCGGTGGTGCTCCTCGGCGAACTGCTGGGCCGCCTGATGGGGATGGGCACGGGCAACCGCAAGGCGCTCGAACTGATCTTCCGTTACCTGCTGATCGGGGTGGGGGGCATCTGGCTGGCGGATCGGATCGGCCTCAACGGCACCGCCATCGCCGCCATCGCTGGCGGCCTTTCGGTGGGCCTGGGCTTCGGCATCAAGGAGGTGTTCTCCAACTTCGTGAGCGGTCTGTGGTTGCTGTTCGAGGGGTCGGTGCATCCGGGTGATGTGCTGATCCTCGATGGCGACACCTGCCAGGTGCGCAAGCTGGGGTTGCGGGCCACCACCCTCTGGCGCGACCGCGACAACGCCGAACTGGTGGTGCCCAACCAGACCTTCTTCACCGCCACGGCCACCACCTACACCGGCTCCGACGACCGCCGCCGCGGCCAGGTGCTGATCGGCGCCGGCTACCAGCACGATCCCGAGTTGGTGATCGCCGTGCTGGAAGAGGTTGCCCGGGCCCATCCCCGTGTGATGGCCGACCCGGCGCCGAAGGCCTTCCTGTTGGATTACGGCTCCTCCTCGATCGATTACGCCCTGCGCTTCTGGATGGCGGATCCAATGACCAATCTCGGCATCTCCAGTGAGCTGCGTCGGTCGATCTGGCATGCCTTCAAGCAGCACGACATCGAGATTCCCTTCCCGCAGCGGGTGGTGCACCAGGCGCGTTGAGGCGCGGGCCTTCAGCGCACCCCCAACCACTTGTGGCTCTGCAGACTCAGCCGCCAGGCCGGATGGCTCTGCACAAAGGCCACCGCCAGGGCCTCGCCGGTGGGGTTGGCCCAGGCCGGCTGGAGCAACAGGTGGGGGGGCGTTCCCCCCGTAGCCAGCCGCGGACTTGCCGCCGCCAGGGCTGCGCGGGCCATCGCCTCGGCGAACTCCAGATCCTCGGCTTGCTCCACCACCACCTTCAGCTCCTGGCAGGCACCGAGCAGTTCGTTGGTGGGGGGGCGGTGGCGCTTGGGGGAGAGGGTGATCCAGTCGAAGCGGCCGCTGAGCGGATCCACGCCGCTGGTTTCCAGGTGGAGGGGGAGGCCATGGGGTCGCTCGGGGCTGGTGGTGGCCAGGCGCAGGGCTTCGCAAAGGGGATCCAGCCCGTGATGGAGTGGCTCTCCGCCGGTGATCACCACGAAGGCGGCCCCGGCCGCGGC
>DAIQNM010000158.1:0-6598 GCA_036788375.1 Cyanobium sp. CTOTU6536 | reverse complement strand
GTCGAGCACCTGCCGCAGGGCGGCTGAGCGACTGAGGGAGCCGTGCCGACGGCGTGCATCAAGCCAGGCCAGTTGCTCTTGGGTGATCGAGACACTCACCGGCAAGGCGTAGTCGGACATGGGGTCTCTGCTCGTGAACTACAGCCTAATGACTTGGGCCAGCTCTCGCTAGGCTGAGCCAAAGAAGGCCACTGGCTAGCTCCTGTCCTGATCGCCTGTGAACCTTGTGGCCCCGATCGTCCTGCGCGACTACCAGCAGCAGCTGCTGAGCGATCTCCGCGCCGCCCTCAAGCTCCACCGTCGGGTCTGCGCCGTCATGCCCACCGGTGCAGGCAAGGGTCAGACCATCGGCGCCATCGTTCAGGGTGCTGCAGCCAAGGGCCGGCGGGTGCTGGTGCTCGCCCACCGGGCCGAGCTCATCGAGCAGCTCACCGGCACCGTGCGGGCCTGGGGGTTGGAGCCCGACGTGGTCTCCCCCGGCATGCGGCTACAGGGGCGCCAGGTGGCGGTGGGCTCGGTGCAGACCGTGGCCCGTCGGCTGGAGCAGTTGCCGCCGCCGGATCTGATCATTCAGGACGAGGCCCACCACCTGGTGGCAGGCAACGTCTGGGGCCGGATCATCGAGGCCTGGCCAGGCGCCCATCTGATCGGCAAGACCGCCACCCCAGAACGCCTCGACGGGAAGGGACTGGGCGTGGTGGCCGGCGGCTATTTCGAGGCCCTGGTGCTGGGTCCCTCAGCGGCCTGGCTGGTGGAGCAGGGCTGGCTGGCAAAACCCCGAGTCTTCTCCTGGCCAGGAGCCAGGAACAGCAAGCTCCGTCGCCGCATGGGCGAGTACGACCTGGAGCAGGCGGCACGCGCCTTCGGGGACCGGGCCGCCATCGGCGATGCGGTGTCCCACTACCGCCGTCGACTGCACCCGGGTACGGCGATCTGCTTCTGCTGCACCATCGAGCACGCCGAGCAGATGGCCGGCGCTTTCCGCGCTGCGGGAATCCGGGCCGCGTCGGTGAGCGGCGGCACCCCTGCCGAGGAACGCAAACGCCTCATCGCCGGCCTCGGCACCGGCGAGGTGGAAGTGCTCAGCAGCTGCATGATCATTTCCGAGGGCACCGACATCCCCTCGGTGGGCGGCGCGATCCTGATGCGCCCCACCGCCAGCCTGTCGCTCTATCTGCAGATGGTTGGCCGGGCCCTGCGTCCCGCACCTGGGAAACAGGAGGCGGTGATCCTCGATCACGTCGGCAATGCCCATCGCCACGGCCTGCCCACCGATGAGCGCGAGTGGAATCTGGCTGGCCGCCGCCGGCGGGAGGGTGTTTCGATCCCGATCAAAGACTGCCCGGTCTGCTTCTGCAGCTGCCCCAGTGCAGCGCAGGTCTGCCCCGACTGCGGCCACCTGTTCATGGCCGAGGAACGCGATGAGCAGCGCCGCGGGCTCCAGCAGCTTGAGGGCGAGCTTGTTGAAGTCACTGGAAGTCGCCACCGGCCCAAGCCCCAGCAACAGCGGCCCCAGCGGGGACACCCGGCAGCTGGCTGCCGGACCTTTGAGCAGCTGCTGCAGCGCGAGCAGGAGCGCGGGTATAAGCCGGGCTGGGCCAGGCACGTCTGGGCTGCTCGGCAACGGGCTGGCTAGCCATCACTCTGTTATTCGCACGATGGATGACGGCCATTGACCTGGCGAGGATTAGCCTGTATGGGCGAAACAATTACAACAATGGAATCTGACGGTTCTCTGAGTGTTGAGCGTGAGCGACTGAGACTGGGCAAATACACATCCTGGGCAGCAGACCTTAGTGCTGATGAGCTCTTGGCGCTGCTATGGATGGTTGGTGAGTACGGAATCAGGTCCTCGGCCGAAAGCGAAGATCCATCCATTGGATGCGATGTCAGACGAGAAGTGGGGCGGCGTGCTCTGGTCAGCTTTGTTCACCACCACCGGCCCATTTCGCTGGAAGAAGCTAAACGTCAGATCCGCCAAGGTCTGAGGCCTGAGTGAAGAGCTGGTCAACAGGGAATCACCAGCGTCTCGCTGGACTGAATGAAGAGGCCCTCTCAGGCCGCGTCAGGCAAGAGGAGGCATGGCCTCCTCCCCCAGCGAACACGAGATCCAACAGCGCATCCGCCTGGCCTGTGGCCGTGGGCCGGTGCGGCTCTGGCGAAACAACACAGGCGCCCTGGTCGACCAGCAGGGGCGCTTCGTGCGCTTTGGGCTGTGCAAGGGCAGCAGCGACCTGATCGGTCTGCGCTCGCTGGAGATCACGCCAGAGCTGGTCGGCCAGCGGCTCGCCCAGTTCGTTGCCCTGGAGATCAAGACGGGCTCCGGAACAGTCAGCCCTGAGCAGCGGGCCTATCTGCGACTGGTGCAGCAGCTGGGCGGGGTGGGGGCGGTCTGCCGCTCGATTGCACAGGCCCAGGCGGTCTTGGCCCTAGATCCCATGGACTGGTCGGGCCAATGAACAGGCCCGAACTCCGCAGGCAGCTGCAGGCCCTGGCCCGCCGCCATCCAGGCATCCACCCCTACACGCTGGCCCTGCGCTTCCAGGCCCAGACGGGCCGGATTCTCACCGGCCAACAGGTCAAACAGCTCTTAGCCGAGCCAGGGAACCACCGAAAGCAGCCTACCAAGCTGTAACAAGCTCTGGCTTGCAGTGCCAAGGAACGCTTAGGATTGGGCTATGGCACAAGCAAAAAAGCCCGTCAAACGCACCTACCAGGCCGTCCTGGACTGGCAGGACGAGTCCCGCAGATCCTTCGGGAAGATGCTGCTCAACTGGCGGCGCCGTAACGGCTGGACCCAGTACACCGCCTGCGAGTGGGGCACGGAAGCCGAGTTTGAGGTGATCTCCTACGGGAACCTCTCGGTGATCGAGCAGGGCAAGGCTGGCGAGCTGCGGCAGAAGGCCTTCTTCCAGCTGGAAGAAATCAACCGCCGCCTTGATGAACCGGCCAAAAAGCTTGAGGGAGTGAAGAGCCAGCGCCTGAAGGAGCAGTTGAGAGACGCCGAGCCCCTGCGAGGGGATGACGGCAAGCTCTGGGATGCCGTCGATTTCTGGAGCTGCTACATCGGCTATGCGCCGGTGCCCAGGTCCTATCAGGCAGCGCCCGCGCCGACGCTGACCCCCAAGCGCGCCGAGGAGATCTGTCAGAAGTGGCGCCAGCACGTGCGCCGCGTCATCAAGGAAGGTGGTCTCGACGTGACCCAGGCCCTGGAGCAGCTGGTCATGGGTGCACCGAAGGAGCACCAGAAGCGTTTCTCAGAGGTGCTGGCCATCGACGACTACAGCTCGGTTGAGCTGGCTCAGCTCTGGGTGGATGGCGAGGAGTTCCTGCCTGAACAGTGGATCAGCGCCTGGGAGCAGACGGCGCTGGCCGCCTAGGAGGCCTGCCCAGGCAGAGGTCGTCCACGACCCGGGCGATTCCGAGCACAGGTCAGGGTTGCGCCTAGCATCAGCTAGCCGCTAAGCTCAGGCCAGCGGGCACAAGCCCGGCTCTCAGTTGCCATGACTCAACCCCTCGCACGCGCAGGCGTGCCAACCGACGCTCTTGAGCTGCTCGACGAAAAGGGCAGCGCCGAACGCGCTCTCACCGCCGCCCTGGCCTCCTTCCAGGAACAGGTGCAGGCCGTTCCATCCCTTGATTTGGCTGCCGTGGTCGAAGCAGCCAGACCAGCCTTTGCTTCAGGCATCGCCTTCAGTGCCCAACTGGTTGACATCCGCGGCCGCAACAAGTTGCGCGTCACCGTGATGCATGCCGGCGGTGCTGAGGTCAGCAGCGAGGAGTGGGCCGACCAGGTCGACGACTTGCTGAAGGCTTCCGGCTGGATGCTGGCCATGTTGCTGGGCATTCCTTTGACCAGACAGGCTTTGCCTGTAGAGCCTGAGAAGAAGGGGGCAAGGAGCCTCGCAATCGTCGTGCATCCTGATGCTCCGACTGGGCCTGGGCCCAGCGAGGAGGAAGGGGCTGTTCCGGCGGCTGACCTCGAAGTCGCCCTGGAGCCGCTCACGCCCCAGGAGATCGAGGCGACCCACCTGCGGATCCTCGCCCTGCCCCAGGCCGCTCGCCAGGAGCTGACCAAGTCGTTCCGCGAGCACTTTCAGGTGCCGCGCAATGCCCGCTCCATCGGTGATCGCATCACCCAGCACCAGCACAGCGCCTTCATCGACCGCTTCCTCGAGGAACTGGAAGGGGATGCCAATCCGGCAGAGCCATGAGCAGCCGGCGTCGATATGGCGAGCAGCCCCGCTCAGTGGCCGGCCGCCACTTCATCCAGACCCAGGTGCGCACTGACGTCTACCTCCGGGTCCGCGAGGTGATGGAGCGCCACAACCTCTCGGCCAGCGGAGCAGTGCATCACCTGCTGCGTGAACGATTTGGTTTGCCGTCCCTTCCCCCGTTCGATCAACAGCCCATTTCCACCGTTCACCCCGATTCAACCCATGGCTAAGGACATTTTTCGCAGCCCCCTCGCCGAAGTGCGCTGGGCCCACTTGATCACTCCCAGGCACCAGCTCGACAAGGGCAAACCCAAAGCCTGGACGGCCGATCTACTGCTCCCCAACAACGACGAGAAGGCCCAATCCTTCCTGCTGGCGATGGAGGACCAGTTCATCGCTCTTCACGGCAGCCGCAAGCGCCGGGCAGAGAAGGGCTTCCCCTGGAAGGCGGATAAGGAGAAGCCCAACGACCTCACCGTGGTGCGCTTCAAGGTTCCGCAGTTCCAGCGGCGCGATGGCTCTCTATCCGAGGGGCCGCGCATCGTTGATGCCAGGAAGCAACCCTGGGATGGGGCCGCCATTGGCAACGGCTCGAAGGTCATCGTCGCCTTCGACATCTACGACTGGGACGGGGAAAACGGCTGCGGGATGACCTTCCAGCCGCGTGCCGTTCAGGTCGTGGAGTTCGTGCCCTACGAGCAGGTCGACCCCACCGACGGCTTCGATGAGCTTGATGGATACACGACGGGTAGTCAAGCGGAGACCGGAAGCAGCACGGGTTGGGCTGTTGATGACGACGACGAGGCCCCCTTCTGATGGCCTCGCCACACGTGCGCAGTAAAGGGGCCACCGGGCCCCGTCCCGAGTTGCCTGCCTTCTGCCGGAGCCGCCGGCCGGTCGTCATGGTCACGGCCAGCAGCATCGCCAACTTGCGCCTGCTGGTCTTGCTGGGGTTGCTGTTTCAGCTCAGCACCCTGCTGCTGGTGATCACTGGGCCCGTGCCACCGCGGTTGGCGCCGGCCACCGTCACCAGCCTCTCCTGCTTCCATCCCGACCCCGATCCCAGCTCAGCCCTCAACGGGCCTGTCACCTCCTCACCGATTTCAGACCGATGAACAACAACACGTCTTCCCTCGTTCCCTTTGAGTATGAGGGCCGCCAGATCCGGGTCATCAGCGATGAGCTGGGTGATCCTTGGTTTGTTGCTGCCGATCTGCTTGCCTCGCTCGCCCTCGACCGCAAGGCCTTGGAGAGGCTTGATGACGACGAGAAGGGTGTGAGTTCAATTCACACCCGTGGTGGCGAGCAGGTCATGACGATCGTGAATGAGCCAGGGATGTACAACCTGGTGCTGGGCAGCCGCAAGAAGGAGGCGCACAGCTTCAAGCGCTGGGTCACTCACGAGGTGCTGCCGACAATCCGTCGGGCCGGGACCTACAGCGTGACTGGTATCGTCCCAACTCCGGCAGCTTTGCCCTCAGAGAAGCAGGACAGCGTCTGCGCTCTTCTGCTGATCGGTCAAGCCATTGCCCGGCTGCCCGGCGTGAAGGCCGGGATCGCTATGGCTGCCACCCTCAACTGCATCCAGGAAAACACCGGCCTGGCAGTGGAGACCCTGCGCCGTGCCTTGCCGGCTGCCGATGAGCCCATCTGTTCGCTGAATGCCACTCAGCTGGGTCGGAAGGTGGGCATGTCGGCCCGGGTGATGAACCAGCATCTGGCGGCATGCGGTTTGCAGAGCCGCAATGCCCGTGACGAGTGGGAGCTGACGCAACGGGGGCAGGAATGGGCCGAAGCCATGCCCTACTGCCGGCATGGCCACAGCGGATACCAGATCCTCTGGAATCCCGCGGTAGTCGGCGTGCTTCGGGAGCTGGCCTGATGGAGAACCAGACGATTCCACCCACATCTGGGCGGCACCGGGTCTGGGTGACGACAGCAGAAGCCTGCACAGCGCTGGGCATGAGCCGCGAAACCCTTCGCCAGCTGCGGCTGCGGGGGGTGCTCACCCCGGGCAAGCACTACCGCCGCTGGGGCTGCACCCAGGGCCGGGGTCCACTCCAGTGGCACCTGGAAAACGTGGAGGCCACCATCACCGGCTGGAGCCGAAGAAATCTGTAGGACCCATATTCCACTCCTAGAGTCTTTCGTTTCAGGTCGGCACAAAATGAATCCAATGAATGGAGGTCAGGAACCGAGGTATTTGGATCTTGAAATCCCACGCCTAAGCACAATCAAGAATCCTGGCGGGGATGGCTTGATTCACTATCTCAGACTTCGGCTTAGAAGAGACCTATTCGATCTCCTGTCGTTCGACGAGGATGTCTCTGGGCTGGAAGTAAATGTAGAGCCGGATGACCTGCAGCTGGAGGATCTAGTAG
>DAIQNM010000157.1:0-6629 GCA_036788375.1 Cyanobium sp. CTOTU6536 | reverse complement strand
CCCCCAGCCAGCCTGGGGTGGGCCTAACGTCCCCCCATCTGCCCACCCCGCCATGCAGACCTTTGCGGTCGTGACTCCGGGCCTTGACCTGCAGACCAGTTTCCTCGACCTGCTCGAGGGCTTCGGTGTCAGCGAGGGGCTTGCCCACCTGCTTTGGCTGCCGCTGCCCATGGTCACCGTCTTGGTGGCCGCCGTGGTCGGCGTGCTGGTCAACGTGTGGCTGGAGCGCAAGATCTCCGCGGCCGTGCAGCAGCGGATCGGTCCGGAGTACGCCGGCGCCCTCGGGGTGCTGCAGCCGATGGCCGATGGCCTGAAGCTGCTCTTCAAGGAAGACATCATCCCGGCCAAGGCCGATGGCCTGCTCTTCACCCTCGGCCCGGTGCTGGTGCTGGTGCCGGTGATCCTCAGCTGGCTGGTGGTGCCGTTTGGCCAGAACCTGCTGATCAGCAACGTGGGGGTGGGGGTGTTCCTCTGGATCGCCCTGAGCAGCATCCAGCCGATCGGCCTGCTGATGAGCGGTTATTCGAGCAACAACAAGTATTCGCTGCTCGGCGGGCTGCGGGCCGCGGCCCAGTCGATTAGCTACGAGATCCCCCTGGCTCTGAGCGTGCTGGCGATCGTGATGATGAGCAACTCGCTCAGCACGGTCGACATCGTGAACCAGCAGACGGGGGCTGGCATCTTCAGCTGGAATATCTGGCGCCAGCCCGTGGGCTTCCTGGTGTTCTGGATCTGTGCCCTGGCCGAGTGTGAGCGCCTCCCCTTCGACCTTCCTGAGGCCGAGGAGGAGCTGGTGGCTGGCTACCAGACCGAGTACTCCGGCATGAAGTTTGCTCTCTTCTATCTGGGTAGCTACATCAACCTGGTGCTCTCGGCGCTGCTGGTTTCGGTGCTTTACCTCGGGGGGTGGAGCTTCCCGATCCCGGTCGAGTGGTTTGCCGGCCTGCTGGGGCAGTCGGTGGATGCGCCGCTGGTGCAGGTGATCACCGGCAGCCTCGGCATCGTCATGACGGTGCTGAAGGCTTACCTGCTGGTGTTTTTTGCGATCTTGCTGCGCTGGACCGTGCCACGGGTGCGGATCGACCAGCTGCTCGATTTGGGTTGGAAGTTTCTGCTGCCGGTGGCCCTGGTCAACCTCCTGGTCACCGCCGCCCTGAAGCTGGCCTTCCCCTCCTTCTTCGGCGGCTGATCCCGCCGCGGTGCCGCCGGTCCTGCTGGGGCCCTGGTCCTTGCTTGAGCGGCGACGCCAAATCCCTTTCCCGGCCGCCATCATGGGGGCCACCTCCGTTCCCTGAGCTTCCCTCCCCCCATGTTCGGGTTCCTCAAGAAAGTCGGCGATTACACCCAGGATGCGGTGGGCGCGGCCAAGTACATCACCCAGGGTCTGGGGGTCACCTTCGACCACCTGCGCCGCCGGCCGATCACGGTGCAGTACCCCTACGAGAAACTGATCCCCTCGGAGCGCTACCGAGGCCGGATCCACTACGAGTTCGATAAGTGCATCGCCTGTGAGGTGTGTGTGCGGGTCTGCCCGATCAACCTGCCGGTGGTCGATTGGGTGATGAACAAGGCCACCAAGAAGAAGGAGCTGCGCAACTACTCGATCGATTTTGGCGTGTGCATCTTCTGCGGCAACTGCGTGGAGTACTGCCCCACCAACTGCCTCTCGATGACCGAGGAGTACGAACTGGCCGCCTTTGACCGCCATAGCCTCAACTACGACAACATCGCCTTGGGGCGCCTTCCCACCAGCGTCACCAGTGACCCCGCCGTTATCCCCCTGCGCGAACTGGTTTACCTGCCGAAGGGGGTGGTTGACCCCCATGGGGTTGCCGATACCGATCCCCGGGTCGGCAGACTGCCCGAGCAGGTGCTCGAAACGATGAGCAAGGCTGCCCCCCCCACCACCCCGGGCCCAGGCCCGGCCACCGACCCCGAATCCGCCGGAGCCTCCGACGCATGACGATCGCCTCCACCACCCAGCTGATCTGCTTCCTGGTGCTTGCCGCCACCCTGGTGGTCGGCTCCCTGGGCGTGGTGCTGCTCCCCAACATCGTCTATTCCGCCTTCCTGCTGGGCGGTGTTTTCCTCTCGATGGCGGGTCTCTACCTGCTGCTCAATGCCAGCTTTGTGGCTGCGGCCCAGATCCTGGTCTATGTGGGTGCGGTGAATGTCTTGATTTTGTTTGCGATCATGCTCGTCAACAAAAAGGAAACCCTTGCCGAGATCCCAGGGCTGGTGGTGCGCAAGGTGCTCTCCGGCCTGGTTTGCGTTGGTCTCTTTGGTCTGATCTTGAGGGTGGCCTTCACCACCAATTGGGCCCTGCCCGGCCCCCTTCCCGTTGGCGAAGAGGCCACGATCCGGATTGGCGAACACCTGTTCAGCGATTATCTGCTGCCCTTCGAACTGGCCTCGGTGCTGCTGCTGATGGCCATGATCGGTGCGATCGTGCTGGCCCGTCGCGATGTGTACAGCAGCGATGTGATCACTGGTGAACCGGTTGATCAGGGCCTCCTCGAGAAGGTCCGCACACCGCTTCTGATCGAGAAGCCTGCCCTGGAGAAGACCCCATGACCTTCGCGATCCTGCCCGGCCTGGGCGAAACCATTCCCCTTCAGGCCTACCTCTGCCTTGCTGCGGTGCTCTTCTGCACCGGCGTCTGGGGTCTGATCAACAGCCGCAATGCCGTGCGGGTGCTGATGAGCATCGAGCTGATGCTCAATGCGGTCAACCTCAACCTGATGGCGTTTTCCAACTACATCGATGGCCAATTGATCCGCGGTCAGGTGTTCACCATCTTTGTGATCACTGTGGCAGCGGCCGAAGCGGCGGTGGGGCTGGCGATCCTGCTCTCCCTCTATCGCAACCGCGAAACGGTCGATATGGAGCGTTTCAACCTGCTGCGCTGGTAAGCCCCAGCGCCAGACCTGCTTGCTTCCCCAGCCATGCGGCTCGATCGGGTTTGGATCTTCGTTCGTGCCGGCAGCCTGGCGGCGCAGCGCCAGGCCCGACGCTGCGCCGAGGAGCTTCGGGAGGCTGGCGCCCACGTGACCGTGGCCTCCAGTGGTGCGGCGGCCAATCCCTTCCCGGGTCTGCTGGCCACCGAGCCGGCCCCGCCGGATCTGGCGCTGGTGCTGGGGGGGGATGGCACCGTGCTGGGGGCGGCTCGCCATCTGGCCTGCCTCGGGGTTCCGATCCTGAGCTTCAACGTCGGTGGCCACCTGGGCTTCCTGACCCACGAGCGCAGCCTGCTCCGTCCGGTTGCCGATGACCCCCAGGGTGGGCTCTGGCGGCGCCTGCGGGACGATCACTTTGCCCTGGAGCGTCGCATGATGCTGGAGGCGCGCATCGCCCGGGCCGATGCCCGCGCCCCCGCCTCCGGCGTTTCGCCCCTGCCCCCCGAGTCGGATGGGGATGGTCCCCATGCGGCCCTCAACGACTTTTATTTCCGGCCCTGCCTGGATGAGGTGTCGCCCACCTGTCTGCTGGAGCTGGAGATCGATGGCGAAGTGGTCGACCAGTACCGCGGTGATGGCCTGATCGTGGCCACGCCCACCGGCTCCACCGGCTATGCCATGGCGGCCGGGGGGCCGATTCTCCACCCCGGCATTGAGGCGATTGTGGTGAATCCGATCTGTCCGATGAGCCTCTCCAGCCGGGCGGTGGTGGTGCCACCCCGCTCCCGGCTGAGCATCTGGCCGCTGGGGGAGAGGAGCCGCCGCGTGCGGCTCTGGAAGGACGGTGCCCAGGCCACCCTGCTGGATCCGGGCGACCGTTGCGTGGTGCAGCAGGGACCCCATGCCGCCCTGTTGCTGCAGCTGGAGCAGCGCCCCTCCTACTACCGCACCCTCACCCACAAGCTCCACTGGGCCGGCAGCATCACCAACGGCGAATCCTCACCCAACTGAATGCAAGCGGCCCGGCTTGTTTCGCCAGAATGGGGCCTGCGGCAGCGCCACGGTGGCCCTGGAGATTGAGCGGCGCTTCCTGGTGACGGGTGGGGCCTGGCGGCGCCACAGCCTGGGGGAGCGTTCCCTGCGGCAGGGTTACCTGGTGAGTGGTTCCGATGGTCTGATCCTCCGGGTTCGCATCAGCGAGCCCATCCGGGGCGAGGTGGAAGGGGCCGGCGAGCCTGCGCAGGCCTGGCTCACGCTCAAGGCACCACCTCCCTTTGGGCCAGGGGCATCCCCTGCGTCGGACCCGGGGTGCCTGTTCCCGGCGGCAGCCGCGCCCGCCGTTCCGACGGTTCCGCCGCCGCTGGCCTTGAGTCGCCTGGAGTTTGAGTATGCGATTCCTCTCGCCGATGGGGAGGACCTGCTGGCCCTGAGCTCCGCCCGGGTCCTCAAGCGCCGCCATGGTCTGGATCTGCCTGGCGGTGACTGGGTGCTGGATGTTTTCCTGACCGAAAATGCCCCCCTGGTGGTGGCCGAGGTGGAACTCTCCAGCGCCGACCAGGTGGTGGTGGTGCCGCCCTGGTGCGGGCGGGAACTCACCGGCCGCCACGATCTCAGCAATGCCGCCCTGGCCCTGCGGCCCCTGGCCCAATGGAGTGAGGCAGAGCGTCGGGAGCTGTTCGGCTGAGGCGCAGCGCGGGAAATCCCCTCAAGAATCGGCTCGCCTATTCGTCGCCAGGCAGCGCGCAGCAGTTGAAGCCATCGCGGCAGATCTTGCCGTTGTCCATGGCCCAGTTGAGCAAGGCCACCCGGTTCTTGGCGCCGGTCTTGGTGAAGATATTGCTCACGTGGTTATCCACGGTGCGCTTGCTGATCGTGAGCTGCAGGGCGATTTCCTGGTTGGTGAGGCCGGTGGCCACCAGCTCGATGATTTCCACCTCCCGTTCCGAGAGGTCGTTGCGGGCCTCGCTATAGCTCGAGGTTGCACCCCTGCCAGCGGTGGAGGGCTCCGGACGGTTGGAGCGCCCGCCCACCGCGGTGCCAGGTCCGCGCCCATGGTCTGGAATTGGGCCGGTGATCTGCCCCTGGATAGGGCCGGAGATGGAGCCCCCGGCTCCGCCGCGCTCGGGCATCCATTGCTCCACGACTTGAAGCCCACTCTAGGCAGGGCTGTGAAGCATGATGGATGCCACGTCCCGGGGGGGTGAGGTGCTGCTGCAGGAGTCGCTGGAGCAGGGGCACTTTGCGATCACCGCCGAGGTCACCCCACCGCGGGGAGGGGATGCGAGCCGGGCTCTGGAGGCGGCCTGTGCCTTGCGGGGACTGGTGCATGCCGTGAACGTGACGGATGGCAGCCGGGCGGTGATGCGGATGAGCAGCCTGGCGGTCTGCCGTCTGCTCCTGGATGCCGGCATCGAGCCGGTGCTGCAGATGACCTGCCGCGATCGCAACCGCATCGCCCTGCAGGCCGATCTGCTCGGCGCCCATGCCCTCGGCATCCGCAACATCCTCTGCCTGACCGGTGATCCGGTGCGGGCTGGGGACCAGCCGGCCACCCGTCCGGTGAATGAACTCGAATCGGTTCGCCTGCTCCAGTTGGTGGGCCGCTGCAATGCCGGCCTCGATCCGGTGCAAGGCGACCTGCCCGATGGTCCGACCCAGCTCTTTGCCGGCGCCGCAGCCGATCCCCAGTCGGCCAGCTGGAGCGGCCTGATCTCCCGGGTGCGGCGCAAGCAGGCGGCGGGCGCCCGTTTCCTCCAGACCCAGATGGTGATGGATACCACCGCCCTGCAACGCTTCGTGGAGGAGGTCACCGGACCCTTGGGGTTGCCGGTGCTGGCCGGGGTGTTTCTGCTCAAGTCGGCCCGCAACGCCCGCTTCATCAATCGAGTGGTGCCGGGCGCCTGCATCCCGGAGGGGCTGATCGAGCGGTTGGAGGGCGCCTCGGATCCGGCGGCCGAAGGGGTGCAAATCGCTGCCGAACAGGTGGCCGCTTACCGCGGCATCGCCCAAGGGGTGCACTTGATGGCGATCAAGGCCGAGGAGCGCATCCCCGCCATCCTGAAGCAAGCAGGTGTGGCGCCGCTGGCGGCCGCTGCGGTGCTTAGCGGCCTGTAAGGACCAGGGTCAGCTGGCCTTGAGGGCCAGGTCGGTGCCCAGCAGTTCGGCCATGGCCTTTTGTTGGGGGGAGGGGGAAAGCACGTCCTGGCGGCGGGCGTCGGTGATCAGCCAGTCGAGGGCAGCTTCCTGGAGGTCGAAATGGTCGCCGTTGCGGTCGACACAATAACGACCGTAGACAAGTTTCTCGACCAGCCGCACACCGGCGCCGATGCGTGAGTAATCGAAGATGATCGAGTTGTCGATCGTGGCGCCTTCGCAGATATGGCAGCTGGGACCAATCATGGCCGGACCGATGATCGTGGCGCCATCATCAATTCGGGTCATGCCGCCGACATAAATTGGACCCTCCACGTGGATCTTGTCCCAGTTGGCAGCCACATTCAGGCCGGTGTAAATGCCCGGACGCACCTCGATGCCGGGCACTTGAACCTGACGCACATCACCCTGAAGCACGCTGCGAATGGCTTGCCAGTAGTCAGGCACTTTACCGATGTCCACCCATTCGAATTCCATCGGCAGGGCGTAGAAGGGGGCGCCGGCTTCGACGAGTTTGGGGAAAAGATCGGAGCCGATGTCGAAGGTTTCACCGCTGGGGATGAAATCCAGCACCGCCGG
>DAIQNM010000156.1:0-6672 GCA_036788375.1 Cyanobium sp. CTOTU6536 | reverse complement strand
GTCTTTGGGTGGGGATCGCCCAGGCCCTGGCCCTACTGCCGGGGGTATCCCGCTCCGGCAGCACCCTCACCGCTTCCCTGTTCGACGGTTGGGACCGGGCCGCCGCCGCCCGCTTCTCCTTCCTGCTCGGCATCCCGGCCATCACCTTGGCCGGCCTGGTGGAGCTCAAGGACGCCCTCCATGAATCCTCGAATGGCGGCCTGCTGCCCACCCTGGTGGGGGTGATCGCTGCAGCGGTGGTGTCCTGGCTGGCGATCGCCTGGCTGCTGCGATTCCTGCAGCGCAACAGCACCTGGATCTTCGTGGCCTATCGCCTCCTATTCGGTTTAGTGCTGCTGGTGTGGTTCCGGGATTTGGGAGCGGTCCAGCCCTGAGGGCTTGGGCGCAGCTGCCGCCCCGGGGTTCCACACTGGGGGCCGTTGCCATGCCAGCCCGTGTGGAAGGAGCCCTCGGCAGGGATTGCCGCCACCAGCAACGCGGTGGCGGATCCGGTCGCGGCGTCACGCCAGCCCCAGCCGGCGGTGGTGGCCCGGGTGGAGCCCGGTTCGATCGGCGAGGACCTGGGCTTCCAGCCGGGCGATCGGTTGATTCGCATCAATGGGGTTGCCCCCCGCGACCTGATCGATCTCCAGATCATGCAGGGGGAAGAGGAGCTCACCCTCGAGGTGGAGGACCCCGATGGCACGCGCCATGTGGTGGAGCTGGAGAAGGATCCCGATGAGGGCCTGGGGCTTGCCTTCACCGAGGCCCTTTTCGACGGTTTGCGCCAGTGCAACAACCACTGCCCCTTCTGCTTCATCGACCAGCAGCCGCCGGGGCACCGGGCCAGCCTCTACCTCAAGGACGACGACTACCGGCTGAGCTTTCTCTACGGCTCCTACCTCACCCTGACCAACCTCACGGCCTCCGATTGGCAGCGGATCGAGGAGCAGCGGCTCTCGCCGCTGTTTGTGTCGGTGCATGCCACCGATCCGGAGCTGCGCAGCCGCCTGCTGGTCAACCCCCGCGCGGCGTTGCTGGCCGACCAACTGGCCTGGTTCGCCGAGCGTCGTCTCCAGATCCACGCCCAGGTGGTGGTTTGTCCTGGGCTCAACGATGGCGAGGCCCTGGTGCGCACCTTGCGGGATCTGGCCGGCTTCGCCAGCGGCGATTGGCCCGCCGTGCTGTCCACCGCCGTGGTGCCCGTGGGCCTGACCCGCTTCCGTCCCGCCGGGGATGGGTTGCGGCCGGTGGAGCCCGCCGATGCGGCGGCGGTGATCCGCCAGGTGGAGCCCCTGCAGCTGGAGTTTCAACAGGCCCTAGGCAGCCGTTTCGCCTGGCTTTCCGATGAGTGGTACTTGATCGCCGGCCTTCCCCTGCCCCCGCGGTCGACCTATGAGGACCTGCCCCAGCGGGAAAACGGTGTGGGGAGCATTCGCGGCTTCCTCGAGGAGCTGGAGCTGGCCACCAGCCACCTGCCAGCGCGGGTGGCCGTGCCGCGCCGGTTGAGCTGGGTGGTGGGCCAGGTGGTGGCCGGTGCGCTCCAGCCGGTGGTGGAGCGGCTCAACCGGGTTGAGGGTCTGGAGTTGCGGCTCTACGGGCTGCCGAGTCCCTACTGGGGGCAAGACCAGGTGGTCACGGGGTTGCTCACCGGCTCTGACCTCCTCGAGGGGTTGGCCGGCCTTGAGCTCGGGGAGGCCCTGCTTCTGCCTCGGGTGATGCTGCGGGAGGGGGAGGATGTCTTCCTCGACGACACCCGCCTGGAGGCGGTTTGCAGCACGTTGGCGGTGCCGGTGCAGCTGATCGGGGGGGCGGCCGATCTGGTGGCCGCCTGCCTCGGTCCACCGGTCTGGGATGCCTAAGCTCCGTGAGCATTTACCGCTTCCGTCTTGCGGCGCCTCCACCCCCTCGTTGCCCCCCTGACGGTGCTGTCTGCCTTGGCCGCTCCCGTGGGAGCAGTGCCCCTTCCTGCAGCCCCGGTCCAGCCGGCGCCGATCAGGGCCGTTATCCCCCTGGATGCCCCAGCCCAGGCCCCTTCAGGTCCAGCGGCCACCTCGGCGGCCCTGGCGATCGGCCGGCCCCTCCCGCTGGCTCCAGCCCAGAAGGGAAACCGTCCGAAGGCCAATCCCAGGGTCCTGGCCCCGGCCGCCACCACCCTGCCGCTGGAGCTGCGCGATCTGGTGGCCCCCCCCTCCTTGGCCCTGCCGGATCGCCCTAAGCAGGTGCGCATCCATCAGCTGCGGCCGCTCAGCTTCCAGCAGGCCCAGATTCTGGCTGAGGTCAATAACCCCGAGCTCAAAGCCATCGCCACTGAGGTCGAGCAGGCCCAGTCCAACCTCCGCGCCAAGATTGCCCTCTGGTACCCCCAGCTCGGGCTCAACGCCAGCACGCTCCCCACCTACACCGGGGGCCAGCAGTACAGCTCAGGCTTCACCGGCACGGGCCAGCCGATTGGCAACACCCTCACCAGCATCTGGCGCATGCAGGCGACCCTGCAGGCCAGTTGGGCGTTGATCGATCCCACCCGCACCCCCCAGATCGCCGTCGCCCGCGACCAGTTTGAGAAGGCGAAAAACCAATACCTGATCGGCCTGCGCGACCTGCGCCTCCAGGCGGCGCTCGCCTATTTCGATCTTCAGAACGCCGATGAGCAAGTGCGCATCGGTCAGGAATCGGTGCGGGCTTCCCTGGTGAGCCTGCGCGATGCCAGGGCCCGTTTCCAAGCCGGTGTGGCCACCAAGCTGGAGGTGCTGGAGGCCGAAACCCAGTTGGCCCGCGATGAGCAGATCCTCACCAATGGCCTGGCCCTCCAGTCCGTGGCCCGCCGTGCCCTCGCGGCCCTGCTCGATCTTCCCCAGGAGGTCACTCCCACCGCCGCCGACCCCGCCCGGGTGATCGGCACCTGGCTGCCATCCTTGCAGGAAAGCATCGTGGCCTCCTACACCTTCCGCGAGGAGCTCGACCAGTTGCTCCTCGACATCTCGATCGCCAATAGCAGCGCCAATGCCGAACTTGGCCGGGTGCAGCCCTTCCTCAAGATCGTCAACAGCCTCGGGGTGGGGCGCTCCTACGGCTACGACTTCTCCCCCCAGGTGGTGCCTTCGATCACCGGCTGGAATGTCGACAACTCCGTGGGGCTGAATCTCAACTGGACGATCTACGACGGTGGCGCTGCCCAGGCCAACTACCGCCAGGAGAAGCAGCGGGCCCAGGCCAATCGCTACCGCTTCGCCCAGAAGCGCGACACGATCCGCCAGGACGTCGAAACCAGCTTCTACGAACTGGAGAAGAACAACCGCAACATCCTCACCACCTCCCGTGAGGTGATCTCCGCCCGCGAATCGCTGCGGCTGTCCCGCCTCCGCTTCCAGGCTGGGGTGACCACCCAGCGGGAGGTGGTCGACACCCAGCGCGACCTGACCCAGGCGGAGGTGCGCTACTCCCTCGCCATCACCGACTACAACAAGCGCCTCGTTGAGCTCACCCGCCGCACCGGCCTCGACAAGGTCGCCACCTGCGCGGCTCCGCGGCTCCCCCCCAGCAAGCCGGTGGTGGTTGGTGCCAGCGACGTGCCGGTGGAGCCTTTGCCCTTGCTGCCGGCCTGTCCGGTCACCAACCCCGGCACCACACCGGTCCGGCTAAGACCCTGACCCTGTGGCCGCCGCTTCCCCCCCGACCTTCGGCCGTCACCCAGGTCTTTCCCTGATCGCCACCTTGCGACTCGGTCTGTTTCAGGCCTGTCTGGGTTGTTTGGCGGTGATCTTTTCCGGCCTCCTCAACCGGGTGATGCTCAGCGAGCTCGGCTTCCCGGGGCTGTTGGTTGGCTTTGCCCTGGCCTGCGAACAGTTCGTGGCCCCGTCTCGGGTGCTGTTTGGCCAGATCTCCGATGCCCATCCCCTCGCCCAGAGGCATCGGGTTCCATATGTGCTGCTCGGAACCGCCCTCTTCTGCAGCTTGGCCGTGCTTTCGGTGCCGCTGATCTTCCGGGTCGGGTCCCTGCTCCAGGCCGGAATCCAGCCGGCCCTGGGCTTGGCCATCGCAGCGCTGTGCGGTTTGTTCGGCCTCTATGGATTGGCGATCTCTCTTGCCACCACGCCCTATCTGGCCCTGGTGATCGATCGCACCACCGAGGCCGAGAGGCCCCGGGCCGTGGGGATCATCTGGTGCCTGCTCACCGTGGGCATCGTGATCGGGGCGGTGCTGATCAGCACCAGCCTTCGCGATCTCGATGGCATCACCGACCCAGCCGTGCTGGAACCCGCCCTCACCGCCTTCATGCTGCGGGTGGCCCTAGCCGTGTTTGCCATCACCGTGGCGGCCACCTGGGCCATGGAACCCCCCGCCCTGGGACGCCGCGCCTCCGGTGTTGGCCCAAGGGAGGATGGAGTCACCCTGGCCCAGGCGTGGACTTTGATCCGCTCCAGCCCCCAGGTGTTGATTTTCTTTTCTTTTCTGATCCTCTTCACCCTGGCCCTGTTTCTGCAGGATCCTGTGCTTGAAAGCTATGCGGCCCAGGTTTTCGGCATGCCCATCGCCGCCACCGCCCAGCTCAATGCTTTTTGGGGGGTGGGCACCCTGTTGGGGCTGCTGGTGGCCGGGGTCTGGGTGGTGCCCAGCATGGGCAAGTTGGGCGCCGCCCGGCTGGGTTGCCGGCTGATTGCGGCCAGCCTGTTGATGTTGTTGCTCTGCGGTCTTACGGCCAGCGTTCCCCTGCTGAAGGTGGTGATGGTGCTGTTCGGGCTGGCGGCGGGGATCGGCACCAACAGTGCCCTCTGCCTCATGCTCGACCTCACCCTCCCCGAGGTGGCCGGCACCTTCGTGGGGGTATGGGGTCTGGCTCAGGCCCTGTCGCGGGCCCTCGGCAAGGTGGTTGGTGGTGGGCTTCTGGATCTGGGCCGTTTGCTGTCGGGATCCGCTGCGGGCCACAGCCCCAACCCCTTCCCCGCCTATGCCCTGGTGCTGGGGGTGGAGTTTGTCGTGGCCCTCGGGGCTCTGCTGCTGCTGGATCGTGTCAACGTGCACCAGTTCCGCGAGGATACGGGCCGCAGCCTTGACCAGGTGCTGGTGGCCGAATCCCTATGACCGATTCCCTGTTCACCACAACCAGCCGTAGCCCCTCCCTGCTTGATCCGGCCTTCGAGGCCCTGTTGGATCGGGTGGGAGAGCGGCAGCGGGCCGACTTCGGCCATATGGCCTCCTCCGTCAAGGCGGATGGTTCCCTGATCACCGCCTGCGATCGCTGGAGTGATGCCACCCTTGTGGAGGGCTTGGCCCACCTTTTTCCGCGGGAAGGGGTGCTGAGTGAGGAGGGCAGCCAGCTGGTGCCGCGGTCGGCGGCCTACTGGGTGGTGGATCCCCTCGATGGCACCACCAACTTCGCCGCGGGCATTCCCTATTGGGCGATTTCCCTGGCCCGCTTCGAGCATGGACTGCCGGTGTTGGCGGTGCTGGATGTGCCCCCGCTCCGCCAGCGGATCGTGGCTGTGCGGGGGCGCGGGGCCTGGAGGAATGGCAAGCCCCTGCATCCACCATCGATCCAGACCCATCCCGTCGGTTGTGCGTCCCTTTGCAGCCGCTCGATTGGGGTCCTGCAGAAACTCCCCGATCAGCGCTTCCCCGGCAAGATCCGCCTGCTCGGGGTTGCCAGCCTGAATTTGGTCAGCGTGGCGATGGGCCAGACCGTGGCCGCCCTAGAGGCCACCCCCAAGATCTGGGACCTCGCCGCCTCCTGGCTCGTGCTCAGCGAGTTGAACTGTTCCCTGCGCTGGTTGCAGCAGAGCCCGGCCGCCATCCCGCCCGGCACCGACCTCACCAACACCGATTTCCCGGTGCTCGTGGCCGATCGCCCCGAAACCCTGGAACGGTTCATGCCCTGGGCCGAGGCCCTGCTCTCCTAGCCAAGGCAAGGCTTTAGGAAGGCATTGGGCGTTTTGGCTTGCGTCGTGCCCGCCAAGGTGATAGGTTATTGAACTGCTCGGGAAACCGAGCGGCCGACCCCCGCGAGGGGATTGGAAGGGTGAACTGCTAGGTTCACCAAGTCCTGAACGAAGCGGCGCGAGCCGGTCGAGCAGGGCGACCTACGACGAAGGAAGCGCGAGCCGCCGATGTTGTAGGTTCTGTAAGTCGCTGAGAGGCGACGAGCCGAGCCTCCCTGGAAGGGGAGCTGAGGCAGCACCTGGACAACTAAAAAGTTTAGGAACTGACGCTTTTGCTGCGTTGGCGCCCCAAACCGACCATGGAGCCATGATAGGCGCGATGGTCAAAACGGAGTGTGTCAGCCGAGACAGCAGCAAAGGTGTGAGGTCCCGTCAAAAGAACACAGCGATGGAGCCCCTTACGGTATGGGTGAACGGTTCTCACGACCGTGAGCCCAAAGAAGACTGTGAGGGAGGAATCGCGAACCGGATCTGAGATCTGGAAAGTCAAGGGAAAGCTGGAGGAAGCGAGTCCAGGTTGCATGGCGCGAGCCTTGTGAGCGGGAGAAGTGGAGGCCTGTGGAACCGAGCACTCTCGAAACCTTCTGTGTCAGCGGAAGGGGCAGCAACTGCAAGAGGCGCAAGCCAAATTTTGTGGGAGTAAGCCAATCAGACTGAGGCAACTGGAAACCTGAAAGGGAGGAAGGAGGTCAAGAGGGTCTGACTACAACGGAGAGTTTGATCCTGGCTCAGGATGAACGCTGGCGGCGTGCTTAAC
>DAIQNM010000155.1:0-6679 GCA_036788375.1 Cyanobium sp. CTOTU6536 | reverse complement strand
GGCCGAGATCTTCTTTGAACCGGCCGGGGCCGTTGGTTCCCGCTCGCAGTGCACCTGCATCGGCAGAAGCGCGCACCCAGGCCACGGCCTCGACTCCACCGCCATCAGCTCCGACCGAGGCCAGCCAGGTGGCCCTCGATGCTGAGACGATCCAGCAGCTTCACAACACCCTCAGGGCTCTCCCTCGGCCCTTGCTGGAAAGCCTCACCCGGGCCTTCCGCAAGCGGTTCGAAGTGCCCGACACAGCGGTGACGATCGCGGATCGGATCAGCCAGAAGTGCCACCACGACTGGATCGAGGCGTTTTTGGTGTCGCACCGCGAGCTGCGCTCAGCCGAGCAGCACCAAAGGCCTGGCGACCGTTGAAAGCACCACCAAGGCGCCGAAACGGTATAGATTCAACTCAGAATGGACTTTGAGTTCTATCCCAGCAAGAGCGACGCCAACCTGCGCAAGCACGGCATCGACTTCCTGGCCGCCCAGGCCCTCTGGCGGGACCAGGCTTTGCTGGAAATCCCGGCACGAACCAGCGGTGAATCCCGCTTTCTGGTCATTGCCCGCCTGCAGGGCTGTCACTGGTCCGCCGTGATCACCTACCGCCAGCAGGCCATCCGCCTGATCTCCGTCCGTCGCTCCCGCCCCGAGGAGGTGCAGCTTTATGAACAGCTCTGATTTCGATCGACGCTTCGACGAGGGGGATTCCGTGATCGATGCGCTCGACCTGTCCGCAGCTCGCCGTCCCCGGCTGGATCAGAGGCGCGTCAACGTCGACTTCCCGCTCTGGATGGTCGAGCAGCTCGACCTGGAGGCGTCCCGGCTGGGGGTGACGCGCCAGTCGATCATCAAGGTCTGGCTGGCGGAACGCCTCGAGCGCCGCAGGGATCCTGCAGGCATTGCGGTCGCTGATCCGACATCGCCCTGAGGTGCCCTAGGCCGCCGTCACCATCGCCGATCGGGTCAGCCAGAAGTGCCATCACGACTGGACCCGTGCGTTTCTGGTGTCGCACCGAGAGGTGCGCTCAGCAGAACAGCACCGAGAGGTGCGCTCAGCAGAACAGCACCGAGAGGTGCGCTCTCTAAAGCCGCACCGCGAGGTGCGCTCAGCACAGCAGCACCAAGGCGCCAGCACCTGAAGACCGTTGACAGGGCCAATCCTTAGGGCGGGCTGCCTACTCTGATGGGGTCTCCTGTGGCCGGCCCGCCCATGCGATCACAAGCCGATCTCGGTTGGGCGGGCTGTGTTGCCGTGGAAAGGGACCCCCTGCGGGTGAGCGGCGCCTGGGTGTTTCGTGGTACCCGCATTCCGGTGGCGGCCCTGTTCGAAAACCTCGAGGACGGCGTCTCCTTGGCTGAGTTTGTCGAAATCTTCCCTGGCGCAACCCAGGAGCAAGCACGATTGGTAATGGAGCACGCCGCCAGAAGCACGGCTGCAGCCGTGGCTTGAATCCGGATCATCGGCATCGAAAGCGGTCGGCACGAGGATCTGTTGACCCCCTGAACCATCAGCGCTGCAGCAGCCAGCGCAGCAACGACAGGACGATGATCATTCCGATGCCGATGTTCCAGATCAGGGAGCGTCGTTGATTGATGCGCTGAAGCCAGGGGGGTAGCTGATTACCCCAGCGCTCCAGGGCCAGCACCGCCAGCAACAACAGGGCCAGTGGGATACCGATGGCCAGCACGAGCTCCCGCAGCATCGCTCCGCCTCCCCGCACTGAAGGAACGGTATCGAGCATCGGGCGGCGACGACAGAATCCCCAAACCCCTGCTAAGGATGAGCGCCCGCGAAAGTCGCCGTGGTGCCGGTCAAGATCTCCCGGCTACAACCCTCTCGCCTGGAGGCGATCGAGGACTGGCCCTGGCTCCATCAGGAGGTGCTCCGCACCAGCCGCAGCCGCCAGGTCTGCATGACCTGCCATTTCTTCCGGCATCACCCTGAGCCTGACGACATCCCGCTGCTGGCCTGCCACCTGCACCAGGGGCTGATCGCCCATGGTGAGCACCTCACCCGCCGCTGCAGCGGTTGGACGGAGAACCTGCGCCGGCAGCGGGGCTGGGCGCCTGGGGTGGCGTGATGAATGCTGTTGGCGTGCCAGGTGTGAAAGCGGGGGAGGCGGTGTAACCATGCTCAGCCGTGGGGGCTCCCCACTCTTACCAGTGCCAGACTTCTAAGGCTGAGGTTTCGTGCGCCTGCACCATCCAAGCTTCTGCTACCTCCTTCCTCTTCAGTCCCAATTTCCTTTCGTCATGAACATCAACGAAAATCTTGAGTTGAATACCATGGCGGCGCTGGCCGGTAAACGTAATCTCAGCTCCGTTAAACAAGGCGAGATTATTTTTCGAGCGGGAGAGCTTGGAGACAAGCTCTACGGTGTTGTCTCAGGAGAGGTTCAGCTCAATTGGGGTGATAATGGTGTTGAGATGATCGGACCAGGCAGCTCTTTTGGTGCCGGAGCCTTGGTGGACCCAGAGCACCGCCGCTTCGGCACTGCCGTGGCCGTTCGTGACAGTGAACTGCTGGAGATGAATCGCGAAGAATTCCTGTTTGCTATGCAGGAATTGCCCATGTTTAGCCTGGAGATGCTGCATGATCTCGAGCAGCGCCTGCAGAGGATCAAGGGGAACGGTGGGTGATCGCTAATCATGGAGAGGCAACCTCGTCGGCAATGCCGACGGGCAGCAGAACGGCCGACAAGGCGAGGCCGGCCAAGAGGTCGTGACGTAGCCAGGCAAGCCGGTAATGGCTTAGGCCAGCCAGACCTGCGATCCAGCGCCGCCAGCCCACGGCGGGGGCGCTTCTTTTGACGCGCGAATGAGCAGCAGGCGTGAGCGGCTTTGGTGGTGGTTTTGATGCGCTCATTTTATCGCAAGCTGCTATCGAACGCTTGAGAAATGGAATCAGAGTGGCCTGCAATGTGAAGCAGATACCCCTCCCGCATGCGTCTCGGATTAGCGCAGGTGGAATGCCAATGGGGCAGGTCCAAGCGTCGAGATGCTTATGCAGCTACCCCACTTCTGCACGATTCAAGTCAACAGCCAACCGATTCCTGCAGGCTCCCGCTCCACCCCAGCAATCTGACCTGGCGTGGATCGACGAAAGCTGCTGAGCTTCTGATGTTGGGATCGCAACTCCTCGGCCAGCACCCGACAGGCACTCTCGGGCATGGTGTGATCACCACAGGTGAACACATCCACCGCGGCGTAGCCGGACTCGGGCCAGGTGTGGATCGAAATGTGAGACTCGGCAAGCAGGGCAAGGCCTGTCACCCCATGGGGTTGGAAGTGATGGGTGATCAGTTGCAGCAACGTCGCACCAGCACGCAGTGCGGCGTTGGTGATGGCAGATCTGAGAAAAGATTCATCGTCGAGCCTGGCGCAGTCGCAGTCGTAGAGCTCAAGGATGCAATGTTTACCGACCGTATCGGTGATGGAAATATTGTGAATGTCAGTGGGTTCAACGCTGTCAGCGGGGGATTCATCAGCGCTCCATCCGGGGTTGGGGTGGAAGTGGGGGAAGGCGTAGCTCATGTTGGCAACAAGGGGCAACCTTAACCTTACATCCCAGGCTCCGATCGTTCTGGGAGGGTCAGCGACCACCAGCGGAGCTAGCTTGACGGAAGGTTCGCCTCTACGGCATGCCATGGCCGCATCTCTGCATGCCCTTGCGATCGTCTCGGAGGACAACCCCCCTGGAGAGCCGGTTATCACAAGTGGCGCTTACGCGTTGGAACTAATCCAGCGGCAAACGCGACGTCTGGGGAAACTGCAAGCCGAGGTACTCGCTGACCGCGACCCGGAACCGCTGCACCAGTTGCGGGTGAGCCTGAGGCGGCTACGCACGGCCCTGGTTCAGTTCGGTCCTGCCCTTGACCTGCCGGAGTCGGTGGATCCTGGCCGGATTGCCGCAGTGGCGCGCCGCACCGGCCTCTGCCGCGACCTTGATGTGCTGCGCCTAAGGCTGCAAGATCAGTTACTGCCGAATCTTCCTGAAAGCGAGCAGCGCAGCATGGAAGCGGCCATGAAGCGCTTAGGCCGTGATCGCGCCCAAGCTTTTGAGGCCCTTGAGGAAGGGCTGTGCCATTCGCGCTATCTCAAGTTGCTGGCCCGACTGCACAAATGGCAGCACAAACCCCGCTTCTCCACCATCGGCCAGTTGCCGCTGCTGCCCTGGCTCTACGAATGGCATCTGCCTTTCACCGCTGATCTGTTTCTGCATCCCGGCTGGAGCGCGGAGGATCCCACAGCCGAGGCCCTGCACGACCTACGTAAACGGATCAAAGGGGCCCGCTATGCCCTTGAGCACTTCGAGCATTGGTGCGATCCAATCCTCAAGGCTTGGATCGCTGAACTCCGGCAGGCGCAAGATGACCTCGGCGAGCTCCATGATCTGCAGTTTCTCAGCCGCATCCTCAACGAGAGCTCCGGCTCGCTGAAGGCAGAACGACTGCCGAGCCTGTGCAGTGAAATCGAGAACCAGCAGCAGGATCGCTGGCAACGCTGGCAGGAGCAGGCGCGGTGGATGCGCTGCGACAGCAATCGCCATGGCATCCAGCTTGCCTTGCTCCAACTCGGACAGGGTTCGGCGAGGGCCTGAAATGATGCCGATTGGTTAATCCGCATTCATGCCGATTGAGCGTTGCCGTCGACATGCTCCCATCATGCAGCACACAGCAGCTGCTCAAGTTCGCCATTTCAGGACCGATTGCTGGCTAGGTTAAGTTAGTGAAATGATTTGCCTCGCTTGATTTCCACTGCTGCAACTCCAATGCACGGCAAAACCTCCCAACCCATCACCAGGAAATGCATTGTCTGCGGGATCGAGAAGCCGCTGAACCACGATTGCTTTCAGGCTGTTCAATTGTTCGCCAAGGGTTATTCTTTTTACTGCAATTCATGCGATATTGAGTCAAGAAAACAGAAAAGCTTTGCCGCGCCTACTGTCACGCTTGGCAAGGTCAATGGCGAAAAAAGACTTGATCATGAGGCGGATTCACCCGCTTGATTCAGCTTTTTCCTCCATCATCCACTAAGCACTACTGCCGTTGCCTGGCCCGGCTAGGTTCAGAGGCCATCCTCCACGCCGGTCGTGATCGTGCAGTCGCTGGTGGGGTAGCTCACGCAAAGCAGGGCAAAACCCGAGGCGATTTGATCATCGTCGAGGAAGCTTTGATCAGACTGGTCGACACCGCCGCTCAGAATTTTGCCAGCGCAGGTGCTAGATGGACTTTGGATCAGTGCGAAACGGGTCCTTCGGCGGCGCACTGCCAGCAGGCCCTGGCGATGACCTGCTCCTCATCGGCCGCAATGACCATAACCTCGAAGGGGGAGAGCCAGCTCAGGGCGGACACCACCTCCTCCCTGAGCGCGTCATCGTGTTCGCCGATGCCTCCGGTGAAGGCGAGCACGTCGACGCCGCCGAGGCTGGCGGCCATGGCACCAATCTCCCGCAGAAGCCGGTGGCGGAACACGGCGATGGCCAGCTGGGCTCCCCCGTGCCCAGCCGTTGCAGCAGCCCTGAGTTCCTGCATGCTGCCGCTGAGCTCGGAGAGAGCCAACAAGCCGCTTCGGGTATTGAGGGCCTGGTCCAGCTCCTCCACCGAGAGGCCCCTGCGCAGCTGATGCAGCAGCAGTCCGGGGTCGACCGAGCCGCAGCGGGTGGCCATCACCAGCCCCTCCAGCGGGGTGAACCCCATGGTGGTGTCCACGCTTCGTCCCCCGGCGATGGCGCACAGGGAGCAGCCGGCGCCCAGGTGGCAGCTAATCAGCCGCAGGGGGGGCGCTGCGGCGGCCGCAGGCCTACGGGCGGCCACAACCTCGGCGACGTGCTGGTGGCTCAGGCCATGGAACCCAAAGCGCCGTAGGCCCTGGCGGCGCCAATCGGCGGGGATGGCATAGGTGGCGGCCTCGGCCGGCAGGGTGGCGTGGAAGGCAGTATCGAAGCAGGCCCATTGCTCCAGCTCCGGCTGCTGGGCCGCCAGCCAGCGCATCACCCGCAGGGCCGGGCCATTGTGCAGGGGAGCCAGGGGCACCAGCTCCGCCAGGGCCGCCAGGACCGTTGGGTCCAGCCGGACGGGGGTGGTGAAGCCTTCGCCGCCATAAACCACCCGGTGCCCGGCTAAGACGATGGCTTCGCTCCAGGGTGCCAGGGCCGCCGGCAGCCAGTCCTCTAGCACCGTCTCCGGGGAGGCTCCTTCGGCCATGGGGCAGTCCCGTTGCCCCTGCCAGAGCCGGCTGCCAGTCCCATCGAGCAGGGAGGCCTTGAGACTGGAACTGCCGGCATTGAGCACCAGGACCAGCCCAGCACCAGGCGCTGCCGTGGTGGCCAGGTCCGTCATCCGTGTTCGGCCATCGGCAGCGACCAGCGCCAGTCGGTGATTTCCGGCGCGTCCATGCCGTGGGTATGGGCATACTCCCGGTGAGAAAGAATCTCCTCCTTCATGCGCTCCTTCACATGGGCGGCGCGGGAGCCGAGTCGCGCCACGCGGTCGATCACATCGATCACCAGGTTGAAGCGGTCGATCTGGTTGTTCATCGCCAGCTCCAGCGGCGTGTTGATGTTGCCCTTCTCCTTGTAACCGCGCACATGGAAGTTGGCGTGGTTGGTGCGGCGGTAGATGAGGCGGTGAATCAACCAGGGGTAGCCGTGGAAGTTGAAGATCACCGGCCGGTCGGTGGTGAAC
>DAIQNM010000154.1:0-6699 GCA_036788375.1 Cyanobium sp. CTOTU6536 | reverse complement strand
GGCAATCAGATGGGGCCGATCGAAGGCGGCCGCCAGGTTGAGAGCGCCCGCTTCATTGCGCACCAGTCCCACGTAGCCATGCCTGCCGATGGCCATGTGGATCGTGCCCCTGCCGTAGCCCTTCACCCCGGCATCCAGCTCGCAGCCGGCGCCGATCCGGGCCCGGGGGCTGATCCGCGTTTCAATCGGCAGCTCCGCAGCCAAACCCGGGCTGCCCAGACCCGAGGCCACCAGCACGACCCGGGCGCTGCTGATCTGGACATCGGCGCCGGAGCGCAGCAGCACCTCCCGGCCGGCGGGATGGGACCCAGCCACGCTGGCCTCACACGGCTGACGCAACACAGCGCCGGCAGCCACGGCGGCTTCGCACAAGGCCAGGTCGAGGCGGCCTCGGGAGAGGGAACGGCCCGCCGGGAGGGCGAGTTCTAGTTGACGCCCTTGCAGACCGAGGCGGATCCGCTGCAGCGGAACAGCGCCGAGAGCATCGGTCAAATCGCCCAGTCCGGCCGTCTCCAGGGCCCTGAGGGCAACGCCATTGAGGCAGCTGCCGCAGATCTTCCAGCGGGGGAACGTCCGCTTTTCGACCAGGAGCACCCGCAGCTGGCGACGGGCCAACTGGTGGGCGGCCAGGGCGCCGGCGGGTCCGGCCCCGATCACGATCACGTCCCACTCGGGAGCCTTCATCGTGGTTGGGGCGAAGCGAGTTGGGGCGAAGCGAGTTGCGGCGAAGCGGGCAAACGGCGCCAACTCAGCAGATAGCGCTCGGGCCAGCTGCGCCGCACGGCGGCACCCTCCAGACCGGCCCGGACCGCCAAAGCCCGCACTTCCGTCATCTGAAAAGCGCCCTGCACCGACACCGGACCATCGAAATGGACGATCGGAGAGCGACTCAGCAGCCGGCAGCCCGCCCAGGCCAAGCCGTAGCCCAGCGGACTGCGGATCAGGTCGTTGACCAACACCAGGCAGCGGCTGGCGCGCCCCATCCGCTGCAGCAGATCCACCGCCTGGTCTTCCTCGAGATGGTGCAGAAACAGGCTGCAGAGGATCACGTCGTAGTCCTCGGGGAGGGGATCGTTGAGGGCGTCGGACTGGAAGAAGGTGGCGCCCAGGCCCCGCTGCTCGGCGCTGCGGGTCGCGATCGCCACCGCCTGCGGACTGAGGTCGCAGCCGTCAACCTGCACAGCGAGCCCTTGCCGGCGAGCCCGTTCCGCCAGGGCTGTGGTGTTGTCCCCACCGCCGCAGGCCAGATCCAGAACCCGCAGCGGGCTCTCGCTGCGCTCCCGGGCCAGGGAACGGATCGGAGCGAACAGGGAACCGACCGCTCCGCTGAAGGCGTTGATCCTGCGCAAACCCTGCAGGGCCTGGCTGTGGGCGAGCGGATCGATGCCGGGCTGGTCCATCCACTCGGGTTGCCTGTGCCGCTGGGCCAGGGATGGGAGAAGCATCAAGCGAGAACGCGGTGGATTGGGCTGCGGTCGTTGCAGAGAAGCGGTTGGGGAAGCCTGTGGGTCACAGAAATGACGCTAAAGGGCTCCGGAACCTTGTGGGAAAACCTCTGCAGCGCAATCCTTCTTGCCGCTACAGATCTGCTGGCGTCCGGTGTCCTGGACGCCGGTGCACCCCTGGAGCTGCCGCAGCTGTGCTGCCAGGGCGTCGCCCGTTTTATGGATTCAGAGGCTCCTCCATCCAGCCCGTGCTCTCTCTCCAGCGCCGGCGGCGGTGGGGTTGCCCTGTGAGCTCCAACAGTTCCACCTGCGCCAGCGCAATGCGCAACAGCTGGAAGTGATCCGGCAGCGGCGATCCGTCTGGAAGCTGCTCGGGGAAAGCGGCCTCAGGGTCGAAGGGCTGCCCGGGCGGGGGCCATCCCCACAGGGCGCGCCCAGCGGGCGAGAGCATCTGCCAGTGGCGTTCGCGCTCCGTCTGGCCCTGTTCTGGAGGCAAGGTTTGCAGGCTTCCGCGGAGGCGGAACTGCGAGCGGGCACGGGGTAGCAACCAACACAATTCCACTGCTGGCTGGCGGATCAATTCGGCGGGCTTGGCACTGCGCCCATCGGTGAGCAGATCCAGCGCCGTGGGCCCAGCCCAGCCCCGAAACACCAGGGTGCGCACTCGCGGGCCGCCATCGGCCGCCACCGTGGCCAACTGCAGCCAGCGGGCCTGGGGCGAGCGCCCCTCGCGCTCGCGGGCACTCCGCAGAAGCGGGCGCCAAGGCGGAAGCGCTTCAGGCGTGCTCATCAGGCTCCGGGCGTGGCGACGGAATCCCAGCGAAGCCCATCACCATGACCGGCGGCTGAGGCGTGAGCTGCTGGGCAGCGGGGTCAGAGTGGGCCTTGGCATCAACAGGAGGGCGGACCACCCATGGCGGAAACAGCAGCACCGAACCCTGGTCCTGAGCCGCTGCAGCTGCAGACCGGCGTGCACCAGCTCTGCAGCTGCGGCCGCAGCCGGCAGGGCTGGTTCTGCGATGGCGCTCACCTCGGCAGCGGGCGGGTGTCCTATGAGCTGCGACTGAATCAAGCGACCACGGTCCTGATGTGTCGCTGCGGCCTCTCCCGCCGCTATCCGCTCTGCGATGGCAGCCATAGCGCCAAGCCCCGCAGGCCCTGGTGGCGGCGATGGGGATGAGGGGTTCGATCGTGCTGGCCGCCGACGACCCGGCCGCACTGGCGCGGTTCTACGGCGCTCTGCTCGACGTGGAGCCTCAACCGGGCCTCAGCAGCTCGCACTGGCGGGTTCGGTGGCCGCCTGGTGGGTGGCTGGAGGTTTACGCCCCATCGAAGCGCCGGCCGCAGCCCCATCAGCAGGGTCGTCTCGCCCTCTGCCTGCAACGTCAGGTGGAGGGAGAGGGCACCCTGGCGCTGCTCAAGGTCTGGATCGCCACGGCCCTGGACTTGGGCGCCTCAATGCAGGATCCGCCGCGCCAGGAACCCTTCGGCGCCGAGGCCTGGCTGCTGGACCCTGAGCACAACCGCCTGCTGTTGCTGGTGCTGCCCTGAGAATCGTGGGAGCAGTTGGTTGGGTGCCGCTGGCCAGGCGCGGCACCCGCTCAATTGGCCTAACAGCCGATCACTTCGGCAACAGTACGGTGTCAATCACGTGGATCGTGCCGTTCGTCGCTGCGATGTCAGCCTTGACGACGGTGGCGCCGTTGATCAACACCTTGCCTCCTACGACCTTGATCGTGACCGACTGACCATTCAATGTCTTGGCGCTAGAAAGCTTGATGACATCGGCGGCTTTCACATTTCCGGCCACGACGTGATAAGTAAGAATGGCCGTAAGATTCTGTTTGTTCTCCGGCTTCAGAAGCGACTTCACCGTGCCTTCCGGCAGCTTCGCAAAGGCCGCATCGGTGGGAGCAAAAACGGTGAAGGGGCCTTTCCCCTTCAGGGTTTCGACGAGTCCAGCCGCCTCGAGCGCAGCCGTGAGCGTCTTAAAGCTGCCAGCAGAAACAGCCGTGTCGACGATGTCCTTGGAGGGCATTGAGGTACCCCCTGCCAAAGCGCTTGTTGAAGCCAACAGGCTCAGCGATAGAGCAGCGACGCCTGCGCGCAGCGAGCGATTGAGAGTCAACATTGGGAGGGATGAAGGACTTGGGACTATTAAAACCCAAATGATCATAGGCGCTCCGCGTGGGTGATGGCGGCTGCGCAGAGCACGCTGTCAGGGCACGGAAGGCGCTAACTCCATCTGAACACGATCAGGTTGTTGTTACGCAGCAACCACGCAGCATCGACGCAGAACGACGCACGGCTACGCCCCGAGGTCCTCGCGGGTGCCACGGCTGAGGCTGCTTCAGGGATCCCGGGATTTCAGCCCGGAACCCGTGGGCCGAGCGCCTGCCGCGCTGCAAGGCCTGTTCGGGCGTCTCGCCCGAATCGAGATGCCCCTAAACAGCCCCCAGCAAACTGGGCCACGATCGTGGGGATCTCGTCCGCAGCTGCATCAACCAGCGGCTCTCCAGTAGCAGCACCGCTCAGGCCATGCAGCCGCCAGGGATCGGTCTCAGGCCGCAGCGCTCTTGCGCTGGTTCGCGGCATAGAGCGCCGCAGCGCCGGCCGCCAGCACGATGCCACCGCTGACGGCCAGGAACACCAGGGTCTGGAGCAGCAGCAGGAAAAAGCCCAGGGCGGAGAAGGCGGTGATGCGCACTTTGGCCTTGATCAACAGTGTGAGCAGCACCAGCACGGTGGCCTTGAGGGCCAGAACCTTCGCTGTGGTGAGCGGGCAGAAGGGGATGAGCAGCATGGCGGGCCCACGGATCTCCCCATGCTGTTGGCGTCAGAGCCTTCCCGCGGCTGCTGCTTGCTTGGAACAAGCCCACTGCGGCTACCCAGCTGGACGGAGCCGTGGCCGTCTGGCTCGGGGCGATGGGGATGGTGTCGGTGGGCAAGGCGGTGTTCATCGATCACCTCGCCCTCAACTGCGCCTGCGTGGGCGGCAACTACAAGACACCCCTCGGCGTGGTGAGTTTCGCCGAGAACCTGATCATGGCCGCCATGGGCGCGGCGATGCTCGCCGGCGGCTAAGCGGCCCTCAGGCTCGGGCCCGGCCGCTGCTGAACAGCAGGGCTAGTCCGGAAGCGATCACCACCAGGGTGAGCACGCCGAGCAGCACTGAGTAGTAGGGCTGCAGGTTGATGGGGCCGAACTTGCCGGTGTGGAGCTTGAGCAGCGAGAAGGCATCGATGCCGCGCTCCAGCAGCAGGCTGTAAAGGGAGCCACTGGCCGCCGTCAGCAGCAGCGGCGCGGCAGCCAGGGGAACCACGACGCGATGGGCGCGGCGGAACCGGGCGCTGAGGGTTCGCGGCATCGGTTTCACTGCTGCCTCAGCTCCTTGTGCAGCATCGCCTCACCGCTGCAGGGCATCCAGCCAATCCCAGGCGTTGATCAGAACGAGAACAGGGCATCGAACTGGTGGTATTCGGGTTTGTTGAGTCCGTCATGCCTGAGCATGAGGCGCAGCTCAATGATTTCGCGCCGCTGGGCCACGATGATCTCGCGAGCCAGCCTCCTGATCGTGGGGTTGCTGCTCTTCCGGAGTGCGTCGTGGGCCATCAGCAGCGCACCGCCGTGGTGGGCGAGCATGCCTTCGAGGAACCAGGTGACGCGGTTCTCCCGTGTGGGTTTGGAGCCCATCATCTGCATCGCCTGGATGTGCGCGGCGCTCATTCGCTCCAGGCTGTCCATGCTGTTGGGATCGCCACCGGTCTTCAAGGCCACGGGGTAGACGGGCGCTTCGGGAACCCAGGCTTTGCGCCATTGCCCCATCGCCTTGATCTCCTGGGCCTGGTCGCGCCAGATCTGCTTGGCCAGCGCACCCACGCCTGGCTGGCCGATGTCGAACACGAACGCACTCATGCGCAGCGCACCGGTGTGGTGCTGCACCATCGCGTCGAGCCAGCGCAGGTCGTAGGTGCGCCCGGCTGGACCGACCTCGTGGTTGTGGGCGCTGTGATCGACGGGAGCGGCGGCCGGCGATGACGCGGGGGGTGGAGCCCCCATCTGGTGGTGCTGATGGTGGCCGTGGTGGGGATCCAGCTGGGCCAGGCCCGGGACTGGGGCCGCCAGCAGGCCGAACAGCGCCAGAACGGCGGGAGCAGGGCGCATCGAGGCAACGCAGCCAACGGATCAGCCCTACCATGCACTCTCCCCTTGCTGGAGAGTCAAGTGGTGCTTGCCCCGCCTGGGAAGCCGCCCCTCAAGATCGGCGAGGTGGCCAACCGCTCCGGCCTCAGCGTCAAGACGATCCGCTTCTACTGCGATGAAGGGCTGATCCAGCCGATCAGCCGCAGCGAAGGTGGCTACCGGCTCTTCGATGACGGGGTGTTCTCGGAACTGGCCCTGATCCGCACCCTGCGGGCCATGGAGATGCCGCTGCCGGATGTGGGGAAGATCCTCGCGGCACGGCGCTCGGGCGTCTGCACCTGCAGCGACCTGAAGGCGCGGATCCGCAGCAAGGCCGGTGAGATCGGCGAGAAGCTCACAGCGATGCAAAACCTACAGACCGAGCTGTTTTCCCTGCTCAACAGCTGGGAAGCCTGCGGGGGCCGTACGCCGGCTGCTCCCACTACCGTGCTGGTCGCCGCCGACCGCTGAGCTGGGCGTTCGCCTCCTGACTGGGGCTGCCTGGGGCGTTCCCTGACGTTTTCAGCGGTTCGCTGTGCCGAACCACTGGTGATACCAGCGGGCCATCTGCTCGATCTCCTCGCTCTGCACCCGCACCATCGCCGCCTCCAGCTCCCGCAGCTCGGGATGGACGGTGCTCCATGCCACCCCCCTTGCCCATCCCCTGACCTGGCCAAGTGGGCACATCGCTGCCGTACCACTGGCGATACCAGCGGCGCATCTGGGCATTCTCCTGGCTCTGACTGGTGCGAATCCTCTCCGCCAGGGCCCGGAACTCCGGTCGCTTGGAGCGCTGCAAGGCCAGCTCCGCCATGGCGATGGCCCCCTCGTGGTGAGGAATCATCATCACGATGAAAGGGGCATCGGCGGAACGCTGACCCAGCGGCATGCCACTCGGGCCACGACCAAGGGGCATCGCGGTGGACGGAGCCGTCGTGCTGGATCCAGTGCCGGGGGCGCTGGGGCCGGCCTGAACGGAGCTCGCCAGAACCAGCAAGGCCGCTGCCGCTGGAGCGATGCCTTTCAACGAACGCCCCCTCCCTACGCCGCAACGATTCAGAAACCGGGCCAT
>DAIQNM010000153.1:0-6728 GCA_036788375.1 Cyanobium sp. CTOTU6536 | reverse complement strand
CAACGACAGCCAGGCCGAGAATGCGCAGCGCCGGCAGCAGTTGCTCGAGGGACTGGGGCTTGAGTGTGGCGAACGTGTCCAGCAACGGTCGCATGGAGTCCAGGCTGCCTGGGGAGAACCAGGACGGCAGTCGGCCATCTGATGCAGGGGGCGCGATCTGCACAACCAGCGGTTCCTGGGCAACGGACGTGGCGTTGACGGGATCGACAACGTCCAAGCTGGCCTCCAAAAAAGCGCTGCCCATCACCGGCCATCTCAAAAGCCGCCAATCTTTAGGCCAGCCGCGACCCCGCAGCTCAACCGTGTGAGGGAATCCCGACGCATCCAGCCCCGGTTGATCCGCAGCAAGTTTGCTGCCGTCCCGATCCCAGCGCAAAGCCTGTGGAAAAAGCTGTGGAATCCATTGCTCAGGTCTGGTTCCGCTGACCACTTTCCTGCCGGATCGGGCCATCGCGATCCGAGCGGTAGGCCAGAGCTGCCCCGGGCAGAAGCCGCATCAACAGTTCCAGTAACTGCTCCAGCACGGCATGGCTGAGCGGGGCGCCTGATCCCATTCCCTCACGGCTGTTCACCATCAGGCCCAGCTGATCCGGGCCACGCAGCTCCAACAGCACCTGCACCGCCATGGCACTGGGGCCCACTGCCAGGCTTAGGCAGGCATTGCGTGGATCCACCCAGGTGATCTCAGCCGCCAACTCATGACCCAGTTGGTCGAGGGCCTGGCGACGGTTCTCTGCACCTGGCTGCAGTGAGAGCAGAGCCTCAAGGCGGGCCACTCGGAAGGTGCGGTAGGGAGCGATTCTGCACCCCTGTTGCACCGGCAGCGGGCAGGGATCCGAAACAGGCTCCTAGGCCGATTCCTGGGTCAGGCCATGGCTGGAGCCGCGACTGCTGCAGGTCACTGGGGCTGTAAGGCACCGCTCAGGCCAGTGTGAACACGGTCACGGGCAATGAGCACACACACCTGACGAATGCCGAAATCCATGCTGGGCCAACGAATCTGCGGGTTGGTCGTTTGCCAGCCCTCAGACACCAGCGGTCCCAGCGAGTCAGCCGGAAGTCGAGGACATGGCGACCATCACTACACGTCTTGAGAAATTCGATCGTGTTGTTGCTCGGACTGCGATCAGCTCTGCTGGAGGCTCCCTGTCGAGAGCTCTTGATGGGGAGCACGGCTAGTAGATCCCGAGTCGAACCGGCTGCTGCTGCTACCAGTGCTCTTGGGTTCGGAGGCAACAGTTTGGACGATAGCCTCCTTCAGTTGCGATAGGTCCAAGAGTAAGGATGACCAGGTACCGAATCGTCAGGGATGACGGCATCAACGATGCAATCGCCGGGCAATCATTTTCAAGCTATGACAAGGCCCACGTGGTTCTGGAGCGTTACTACAGCGATCTGTGTTGTTCCGATGATGAGCGTGAGTGCTACCACATTGTCGATGAATCAAGCTGAACTTTTGGGTCCTTTCTTTCTTTGGCCATTCCGTTTGCGGCGAGGACATGGCAGCCATCGCTGAGCCAGGCATCCTTGGGCGAAAGCGGCGGCCGGTTCTGGTCGGCAGCTCTCAACCTACCCCTGGCGCCCGGCCCCACTGGCGATGAATTTCCTCGGTCCAGCCGCTGCATCGATGGGTGAGGTGCTCGCCGTGGGCGATCAAGCCCTGATGCAGGTGGCAGGTGAGCAACAGGATGCAGTTAGGGCCGGGGTGATGCCGGAAGAAGTGGCAGGTCATGCAGACCTGGCGGCTGCGACTTGAGCGGAGCACGTCCTGATCAAGCCAGGGCCAGTCCTCGATCGCCTCGTCGCGGGAGGGCTGCAAACGGGAGAGGGGGACCGGCACCATGACGACTCCTGCGGGCGTACACCTGTACTAGCGGGGAAGGCGCATTGGCGCCATGGGCTCAATGGGTGCTGCCCTGATGCTGCTCTGCAGAGCGCACGTCTCGGTGCGACACCAGAAACGCACGGGTCCAGTCGTGGTGGCACTTCTGGCTGATCTGATCGGGTGTGTTTGCTGTTTCGCATCGCCGATTTGGAGCCCGGCAGGAAAGGGTGACTGCCTTTATCCCAGAGGGCAGCCATCGCAGAGGTTCATGCCGACCAGCAGCCTGGTCATCCGCTCAAAACAGGTCATCGAGCGCCGGGTCAATGGCAGCCGACGAGCAAAGGTCCGCTGACATTGAGGCGGTTCAGGCCAGGCAATCCAACCCAAAGCTGCTGGGCCCCAGTAGGAAGGGTGCCCCCCCTGGCCTGTGCATGGATCCACTCGCCGCCACCCCCGACCCAGCGGCAGCACCGCTCACGATCGCCTTCTTCGGGCTTGGGGCGGTGGGCTCCTCGATGCTGATCTGTCTCTCGGAGCTGGCCGATCGCGACGACGTGCCGTTGCGCTTCGTGGTGGTGGTGCTCAATGACGAGCTGGCCCGCGATGCCCTGTTCCACGCCGAACAGCTGTTCGAGCGGATCGACTTCATCGCTCTGCCCGACTTCGCCCCTCTCTTCGACGGCAGCGCCCCGGAACTGCAGCGGCTGGCCGGCGCCCAGGTGCTGGTGAACGCCGCCCAGCCCGGCTTCAACACGCCCCTGCTTGAGCTCGGCCTCAGGCTCGACGCCCATGTGGTGGATCTGGCGTCGGACATGTACGACGCCGAGACCGAACGCAGCCTCACCTTCTCCCAGTACGCCTTCGCTGAGGCCTACCGCGACCGCGGCCGCACCGCCTTGATCAACCTCGGCGTATCCCCCGGTGTGACCAACTTCCTGATCGGCCTGCGCCTGCATCAGCTGCGCGGTTCCCGCCGCCGCGACCTGGAGATCGAGAGCGTGGATCTCTATCTCCTAGAAGACATCGACGCCGATGAGATCGTGTTTTCCTGGTCGCCGCTGGTGGCTCTCGAGGAGCTGGCGGAGCGGCCCCGGCTGCTTCGCGATGGACGCATCCAGGTGCTCGACCCCTTCAGTGCCGCCCGCGAGCACCATTTTCCTGGCGAAGTCGAGGCCACCCGCCAGTACCCCCTCTACCAAGAGGAGCTGCTGTCGCTGCATCGCTCCTTCCCCGAGATCGAATCGATCGGCGTTTACACCGGTGGCTCCGAAGTAGAGCTGGTGAAGGCCCTGTTCAAACTCAACCTGCTCTCCAAGCGCACCCTGCCGCAGCAGCAGAGCGAGCTGACGGTGGAGGCGATGGTGCGGGCCATCCTGCCGGGCATGAATAAACCGCGTCGCATCGAGGAATATCTGCGCAATGGCGTGATCCGCCGCGCCCACTTCGCCGCAGCCGCTGAGATCCGCTACACGGAGAACGTGCGCAACGACCGTCAGGTCACGATCGAGACCGTTGGCCTCAGCTACCTGCGCTACCGGGGCCTGCTGGGCAGCCCCTATGCCGGCGCCACCTACATCTCCTATCCCACGGCCGTGGGTGCGGCGATCCTGGCCTGGCATGCCCTGGAGTTCCTCAGAGAGGAGGGTGGTGAACTGGCAGGGGTGGTCACAGGGGAGGATTTGGCCCGGTTGTTGCCCCGGTCCCGTGCTGACGCCATCCGCCGCGATCTGGTGGCCTGGGACATCGACCTGTTCGAGAGTGTGCGCGACGCCACGCCGGTCTGAGGTCTTGCATGGGCTGCCCAGTGATGGCCCCCGTCAATGTGTCCTACCCGACCGACCCTTTTTGGGGTTTCACCTTGGATGGGACATTAGACCAAGAGGACCCATGGCTGACACCTACACCATCAAAACGGAAGACGGTCAATCGTTCTCCTGTGCTTCTGACACCTACATCCTCGATGCTGCTGAGGAGCAGGGCATTGACCTCCCCTACTCCTGTAGGGCTGGTGCCTGTAGCACCTGCGCCGGCAAAATTCTCAGCGGCGGTGTCGACCAATCTGATCAAAGCTTCCTCGACGATGAGCAAATCGCCTCGGGTTTCGCCCTGCTTTGCGTGAGCTACCCCACCAGCGACTGCACGATCACGACCGGTGTGGAGGATGACCTCTGAAGCTGGTGGCCCCGGACATTGAGTGCGCTGCCCGCCGATCGCCTGAGCCCTGCCCCCGTCTTGGTCTGTGGTCTTGGCGCCCTGGGCCAGGCCTGTCTTCAGCGCCTCCTGGCCTTTGATCTGCCCCTCCACGGCGTCGATCTGCGGCAGCCCAACTGGCGAGATCCCGAGCTGGAGTCCCGACTGGCGGGAACGCTCACCCACGGAGACATGCGCCTGGCCCACGTGTTGCGCCAGGCCGGTGCCGAGCGAGCCAGTGCCGTTCTGCTTCTGAGCGCCGACAGCACCATCAACTTTGAGGCGGCCCTCCAGGTACGGCTCCTGAATCCCACCGCGGAGATCGTGGTGCGTTCCACCAGTCGACTCGCCGATCTGGGCGCCCTCCTGGAGCATCGCCTGCCCGGGGTGGCGGTGGTCGATCCCATCCTTCTGTGTGCTGATGCGATCACCACCGCCCTAAGACCTGCCTCAATGCAGGCCAGCGTGGAGGTGGATGGCCAGTTCATTCAGCTCAGCGACGGTCCTGTTCAGGACCTTCGCCACCAGAAGCAGGTTCGGCTTCCCGGGTCCCCCTTCGGATCCCCGCCGGTCTGGCTGTCGGCCCGGTCACCGCAGCTCAACCGGGACCCCTTGGCCCCAGGCCAAACCCGCCGCCATCGCGCCCTGGCCTGGCTGCGCAGCAGGGTTCGCAAGGTGCGTCCCTGGCTGCGGGCGCGGACGCGGCTCCAGAGGTGGTCCTTCGGCCTGCTGATTCTGCTGGTGCTGGCCGGCGTCAGGATCTTCTCTCAAGTGGGGGGATGGAAGCAGGGGGTGTTTGTCACCCTCGGCTTGCTCAAAGGGGAGTACGTCGACCCGGTGAACCTCCTCCTCGCCGACATCACCGGGATGGAGGAGGTCAGCGGTTGGCTGATCGTTGGCACGCTCCTCTATTCCCTGGTTGGCACGCTGCTGACCTCGGCCCTGGTGGCCGTGATCCTGGAGCGTTTGCTGCGGGAGCGCCTGGGCGTGGAACGGATCCGGCTGCCTCGGCGGGGCCCTGCGCCGGTGCTGTTGGTGGAGGGATCCGCCCTGGCCCGGCGCATCGCCCAGCGGCTCCGGCGTCACCAGCAGCTGGTGGTGAGGATCGAGCCGGGAGGCAGCGATGGCTCCCAGGACAAGGGGATTGTTCAATTCGGACAACTGGAGGAGGCGCTCCAAGCGCTGGAGGGTCGGCCCGTCTCCGCCGTTGGCCTGCTCTCCACCGATCTGCTGGCCAATCTGGAAGCCGCCATGGCGCTGCAACAACGCTGGCCCGAGGCTGGTATCGCTGTGCTGGCCCACGACTTTGGGGCCGCCGAACCCCTAGGGGAGCTGCTGGGTGGACTGGCGGTGATTTCCACCGTCGACCTCGTCGCCGATGCGGTGGTGGCCGCCGCCTTTGGGGAGAGGGTGGAGGGAGTGTTGCAACTGCAGGGCTCCCACCTGCTGATCGTGCGCTACCGCCTTGAGGAGCGGGACAATCTCTGCGGCCTGAATGTCTCCCGTCTGGAGAATGGCTATGGCGTGACTGGCGTATCCCTGCGCCGGCCCCGCCACCTCGAGCCCATTCTTTTGCCGCCTCCGGAGCTGGTGCTGGCCGCCGGAGACCAGTTGGTGGTGCTGGCGACGGCGGCCAGCCTGCGGAGCATCGAACTCGGAAATCCTGTGCCAGCCCGCTACCAGCTGCGGATCCAATTTCAGGGGATACTCTCGCCAGAACGCCGTTTTCAGGCGCAACAAAGTCTGGCACGCTGGATCGGTTGCCTACCAGGTGATGTGGTCCACCTCCTCGATGGGGAGAAGCATCTCACTCCTCCTGTGGATCGGGAAATCTGTGATCTGCTGGTGGACGATCTTCGGCGTCAGGGTGTGGACTGCACCCTGGATCACGACGCTGGCTTGGGCCGGTCGACTTAGCGGGGCAGCTGGATGAACAGGAGCGTTCGCGTGCCCTGAGCTTGACCAATCCTTAACGAGCTCCACCAAAAGAGTCGGCACCCTGAAGAGGTGCGTTCACTGCTACCGCCATGAGCCTCCCGATCACCACGCTTGAAGCCTTTGCCGCCATCCCCCTGGCGGCGGTGTGCTGCGACCAGACCTTCGGCAAGGACGAAGCCCGGGTGATCCGGGAGCAGCTGATGGGGCGTACGGCTTACCGGGAGATGGAGCCTTACGCCTTCGGTCTGTTGATCTCCGGTCTGCTCAAGCGCTTCCGGGAGGAGTCGTGGCAGGGGCTGATCGCTAGCGCGGCCCCGCTGCTCAGCTCGGAGCAACAGGAGATGGCCTTCGCCCTGGCCTGCCAGCTGATCCACTGCGATCGGATCGTGGCTCCCCAGGAGCAACAGTTTCTGGCGGTCCTGGCAGAGCAGCTGCAGTTCACCACAGCGCGTGCCGAGCAGATCCTTGAGGTGTGCGAGCTGCTGAACCGCGACTTCCTCACCGAACAGGCGGATGAAGCCAGCTGAGCGAGCTAGGCCAGATCCAGGTCGCTGATGGGGTCAACGATGCTGCGTGAATGATCCTCTCAACTGAGGGTTGTGGTGGGATTGATTGGCCCTGGCAGACTGTCCACTGCCGGTAGGCAAGGACAGAATGACGTTTCGCATACGCTGGCCCTTGCAAGCGCAAAAGCTGGAGAGAAACCAGCCTCCGCTAGCGGCGATTCCGGCTCCACCACCGCTTCCAGCGGAGAACCTGCTACAAGCAGCAAGGG
>DAIQNM010000152.1:0-6737 GCA_036788375.1 Cyanobium sp. CTOTU6536 | reverse complement strand
GAAGGCCAGCAGGGGCAGGGCCAGCCCCCGTTCGGCCACCACCGCCAGGGCGTGGGCGAGGTGATGCTGCACGCCGAGCTTCGACGGGGCAAGGCTGCTGGCCACCAGGCCGGCCAGGTGGGCGGGGTGGGGATCCAGGGCGATCCGCTCCAGTAGCTCCCCATGGCGGCGGAGGAGTTCATCGATGCCGCCTTGGAAGCGCGCCTGGGTGCGGGGGTCGGCCAGGTCGCCAAGGTGGGGCGCCAGCCAGACCCGGGGGCCCAGGGCCAGGGCCGGGGCGCTTTTGAGGTCGCCCCCGAGGGCCAGCAGGTTGGCTTGGGGGGGCGGGATTGGCGCCGGCAGCAGGTCGAGGGCCTGGGGGGCGTAGCCCCGCGCCCGGCGCAGCAGGGCCGGCTCCCCATCGATCAGCTGCAGCACCGAGTCATCGAGGGGGCGGGCGATCGCCCTGTTGTGGACCAGGAAGGCGTCGGCCAGGCCCGAAAGCCGCTGCAGGGCTTCGCTGGGATCGGTGCAGAGGGGTTCACCGCTGCGGTTGCCGCTGGTGCAGACCAGGGGCCTGCCGAACCGCTGCGCCAGCAGTCGGTGCAGAGGGGACGCCGGCAGCATCACCCCCAGGGCCGGGCTGCCGGGCGCCACTGCCTCCCAGCGGTCTGGCCGCAGCCGGCGCAGCAGCACGATCGGAGCCGCCGCAGAGCTGAGCAGGCCTCGCTCTACGGCACTGAGCTGCACCCAGGCTTCGATCGCGGTGAGGTCGGCCACCAGCAGGGCGAAGGGTTTGGCGGGCCGGCCCTTGCAACGCCGCAGCCGCTGCACCGCCTCCGGGTTGGTGGCATCCACCAGCAGCTGAAAACCACCGACCCCCTGCAGGGCCAGGATCCCGCCCTCCTCCAGCAGCTGGGCCGCCGCGGCCAGCAGGGGGGCCGAGCGGTGCGGGGGGGCATCGTGCTGGCCTAGGGGCCAGCCCCCTCCAGGCTCGGATGGCTTTGGCTCGCAGCGATTTGACTCGCATCGGGTTGGCTCGCATCGGGTTAGCTCGGAGGCGCTTGGCTTGAAGGGGTTGGTGCAAAGCGATGCCGACGACAGCGAAGGCGGGGCGTTGATCGGCGCGGCCAGGCGCCCTGAGGGGGGCGTGCGGGCGCCTAAACCCCTTCTGTACAGGCTGTACAGAAGGGGTTTGCGCTGACCATTGCTTCCCTCTCCACCAGCCCCGGTCTCTCCCGCCGCTGCCTGCTGGGCTGGGTGGAGCGGCCAGGGCAGGCCGCCCGGATCCAGCAGCGCCAGCTGGGGCCCGCAGGCAGGGCAGCTGAGCGTTTCGGCATGCAAGCGCCGGTTGCGGCGATCGTGGAATTCCGCCTGGCAGGCCGGGCAGGGCGGGAAGGGAGCCAGGGTGGTGTGGCTGCGCTGCCAGGGTTCGGCGGTGGCGATCGTGTAGCGGGGACCGCAGTCGCAGCAGGAGAGGAAGGGATCGCCGTGACGGCGGTTTTGGGGATCCTCCAGCTCCCGCAGGCAGGCGCCGCAGGGGGCCCGGTCGGCGCTGAGGGATGGCGCCACCAGGCCGATAGCCAGGGGCAGCCCCTCCCCGGTGGCATGGGGTTCCAGGATCTTCAGGCCGGTGGCCGCCGGATCGGGCGGACCCCAGCGGGGGGCCAGGGGCTCCAGCCGGGCGGCCGGTGGGAGTTCCCCCGGCAGGCGCTGCAGGAACCGCTCCAACGCAGGGCGCGGGCCGGTGAGGTCCAGCTCTACTGCGGCCGCTGCGTTGGCCACGCTGCCCAGCAAACCCAGCTCCCCGGCCAGCCGCAGCACCGCCGGCCGAAACCCCACCCCCTGCACCCCCCCCCGGCAGCTCAGCCGCAGGCGGGCCCGGGGGGCGGCGCGCTCCGCTGGGGTGGTGGCGTTGACGTTGACGGATGGCTCTCCCATGGACCGCCGCTCAGACCGGGGCGATGGCCCCGTCCCGGTGGTGTTCGGCGCCGGCGGCTAAGAGGGTCTTGAGCAGCAGATCGAGGCCAGAGCCGTCGCGGGCCGAGACCTCGAGGATCGTGGCGGCCGGTGCCATCTGCCGGATGTGGGCCCAGGCCTTGCTGCGCTCGAAGCCCGCCGCTGCCGCCAGGTCGGTTTTGCTGATCACCACCAGATCGGCGCTGGCGAAGGCGGCGGGGTATTTGAGCGGCTTGTCCTCGCCTTCGGTCACGGCGAGCAGCACCACCCGCAGGGCTTCGCCGAGGTCGTAGCTGGCGGGGCAAACCAGATTCCCCACGTTTTCGATCAGCAGCAGGTCGAGGTCTTGGAGGGGATGGCCGCTGGCTTCGAGCGCGTCGGTTCCCCGGTGCACCATCGCCCCATCCAGGTGGCAGGCATCACCGGTGGTGATCTGCACCGCCGGCAGGCCGGCGGCCCGCAGGCGCTGGGCATCGCGGTCGGTGGCCAGGTCGCCCACCAACACCGCCAGGGCTGGAGCTGGTTGATCGCTGCCGCCGCCGCCCTGGGCGGTGTGGGCCAAGGCCTCCAGCAGGGCCGTCTTGCCGGAGCCGGGGGAGGAGAGCAGGTTCACGGCCCGCACCCCAGCCGCCCGGAAACGGGCGCGGTTGGTGGCCGCCTGCTGGTCGTTGCGGGCCAGTAGCTTCAGGCCCAGGTTCACGGTGAGGGTGGCCGCCGAGGTTTTGGCGGGGCTGCCGCTGGAGCCCGCCGGGCTGGGGGCCAGGGGTGGGGCTGGCCGATCGGCTGCTCCGCAGGCGCAATCGAGGCACATGGTGCAGCTCGGCAGGGGTGGGTCAGCTGCGGGGCAAGGGTGCCGGCCGCATTCCAGGCTAGGCCGGTTGGGCGGGGCTGGTCTCATCCGGGAGCAGCAGCTCTAAGGAGCTGAGCTCCAGCTCCCGCCCGCTAACCCGCTCGATCTCCAGCCGGGCGCCGGCGGCAAGGCTGCCCTCCAGCACCACCTCCGCCGCAAAAATCAGCGCCTGGGGATCCACCCCCGCCAGGCGGCCCACCCGCAGGCGAATCCGGGTGATGGCCTCTGCGCCCCGCTGGCGGCCCTCGGCCAGGGCCAGTTCGGCCACGCTCTGCATCAGAGCCAATTCGTGCATGCTGTCCTGGATTCCCCGCCCCGATCCTGGCTTCAGCTTGCTCGGTTTGCTGAGTCCCCTGCCAGCAGCGTCTCAAAGGGTTCCGGGCTGTGCAGGTAGTGGCCTTGGGCATCGTGCACACCGAGCTGGCGAAGCCGTTCGAGCACCAAAGGCGACTCCACGTATTCCGCCACCGTGCGCAAGCCCATCACCTCCGCCACCTCCACGAAGCAGCGCACGGCCACCGCATCGAAGGGGTCGTCGATGACGCCGCCCACGAACTGGCCGTCGATTTTGAGGTGGGTCACCGGCAGGCTCTTGAGGGCACCGAAGGAGGCAAAGCCAGAGCCGAAATCGTCGAGGGCCACGCTGGAACCCCGCTTTCGCACGGTGGTGATGAAATGCACGGCGGCGGGCACATTGGCGATCGCCGTCGTTTCGGTGATTTCGAAGCAGAGGCGGCGACTGATTTCAGGACCGGCCTGCTCCAGCAGCTGATCCAGGGTTTGTCGAAAGTAAGGGTCTACCACCGACTGGCCCGAGATGTTGAGGGCGAAGTAAGCGATCCCATCCAGGCTGGGCTGATTCGCCAGCAGGCTGAGGGTTTTCTCGCACACCCACTGGTCAATCCGAGTCGCCATCAGAAACTCTTCCGCTGGCGGTAAAAAGTTGTCTGGCATCACCAGGGAACCATCGACGTCCCGGAGGCGCAGCAACACCTCAGCCCGCAGGGCCTGGTCGGCGGCCGGCGCAAGGGGAACGATGCGCTGGGCATACAACTCCAAACGATCCTGGTCGAGGGCATCCTGCAGCCGGGTGATCCAGCCCATGGTCAGGTTGCGGCTGACCATGGCGCTGTCCGTTTCGGCCCAGGTGTGCCAGCGGTTGCTGCCCGCTTGCTTGGCTGCGAAACAACTGGTGTTTGCCGCCTGAAGCACAGCGTCGAGGCTGAACAAGTGCCCATCGAGCGGCACCACACCGATGCTCAAACCGATGCGGAAGCGTTGGTTGTTGAGCGGAAAGCGGAAGGCCTCAAAGGTCTGCACGATTCGTTCAGCCATCGCCTCGGCGGTCCGCACCCCCTGCCGGGGCAGCAGCAGGGCGAATTCGTCGCCCCCCAGCCGCGCCAGGATGTCGTGCTCACCGATCAAGGTGGAAAGCAGGTTGACCACCTGGATCAGCAGCCGATCGCCCGCCGCATGGCCAACGGCATTGTTGACGATTTTGAATTGGTCGAGGTCGATGCAGAGCAGGGCATGGCCATCGTCTCCGTGGGCCGGGGGCTGCTCCAGCAGTTGGCTGAGCTGGATTCCAAAGCCACGGCGATTGAGCAGGTTGGTCAGGGCGTCATGGCGATCCTGCGCAGGTGGCTTGACCTGCATGATGTCCATCAAAATTGATATAAATTGGAATATTCGATGATGCCCATCCCCAGGGTGATGGCCACGGCCCAGGTCAGGGCGACAAGCCAACCGTGATGGCCTTGATTCTGGGCGGCTCGCCACATGGCACCGTAGGCGGAAAGGAGGATAAACAGAGATATCACTTGCAGCCCTGCAAGTGATATCGCTAGAAGCAAATCTTCCGCCTTCTGTAAGATCATTTGCCCTGAATGGCTGATTTCCGCGCTAATTTGTCCCTGCTGCTTGCCAGGTCGTGGGCCTGTGGGCACCGAATGGGCGGCGGAAGTCGCATCGAAGTGTTGCATGTAGCACCACTGTACAGCGCAATGCCAATGATTCATGGGCCTGGCGGGGCTCCAGGCCCTTCGTCCAGCCCGTGCGGTTCGCCATGGCTTCGGCCATGACCGCATCGAAGGGTTCGGGGCGGTGCAGGTGGTACCCCTGGGCGTCGTGCACGCCGATCTGGCGGAGACGCTCCAGCACCGGGGCTGACTCCACGAATTCAGCCATCGTGCGCAGACCGATCACCTCAGCAACCTCCACGAAGCAGCGAACGGCCACGTCATCGAGGGGGTCGTCGATCACCCCGGTCACGAACTGGCCATCGATCTTGAGGTGGGTCACCGGCAGGTTCTTGAGGGCGCCGAAGGAGGCCATGCCGGAGCCAAAATCATCGAGGGCCACGGTGCAGCCATGGCGGCGCACGATCGCAATGAACTCCATGGCGGCGGCCACGCTGGTGATGGCAGCGGTTTCGGTGATCTCGAAACAGAGCAGGCCACTGATCTGGGGCCCGCTCTCGGCCAGCAAGTGATCCACCGTCTGGAGGAAGCTGGGATCGACCACCGACTGACCCGACCCATTCAGGCAGATGTGTTCGATCAACTCGAGATGGGGCTGTTCAGCCAGCACGTCGATCGTTTTGCCCTCTCCCCAGGTATGCCAACGGTTGCGGCCGGCCTCCTTGGCGGTGAAACAGCAGGTATCGGCGGCCTGCATCACGGCATCGGGATGGAATTCGTGGCCGACCAGGGGCACCACCCCGATGCTGACCCCAACCCGAAAGCGTTGCTCCCCCACCTGGAAGCGGAAGTTTTCCAGCTTCTCGATGATTTGACTGGCCGCAGTTGCGCGGCCGCGCGGCTGAGCCTGTCAAGCACCTGCCGCTGCTGGTCGCTGAGCTTCAGCGGCTTGCGATCAATCACGCAGAGGGTTCCCACGGCGGCGCCATCGGAGAGGCACAGGGGGGCACCGGCATCGAAACGGATCTGGAGATCCCCCGTAACCAGGGGGTTGGAGGCGAAACGGGGATCCAGCTGGGCGTCTTCCACCACGAACAGGCCCCTTTGCTCGATCGCGTGGGTGCAGAAGGAGATGGCCCGTGGGGTTTCGCTCACCCCCTCCAAGCCCACATTGGCCTGATCAACCGCGGGTCTGGTCTGGGGAGAGCTCAGTCTTGCCCCAGCCACTGTTCGAGACAATGGCAAGCCACGGATAGCTGGCGGCGGAGCTCGCTGGAAAAACAGCCGGGGGCCGCTTCAGGATCGGTGGCCGCAAAGCGATGGGCTGGGATCAGCAGCGCCCCGGCATGGGGGGCACGGCCAAAGAGATGCTGCGTGAGGGCCAGTAACTCGGTAGGGCGTAAGCGGTGGCTGGGGGCCCAGCTGCTGAGGGGCGAAGCCTCGCCGGCCCTGCCGGCCAGCTCCCCTGAGGCCGCAAGGGCCAGGAGCTGGGGCGCCGCACCCAGCGGTGCCTGCCAGGCATCCACGAACAGCACCCGATCCACCGCCGCCAGCTCGGCCGCCAGCTCCGGCAGGAGCTGATCCACCAGCCTCACCTGCACGTCCGCCCGGGTTCCCCGCCCCTGATCTCCTGGGGCCTCCTGAGCGGCCCGCCCCTGCCGCCAGCTCTCCACCAGCCAGGGGCCAACGCCATCATCACCGCGCAGGGGGTTGCCGATGCCGATCAGCAGGGAGGAGGGGGCTGGCCCATGCCTTGCCGCGAAGCTTGCCATCACGGTGGGCTCAATCCCGCCGCCGCTCCGCCAGCAGGGTGCCGTCGGCTGCCAGGAGCTCCAGCCGCAGCGGCATGGCGCCGGCGGCATGGGTGGAGCAGGAAAGGCAGGGGTCGAAGCAGCGGATACCCGCCTCGACCCGGTTGAGCAGGGCTTCGGGGATCTCGGTGCCGGCCGGCACGGGATCGGGGATGAACTCCCGCGCGATCTGCAGCACGGTGCGGTTCATCGCCAGGTTGTTCTGCCCGGTGGCGATGA
>DAIQNM010000151.1:0-6762 GCA_036788375.1 Cyanobium sp. CTOTU6536 | reverse complement strand
GCCGCAGCCTGAGCCTTGAGGAGATGGACCAGGCCATCGCTGATGCCGACAGCGCTGACGCCGACCCTGCCTCTGCCTGATCGTGCGGACGCTTGATGCCAACGTGATCGTGCGCCTGCTGGTCGGCGATGACCCCCGGCAGACGCCAATTGCCGAGCAGGCTTTTCTGGATGCCATTGCCGGTGGCGGTGTCTATCTCCCCGATGTCGTGTTGGCGGAAGTGGCGTGGGTGCTACGCGGTTACGGGCTCGACCGCCAGGTACGCCACGGACTGCTGGAGCGGCTGGTGCGCACCCGCGGCGTGGTGGTCGACGACATCGACGGCGTGGTCGATGCCCTCGAGCACTTCCGCAAAGACGGTGATCTGGCCGATCAGCTGATCCTTGCGCGCGCCGCCCGCGCCGGTGCCTTGCCGGTCTTGAGCTTTGATCAACGCTTCTCTGTCTGTGAGGGAGTTGAACTCCTGGAGGCCGAATCGCTGGGGTGATGGCCGCCGGAACTCCAAAGGCGCTCCGGCAGGAGGCCCAGGCCTCAGAGCACTGCCACCAGGCCGATATGGCGGATCTGGAGCTGGCGGGCCACCGCTTAGGCGGTGCGCAGCGGCATCAGGCTGCGCTTCTGGACATCCCGGCCCCGGCTCCCGAAGTGCAGGGAGAGGCGGGCTGAGGCGGCGGGCTTGCTGGAACCGGCAGGCACCAGGACCACGACGCGGCGGATGGGGCAGCAGAGCGAAGTGAAGGCTGAAGTGTTGCCTTGCTGGGCCAGCCTGATCAGCGTTGGTCCTGGGGTTCAGTACTGTTTTGAACGTAGCTTGAGTTTCGTCATCATCATGATGACCACGGTCGACTGGCTAGTCACACTCTGGCCAGTCACCCTCTGGCCTGTCACCCTCTGGCCGCCCAAGCCCAAAGCCAGAGCTTGCGGAAGTGGAAAGGCTGGATCAGGGCTCCCGGCCAGCCCGGCGATGTCTCCCGACAGGCGTGGCGATGGCTGAGCCTGGCCAGCGCGTGCCCCATCCAGCCGCCACGCAAGCCCGCAGAACCCTGGCGGTCCTGATTGCCGTTGTTGTGCTGACGCTCAGCGCTTTCGTTCACGGCTTTGTTCAGACGCCTGCCCTGGCGCAGGTCCAGCTCCAGGCGCCAGTCCAGCAGGAGATGCTGGTCGATCAGCCCCAGGCCCAGCCACCGATCCAGGCCAAGACTCCGATCGATGGCGTGCCGATCCTGCTCGATGGCCGCGAGGTGTTGACCCTGCGGCGGGGGATCGCCGGTTTTTCGCTGCAGGAGCGGGCGGAGACGATCAGCCGCCGGCTGAAGCGCTTCGCCCAGGACGATGCCCGTTCGATCGACTCCCTCACCTTTCAGCAACGGGTGGATGACGATTTCTGGTATGTCAGCGCTGGCCCCGACGTGCTGCTGACGATCAATGAGCGCGATGCCCAGGCCAGCCGCCTGACGGCCAAGGAGCTGGCCGAGCAATCCCTGCAACAGATCAAGGCGGCCCTGCGCCAATACCGCCAGGATCGCAAACCCGGCCAATTGCTGCGGCACAGCCTTTACGCGCTGATCGCCAGCGTTGGCTTTCTGGCCTTCTATTTTGTGGTGATCAGCCTGTCGGGCCGGCTATTTCCGCTGCTGGTGCGCTTCATCGCCAAGCGCGTGCCGGCGATTCGGCTCAATCGGGTCGAGATCGTTTCTGCCAATGCAATCGCCCAGACCTGGCTGCAGGTGCTGACCTTGATGCGTCTGTTGGTGCTGATGCTGGCGTTCTTTTATCTCGCCGCCTTCGTATTGCGCCTCTATCCCTGGACCCGGGCTGTCGGTGAGGACATCCTCGGTTATTTCTACGGGTCCCTGGAGCTGGTGCTCACGGCGATCGGCAACTATCTGCCGAATCTCTTCATCGTTGCCATCATCCTCTTTCTGGGCTTCTCCCTGCTGCGCGCCATCCGGCCTTTCTTCACGGCAGTTGACCGGGGCAGCCTGGTGATTCCCGGGTTTTATGCCGAATGGGGGAAGCCTACATTTAATCTGCTGATGGCGCTGGTGATCGCCTTGGCGGCGGTGCTGGCCTTTCCCTTTCTGCCGGGGTTTAGCTCGCCAGCGTTTCAGGGTATTTCTGTTTTTCTGGGCCTGCTGCTCTCACTCGGCTCCACATCGGCGATCTCCAATGTGATCGGTGGCATCATCCTGATCTACACCCGCGCCTTCCGCATCGGCGATCATATTCGTGTGGATGACGTGATCGGAGATATCATCGAGAAAAACTTTTTGGCGGTACGCATCTGCACGCCGGCCAACCAGATCATCACCATCCCCAATTCAGCCCTGTTGAGTAACAAGGTGGTGAATTACAATCTCTCTGCCCGGGATTTAAGCCGCGCCCTGATCCTGCAAACCACGATCACCCTGGGATATGACGTGCCCTGGCGCCAGGCCTACGCCACCCTGACCGCTGCCGCCTTAGCAAGCGAGCACATTCTCGGGGAGCCGCCGCCGTTTGTGTTGCAAACCAACCTGGGCAATGATGCGATCAGCTATCAATTGAATGCCTACACCACCAATCCCAATCTGATGGTGCTGATTTATTCGGAGCTGCATCAAAATATCCAGGATCAATGCGCGGCCCACGGCATTGAGATCCTCTCCCCCACCTACGCGTCCCTGCGCGATGGCAGCGCCAGCACCATCCCAGCCGCTGACGCCTCGGCGCCGCAAGTGACGGAGCGCGACTAGGGCCATGCAGCAGGGGCATTCGCGGATCATGGCGATCGGCGCCTGGGCGGCGGCGGGGCTGCTGGGCGGCCTGATCGGCTCGCTGGCGGCGGTGGCGCTCACCGAGCTGATCAAGCAATCCCTGGCCGCCGCTTCCGGCCTGGGGCCCGCGGCGTTGCGGCTGCTGCCCCTGCTCGGCGTGGGCCTGGCGGTACTGATCCTGTTCGGCCTGGGCCGAGGCCAATCGGTGCAGACGATCGCCCCTCGCGAGACGCCCCGCCCTGGCTTGGCTACCGGCTCGCTGGCGGCCTGGTACTCGTTCCCCCACGACATCGCCCGCGCTGATCTGACGGGCGATGTGGTCAACGCATCGGGGGTGGAGGAGCAGTTCCCGTGGAACCTGGCGCCCCTGCGGGCGTTGGCGATCCTGGCCACCGTGGGGTTGGGGGCGCCGATGGGCACGGAATCGCCGGCGGCCCACATCGGCGTGGCAACGGGAAGCTGGCTGGGCAGGGCGGTGCCGGCGTTGCGCAGCCTGGCGCGGCCCTTGGCGATCGGGGGCGGGGCGGCGAGCGTGTCGGCTCTGATCGGCATCCCGCTGGTGGGCAGCTTCTTCATGGCCGAGCTGGCGGCGCGCCGCCAGATTCCGCTGAGCGGGCCGCGGGCAGCCGCGATGCTGGCGGGCGGCCTCAGCGGCTGGGCGGTGAATGCCGCCTTTCAGCTCAATCTGATCCGGTTGGTGGTGCCCCGGATTCCTCCCGCCGGTTTTCTCGCCGCGGTGGAAGCCACCCTCTGCATCGGCGTGGTGGCCGGCGCCCTCACGGCCCTCACCGGTGAGGCGATCTACTGGGCCCGGGGCTGGCGCGACCGACCGCTGACGCGCCTGCTGATCGGCGGCGCGGCGCTGCTGGTCCTGGCGTTGCTGATCGGGGTCCTGGCTTCCCCGTCAGCGGCTTTCGGTCCGGGGGGCGCGGCGATCGTCTGGGCCGAAACCACCAGCCCCGCCCCGCTGCGCCTGCTGGCCCTGGCCCTGCTGCGGGCGGCAGCCACCACGGCGGCGGTGCTGGCGGGGGGCTGCGGCGGGGTGTTCGTGCCGTTTCTGGCGATCGGTGACCTGAGCGGCCGGGTGTTCGCGGCCCCCTTCGGGATCGCGGCAGACCTGGCCGGAGCCGCCGGAGCCGCCGCGGGCATCGCTGGCGGTTACCGCCTGCCGTTCACCGCCATGGCGATGGTGCTCGGCGTTGGCGGACCGGAGGGCGCGCAGCTCACGAGCATGGCCACGGTGCTGGTGGCGGCCCTATCGGGATTGCTCACGGCCCGAGCCGCCAATGCCATGAGCTCGTTGGTCCGGGCTCTTTGGCGTGAGCGGGTTGGGTCAGGGGAGTGAAGGGAGCAGGCTGGCCAGCAGGGCTGCCTGATAGTCCCGGTTCCTTGAGATCCCGAATGCTGCTCTTACGCTTATCATCACCTTCCCGCGGAAGCAAAAGCTGAATTAACAACCCCCGACTCGGGTCGGGTGGATGATGATGTTGGGTGGCATGGTGCAAGCCTGAACAAGTCAGTCATAAACAACATGCCGACGAAGAGAAGCCTGATTCTGAAACGGGTGGCGAGTTTCAGGGCAAAGGTGAACATTCAGTCATACAGCAGTGAGTAGAAAGAAAAAAGCCTGGCCATTTGTCAAAGCCACTTTCCAAGCAGACGCGACAAGAGCTGGCCTTTTCCTGTACTGGTGAGGACGAGACTCGATCTCTAAAGTGTATTGTTACAAGGAATGATTCAAAATGGCGGCCGGCAGGAGAAACGCCCTAACTGCTTGAATACCTAGGCCTGATGTCAGACCAAGGTTACGCCCAGCGCAGCATTAACAGTCTCATTGTCTCTCACATTCCTGCTCACCAGCTTGGTGATGCTGGTTGTATCCTCGATTAGCTTCAGGCCGTAAGGGGTCAGATGCTCAGCAGTATGGATTGATCGTGACAAGAGAGGGTTGGTGTAGATCTGTGTGAAAGCGTCGTAGGCCACCATCGTGAGCAACAAATCACCAAATAGGCCATCCTGTGGTGGAGCCTCGGCGAAAAGACCCACCACCAGCTCAAGGTTGTCGATGGAGCGATAGAGGCTCTGAAGCCGCCCTGCCATGTCGGCATCGCGTGTAAGCTGCTCGAAACTGAATAGGCGTGGCAATCCGAAGGCTTCTCGGTATTCGTTATAGCTACGCAACCGGAAGTCACGACCCATCTGAATAGTACGGTACTCAGATTCCATGAGGAACACAGGATTGTTCAACAGGCCGATCCTGCCGGCCGCCTGCGTGGAGGCGGAATTGATCAGGTCGGTGATGCCGAGCTGCTCCAGCAGGCTGTTGTTCCAGCGGTACTCATTAGCCGGCACCGTAGCCCCATTGACGGTCAAGCTTTCGGGAACAAGCGAGTGCCAGCGATACAGCAGATCAAACTCAAGGGCGATCCAGTTTGTTCGGTACCAATTCTGCCGCTCGGCGAAGGTGGGGTCTAGGCAAAAGATTCGCTCCCCCGCGATGTGGTTGATGTATTCCTCCACTGTCAGCTTCAGCAACAGGCAGATGTTGATCATACGGGCGGTCTGGAACAATCTCTCGTCGTCCCAGCGCGGGTAGAGCCTGTACAGCTCATCGCAGATCCGGTTGTGTTCACGCAGAAACACCAGGCTGAGGGCCACATAGCCCACCGAGGAATTGCCGCGTTCCAGGCCTGTGGCATACAGCTTGTCGAGGCGGAGTTCGACTTCGGCCTCAGTGATGCGGCCCCCAAAGCTTCCATTCAGTGACTCCCGCACCCATTGACTACTGCCATGGGGGTAGAGGCCACGCCCCTTGATCGGATTTCCCTTGCTGTCGACATCACACTGATAAATGGATTTTACCTGCCAGCGACCATTGCTATCATGTTCGCCGAGGTAATCAGGAAATTCCTGACCACGAATGTCCTGGCTACGAAGATGCCCGCGTTCGCCGCTGCGCAGGCAACGGGTTTCCTGTTCATTTAGGCCATAGATCTGGCAGAGATCGACGTCGTGGTTCGAGGTGTTGCGTCGACGGTCTTTGGGGTCAATGCGCAGAATGCTGTCGGTGAACCACTGCGCGAAGAACATAAACAGTACTGACGACCTGTCGGTCGTCATCAGCGACTGTCCATCGGAATCGCGGGGTCGGGCGAACAGAGCGGTGATGGGTCCGGTGCAACGGGTGGCAGGGTCATAGGGAGCATCTGGAGGTAGTTGGCTGATAAAGGCTTCAGGGGCTGGGGCCAAATGTCGGGCTGAGAAGCTGCGGTCTGTGAGCGACGGCCAGGAGGCGTAGTCGGTGATGGGCCCGTTGGGGGCTCAACTTTGGCGGGGCAGACGCCATCACTTTCGGCGGGCCACCAGAGGCTGTAGGGGCGGGGCCGTGGCTTGGTGGCACGGGCTATGGAGTTGGTTCCTATGCGATTAATCAGGCGGCTCAGCCAAGGAATACTCGCTAACCAGGCCAGGAGATGACGCACTTGCCACAGCAAAGAAACCATTTCGCGATCAGAGGCAAGCCTTTACTGTAAGTACGGCCGCTTTTGTTGTCAGCCCAACGCTGCTCTTGAGTGGCAGGCCGGGAGCTTGAGGTGGCGCGGAGCATGGGAGATCATGGTGGCCTGTCCACCCGAGGGGCTTGTTCGAAGTGTCGCGTCTCTGCAGGCAACATCTGCAGACCTTCGCCTCAGCGGCAGAAGCCCTATCTTTCAAGGAGTGACCAATGGAATCGTCTGTCTTCCATGTCGGCGGTAAATATGAAAATCGCTGTCGGTAGTGATCAGCAATGGTGAGTCGTTGATCTCCGCCAGCCGAATCAAGGCAGCGTCAGCAAGGGAAGCGGGAACATTCTCGTACCGCTTAAACAATGAACTCACAGAGCCAATCTGCTCCTGCAACACGAAAGGCAGTTGAACAACCCCTCGCTCGACGAACTGCAACGCCAATGAGGGATCAAAGCCCGACCGCTTGAGCAGAAAACAAGTCTCGGCAACCACAGCCTCAC
>DAIQNM010000150.1:0-6769 GCA_036788375.1 Cyanobium sp. CTOTU6536 | reverse complement strand
TGCCAAAGGTGCCCACCATCTGCTCGGCGATGTCGGTGGCGCGCTGCAGATCATTGGCGGCGCCGGTGGTGACCTCGCCGAACACGATCTCCTCGGCGCTGCGACCGCCCAGCAGGGTGGCGATCTGACCTTCGAGATCCTCCTTCGAATTCAGGAAGCGCTCCTCGGTGGGGAGCTGGAGGGTGTAGCCCAGGGCGCTCATGCCGCGGGGCACGATCGAGATCTTGGCCACCTTGCTGCCGCCCGGCATCAGGTGGCCCACGATCGCGTGGCCCACCTCATGGAAGGCCACCACCTTCTTCTCATCGGCCTGCAGCACCCGGCTCTTCTTCTCCAGGCCTGCCACCACGCGCTCAATCGCTTCATTGAGGTCGCCCTGCTCCACGGTGGTGCGCTTGGCACGGGCGGCGAGCAGCGCGGCTTCGTTGACCAGGTTGGCTAGGTCGGCACCGGCAAAACCACTGGTGGCCTGGGCGATCTTGTCGAGATCGACCGATTCGGCCAGCTTCACTTTGTTGGCGTAGATGCCAAGGATGGTGCGGCGTCCCGAAAGATCCGGCCGGTCCACCAGCACCTGGCGGTCGAAGCGGCCGGGCCGCAGCAGGGCCGCATCCAGCACCTCGGGTTGGTTGGTGGCCGCTAGCACGATCACCGGCTTGTCCTGGGAGGCGAAGCCATCCATCTCGGTGAGCAACTGATTAAGGGTTTGCTCGCGTTCGTCGTTGCCGCCCATCATCCCCATCGAGCCGGCACGGCTCTTGCCGATCGCATCGAGTTCATCGATGAAAATGATGCAGGGGGCTTTCTTCTTGGCTTCTTCAAACAAATCCCGCACCCGAGCGGCGCCGGCACCGACAAACAGTTCGACGAATTCCGAACCACTGATGATGAAGAAAGGAACCCCCGCTTCGCCAGCCACAGCCTTGGAAAGGAGTGTTTTGCCCGTGCCGGGGGGGCCGACCAAAAGCACGCCCTTCGGAATGCGAGCTCCAATGGCGGCGTAGCGCTCGGGGGTTTTGAGGAAGTCGACGATCTCGGTGAGTTCGGTTTTGGCCTCATCCACGCCGGCCACGTCGGCGAAGGTGACCCGCGATTCCTCATCAGGCACATACACCTTGGCCTTGCTCTTCGTGAAACTCAGGGCACCCTGGGCGCCGCCCATGCCGCTGCGACGGGCAAAGAATTGCAGCACCCCGATGAAGATCAGCGGCGGCACCACCCAGCTCAGCAGGGTGGTGAAGAAGCTGGGCTTGCGGGGCGGCGCTGCCGCAAACTCCACACCATGCTGCTCGAGCCGCTGGGGCAGCTCCATGTCGAAAATTGGGGTGGTGGCCAGCACGGTGGGGGCCCCCTCGGCCGGCGGCTTGATCAGCTCGTAGCGGATCTGCTCGGAGGTGATGTAGGCCCGTTTGACGTTGTCGGCGTTGACCTGGTTGATGAACAGCGAGTAGGGCACCCGCGGCACCTGGCTGGCCTGGTTCGGCAAGAAATTGCTAAACAGCAGCAGCACTCCGAGGCCGATCAGCACCAGGTTGATCAGGCCGAAGCGCCGACTGGGGCGGTTGTCGTCCTGGCGGATGGCCATGCGGCTCAGGGGGGAAGTGGAGCCAGGCTAGGCGGGTGGGCCACCCGAGGGATCGCCTGCTGGGTGGGAGAACCGTATGGGAGCCGGTTCGCGCCATTGCCGCAACCCTTGATTCCTGATTGGTCGCGTCCTTCCCCCCTCCTTGCCGATGTGCGGCCGCTTCGCCCTCACCACTGACCTCGATGCCCTGCTGCCCCGGCTGCAGGGGCCCATGCCCGCTGGGCTGGCCGCGCACTACGCCCCCCGACCGCAGGTGCGCCCGGGCGAGCCGGTGCTGTTGCAGCGCCAGGAACATGGCCGTCTGGCGGTGGGGTTGGCCCTCTGGGGCCTGGTGCCGGAGTGGTCGAAGGATCCGCTGGGCCGAAGCCGGCCGATCAACGCCCGTTGCGAGACGGTGGCGGACAAGCCCTTCTTCCGCGGACCCTGGCGGCACCGTCGCGCCCTGCTGCCGGCCGATGGCTTCTACGAGTGGCAAAACCGCACTGATCCGGCCACGGGAAAGGCCTGGAAGCAGCCCTGGCTGTTTCGCCGCCGCGATGGGGCCCCCTTCTGGCTCGGTGGCCTCTGGGATCGCTGGTGCGGCCCCGATGGCGGCGAACTCGAGAGCTGCGTGGTGCTCACCACTGCCCCCAACGATCTCCTCCGCCGCGTGCACGACCGCATGCCGGTGGTGATCCCCGATGGGTTGGAGGAGGCCTGGCTTGGGGCCACCGACGGACCGGGCCTGCGGGCCCTGGAGCCCCTGATGGGGCCCTGGGATCCGGCCGCCTGGGTGGCGCTCAAGGTGGAGATGGGCACTCTGAGACCCGATGTCCCGAATGGAGGTGGAGATTCCCAGATGGGCCGGCGCAGCACTACCGCCGACCTGGAGCCATCACCGCCTGCCCTGCCGGTCGGGGCCTCCCAGGTTCGCGACCGTGCAGCAGCCTTCGGCTCGGTTCAGCTGGATCTGCTGGATGGTTCCGGTGCCTGAGCGTGGTCCTGCGCTCACCCCATCGACCCTGCCGCCTCCTCCCGCCGCCAGCAGACCCGGCGCCCTTGCGACCGACGCCACCCCGGTTCACCGGCCAGCTAGGAAGGGGTTGATGGCCGGAGCCGTGATGACCCTGAACCAACTCGATGCCTTCTTGGCCCACGCCGAGGGGAACCCTGAGCTGGCGCGACGGTTGCATGACCCTGCCGATCCGCTGGATCTGGAGGCCTTTCTTGCCCTGGCCCGGGAGGCCGGTTTCAGCGTGGTAGAGGACGATATTTTCGCCGCCCAGCTCCGGGCGGAGGAGAGCCTGAGTGATGCCGAGTTGCAACGGCGGGCGGGGGAGGAGGCGCGCCGACTGCGCCATTTCATTCCGGGCTGATCAACGTGGCCCTATTCCCCGATCCTGGGCAGGCTTCACCAGGGATGCCAGACGCTTCGGAAGCCGTTCATCGATTCCCGGGTGATCGGCCTGAGCGGGTGGCGGACTACCCCCGTCCGCCGGTCCTGGTGGCCTCTGCCCGGCATGTACGGGTCGAGGTGTTTGGCCGCCTGCTCTGCGAGACCCACCGCTCCCTGCGGGTGCTGGAGACCTTTCACCCACCCACCTTTTATTTGCCCCCGGAGAGCCTGGATCGCTCCCTGCTGGAGCCGGCCAGTGGCCGGAGTTTCTGTGAGTGGAAGGGCCTGGCCCGCTACTGGGATTTGGTCAGCGAAGCTGGGACTCCCCAGGAGCGGCGTTTGCGGCGGGCGGTGTGGCAATACCCTGAACCCACGGCCCCTTTTCGTGACCTCGCCGGTTGGTACGCCCTCTATCCAGGGCTGATGGATGGTTGCTGGCTGGATGGTGAGCGCGTGCTGCCCCAGCCCGGTGGCTTCTATGGCGGCTGGATTACCTCCGATCTGATCGGCCCCTTCAAGGGGGATCCCCTCCATCCAGAGTTGGTCTGAAGAGCTGGTTGCTGCGGTTCAGAGCGTTCGGGCTAGATAACTCTCGATCACTTCCCTCGACACCTTGATGTGTTGCTCGGGCCCGCTGGAGGGGCAAAGGGCGTGCAGGTAGTCGAGGCCGTTGATCATCGCCAGCTGGAAGAAGTCGGGGCGCACGCCATGGCCCTCCTGGAAGAGTTCCAGCACACTGCCCCGCCGGGAGTGCAGCAGGTTGGTGAGGCTGGCGCCATGGGGCGCCACGATGTGGGTGGCGTCGCGGAAGAGGGCGATTTGTTCGCCCACCGAGAGTTTTTCGGACTGCACCGCGACAAAGCCGTGGGGTTCAAGCAGCGCCAGCACTTCCGCTTCATTGGCCACCTGGCGGCTCGGAACGCCTTTGCGGGAGAGGTAGATCCGTGGCGGCAGGGCGAAGGGGCTGGCTGGGCTGGCTTGGCTCAGGCGTGCGGCCAGCTGCTGGAGCGCCCAGGGGGAGGTGGCATCGAAGGGGGCGTCGCCGAGGCGCTGCCAGCGGTGGGCCACATAGGCAATCAACCGCTCGATCGCCAGGCCGCCCCGCCCGACCGGGCGGTGGGCAATCTGGCGCTGGCTTTCGATTCCCAGCATTTCCAGGGATTCGCCCTGCCAGCGATTCAGGCTGGCCGGCACAATCACCCGGGTGATCTCGCCACTGCGCCGGCCATGGTCATCGGCCGCGATCAGGCGGGGCAGGCAATCCAGAAACCAATGGAAGTAACTGTTGGTCCATTGCCGGCTGTCGACCAGGGAGCAGACGGCCCCCTTGAGCCTTTCCTGGGCTGGAAGTAGGGAGCGCAGTTGCAGGGAGCGCCGCACCGCTGGTTCGAGCTCCTTGAGATGGAGGGTTTCCTCCACGATCGTTCGGTTGCGGCCCACCCCCACCAGGTTGGGGCTCACCAGGCGGGCGCCTGGCTCCACCACATAGGCCTGGGGATCGAGTTGGATCGGCTGGAGGAAATCGGCGATGCGACCGAGGGGTTGGTGCCAGGGGTTGGCCAGCCGGTAGTGGCAGCTCTGACGGCCGTGCAGTTCTACTTTCATGGCGTGATGCATGGCCCCACCATGGGCGGCCCGGCTGGGGACGACCCTGTGGCTCCCGATTGCGTCGTCTCGGTTGGGTCGGCATGGATCAGTTGCCAGAGCAGATCGGCTCCCAGGCTGGAGCGTTGCTGCTCTCGCCAGGGCAGGACCTGATCCATCCCCTCCAGACCCAACTCCCCAACCGGGGTGCGGGCCGCTAGCCCCCCCAGCAGCTTCGGGGCAATCACCACCGCCAGCTCCTGAACGCAGCCCTGGCGTAGGGCTGATGCCGCCAGCTCCGGGCCGCATTCCCACAGCACCTGGTTGACGCCCCGAGCGGATAGGGCCTCCAGCAAGGCGGCTGGTTGGCAGGCTGGCAGCTCCAGCCGCTCCACGCCGAGGCGATCGAGGCGGCGGCGGCCTTCCTCCGCGGTGGCCTCCCCGTGGTGTGTGGCCAGGGGGGTCCGTGGGCCGTGGGCCACCAGGGTGGCCGCAGCTTTCTGATCCCAGAGCCGGGCTGCTTCCGGGAGATCGAGGCTGCGGCTCAGCACCACCCGCAGGGGCTCGGGCTGGCGGCGGCCGCGGCTGGTGAGCAGGGGGTCATCGCCACGCACCGTGCCTCCCCCCACGATCACGGCATCGCAGCCGGCCCGTAGCCGGTGCACCCAATCCCTGGCCGCCGGACCGCTGATCCACTGGCTAGCCCCGTTGGGCAGGGCGGTACGGCCATCAAGGCTCATGGCCCATTTCAGAATCCCCAGGGGCCGCCCGGTGCGGACGCGGTGCACGAAGGCCCGGTTGAGCTGAAGTGCTTCCTGCTCCGCCACCGCCTCGATCACCTCCAGCCCGGCCGCCCGCAGGCGGGCCATGCCTCCGCCGGCCACGCGCGGGTCGGGGTCCGCCATCGCCACCACCACCCGGGAGATCCCAGCCTTGATCACCGCCTCGGTGCAGGGTGGGGTGCGGCCCTGGTGGCAGCAGGGCTCGAGGCTCACGATCAGGGTGCCTCCCCGGGCTCGTTCACCTGCCTGGGCTAGCGCTCCGACCTCGGCATGGGGTTCTCCGGCGCGGGCGTGGAACCCTTCGCCGACGAGATGGCCTTCGCGATCCAGCACCACAGCTCCGACCAGGGGGTTGGGGCTAGTGCGGCCCTCCCCCAGGGCGGCCAGGGCCAGGGCCCGCCGCATCCAGGGCAGCCAGGGGGCGGCACCTGCGGGGCTAGGACCGCTCACCCCTTCTCCTCCCCCCCATCCCAGAGGGGCAGGTTTCGCCATTCCTTCACCACATAGGGCGGCACCGGCAGTTCGGTGAACACCCCGGGCAGCTCCAGCCGCAGGGGACGGTTGTTCTCCAGGTCGGCTAGCAGGGGGGAGAGAGCGAACTCCGCGGCGGCGGCGCGACCGTCGCCGGCCAGTTTCGGGCTGCTCAAGGTGGTGTCGGCGAGCTCCCAGAGGCGCCGACCACTGCTCACCAGCAGGGGAGTGGGGTGGTCGAGCCGCACCCGACCGGGGTAGCTCACGATCCGCAGGGTGATGGGAGCTTCCCGCCGGGGTGGACCCTCCCGGTAGGCCACCACCTGCCAGCTCTGGTAGTCGAGGTCGCGCAGGCTTTCCAGGCTGCGCACCACACCCGTGGCGGTGATTTCGTCGGGGTGGGCGTGAATCAGGGCCCAGGCGGGGCTGGGGCCCAGCAGGGCGGGGAGCAGACCCACGATCAAGATCGCCACCACACGAAGCAGATGGCCTCCCCAGCCTCGAAGGGAGGGGCCAGCACCGCTTGCCAAGGCCCTTGCTCGGGGCAGGTGGGGGCCGATGGAAGGGCCCCCAGAAAGGGAGGAATCGGCGCTTTGCCGCGCGGCCTTGAGCCGGTATTCGCCCTGTTGCCATGACCTCATGGCTGTTGCTCGGTGCCTAGGGGCTGCCGCTCCGCCCCCGGGATCGGCTGCCAGCCGGTGTGGGTGGCCCACAGGGCCCAGATCGCCATGGCCCGCAGGTAATGGCAGGCCCGGAAGGTGTGCACCGCCGTGATCGCTTCGGGGGTGCGGAACTGCAGGCCGCCTGTGTACACCTGATGCACCACGGCACTGCAGATCGCCAGCGCGGTGCCGCTGTCACCCATCAGGCGGTAATAGGCCGCCAGGCCGAAGTTGATGCCGGTCCACACCTCCAGGGGGTGGGTGCCGTTGGGGTCGAGGGGGGTGCCGTCGCGGCGCAGGCCGTTGGCCA
>DAIQNM010000149.1:0-7086 GCA_036788375.1 Cyanobium sp. CTOTU6536 | reverse complement strand
GCATGGCATGCCCCGCCGCTACCTGCACACAGCTCTGGGCTACAACAGCCGCCTCGATGCGATCCAGGCCGCCGTGCTGGCAGTGAAGCTGCCGCACCTGGAGGGCTGGGTGGAGCGGCGCCGTTCGATCGCCGCCCGTTACCTCGCCGAGCTCGGCGACCTGGCGGCCATCTCCTTGCCGGAGACCGGGCCCGCTGGCCACAGCTGGAATCAGTTCGTGGTGCGGGTGGCGCCTTGCCCGGAAGCTTCGGGTTCCTGCGCTGGTGCTTGCACCCCCTCCTCCGATAGCGCCAGCTACGGGCTGCCGGAGGCCTGCTGCCGCGATTGGCTGAAGCAGTGTCTGCAGGATGCGGGTGTGAACACGATCATCTACTACCCGATCCCGATCCACCGCCAGCCCGCCTATCGGCAACTCGGCTACGGCCCGGGCAGCCTGCCCACCACCGAGCGGCTCTGCGCTGAGGTGCTGAGCCTGCCGATTTTCCCCGAACTCAGCGGCGAGCAGCAGGACACCGTGATCCGCACGCTTCGCCAGCTGCTCAGCACCGCAGCAGATCGGGGGGCTGCTCTGCCGGTACCGCTATCGGTTGGTGTGGTCTGAAGTGGGTGGGGTGGTCCTCCTCAACAGGGCCACCCCTGGGCTGATCAGGGCTGCTCTTGCTGGCCTGGGGGCTGTGGGGGCCTGGGTTGCCCTGGCGGCCACGGCTGGAGCGACCGCTGGGGCCGCCGCAGCGGCCGATGGTCCCCTTTGGGCTGAGATCGCCCGCTACGACGACGGCTGGGCCCGCCAGGAGGAGGGCCGTCGCGCGGTGGAGCGCCAGGAGGCGGTGCAGCGGCTGAATGGGGCCCTGGCGCCCGGCCGCCTGGACGCCCTGGAGCTCCGCCAGGGTTTTGCTGCCACTGCGCCGGAGCGGAGTCAGCTCGGTGTTCGGGCGGGGCGCCTCGATGCGGCCCTCGCTGGCCTGGAGGCCACCCGCTTTGCTCCCACCACCAAGCTGGTGGTGAGCACCTATTTCACCCCGGGCGCCATCCACTTCGGCGGCAGCCAGGGCGGCCCCTATCCGGCGGGTGCCGATGCCACCGGGATCCCTGCCCGCAGCCGCAACGCCGACCCGGCCGCCAACAACGCCCAGTGGGGAGCGGCGGCGTTCAACTACGAAATCCACCTCAACCTGCTCACCAGCTTCAGCGGCAAGGATCTGCTTTACACCCGGCTCAACAGCGGCAATGCCAACCGCAGCCCCTTTGCCGGCAATCCCTTCAACCTCCTCGCCCTCGACAAGAGCACCGCCCCGCGTCTAGGCGCCAATGCGGTGGAGGTCACCCGCCTCTTCTACCGTTTCCCGATCGGTCGTCAGATCACAGCCCTGGTGGGCCCTTTGGCCCGACCCACCCATGAGATCACGGCCCTGCGGCCCTGGTTCTATGGCGCCGATCCGGGCCCGCCGATCCTCGATTTCTTTGCGCTCAATGGCGCCCCCGCCACCTACAACAAGGCCGCAGGGGCGGCGGTGGGGGCCCAGTGGAAGCAGCAGGTGCCGGAGGGCCGCGCCTACCTGGCCGCCTCCGCCTCCTATGTGGCCCCCAGCGCCGACAATGCCAACACCACCGATGCGCTCCAGGGGGCCGGCATTGGGGGCCGCCTCAGCCGCGCCAGCCTCTTCGCCCAGGTGGGGGTCGGCGGGCCGGGCTACGTGCTCGCGGCGGCCTGGCGCCGCGGCCAGTGCGACCTGAATATCCGCCGCGGCACCCAGTTCGCTAACCAGCGCCAGCCCTGCGCCCCCACCGGCAGTGGCGAAACGGCCCTCTCCAACAACCTGGCCCTCACCGCCGCCTGGCAACCGGCTCCGGGCGGCTGGCTGCCCTCGATCAATCTGGGCTGGGGCGCCAGCTTCCTGCAGCAGGCCTCCGCCCTCCCCGTGGCCACCAACAGCGCCAGCAACATCGCTGAGAGTCAGTCCTGGTCGGCGGCCCTGTTTTGGAGCAACCTCCTGGGCGGCGGCCATGCCGCCGGCTTCGCCGTGGGCCAGCCCACCTTCGTGACCCGCCTGCGCGATGGCCGCACGCCCCAGGATGGAAACGTTGCCTGGGAAGCCTGGGCGGCGCTGCGGGTGAGCGACCACATCACCCTCACCCCCTCCCTCTTCTACCTGAGTCGCCCCAACGGCCAATACACGGCCCCCGGCAAGACCAGCAATGCCTTGGGCACGGTGCTGGTGGCCCATTTCCGCTTCTGAGTTGTCGGTTAGCCCCGTGGCAGGGCGGCATAGAGCGCCTTGAAGCGAGCCTGCTGGACTTTGTGATCCACGATCGGCGCCGGGTAGCCGCGGCGCTCCAGGGGGGCGATCTGGCCGCTGATCAAATCCGCGGTGGCCACGTGGGCCAGTTCCGGCAGCCAGGTGCGGATGTAGGTGGCCTCGGGGTCGAACTTGGCGGCCTGGGTGGCGGGGTTGAAGATGCGCAGGGGCTTGGGATCCATGCCGCTGCTGGCGCTCCACTGCCAGCCGCCGTTGTTGGCGGCCAGGTCGCCATCCACCAGGTGCTCCATGAAGAAACGCTCGCCCAGGCGCCAGTCGCCGATCAGATCCTTCACCAGATAGGAGGCCACGATCATGCGCGGCCGGTTGTGCATCCAGCCGCTCTCCACCAGCTGCCGCATCGCCGCATCCACGATCGGCATGCCGGTGAGGCCCGCCTGCCAGGCAGCCAGCCGCTGCGGGTCGTTCTCCCAGGGGAAGTGGCGCCACTGGGGCCGGTAGGGGCCATCGGCCAGCTCGGGGAAATGAAACAGGGCCTGCTGGTAAAACTCCCGCCAGCAGAGCTCCTGCTCCCACACCGTGATCGAGGCCAGGGCCTCGTCGCTGCGGGCGGCGAAGCGGGCCACGGCCGCGGCGGCCCAGGCCTGGCGGGGGCTGAGGGTGCCGAAGCGCAGGGCTGCCGAGAGGGCGGAGGTGCCGGCTTCCCCCGGCAGGTTGCGGCCTTCGTCGTAGCGGGCCAGGGCCGGGCCATCAGCGAAGGCTTCGAGCTGGGCCAGGGCTGCCGCCTCGCCGGGGCGGCAGGGGCAGAGGTCGGCGCCGGTGAAGGGCGCTTGGGCCCGCCCAGCTGTGCCCCCGGTGCCTGGTTCCGGGGGGCGGCTGCCGCTGGCTTCTGATCGAAGCGCACCGTTGGCTTGCGGGCGGCGAGTCGAGGGGGGATCTTCGCCGCTGGCCTCGCTGTGGTGCAGGGCAACGGTGCCAACGCCATCAGCGTCGCCGCCGCCCATCGCCATCGCCGCCAGCTGCGCGGCCGTCGGCACCGCTGCCCGCAAAGGCAAGGCCGCCCAAAGCTCCGGCCGGGGGAGGCTGGCCGGATCCAGATCCACCAGCTCCCGCGGCGCCGGCCGTGGGTCGAGGTCGCCGGCGGCGGCGCGCCGCTCCACCTGGCCGCGCCAGTTGCGCAGGAAGGGGCCGTAGACGCGGTAGGGATCGCCGGCGCCGGTGAGGATCGTTTCGGGGGGCACCAGCAGCTGGTCCCAATCCACCAGCACCTTCACGCCATCGCCCTGCAGGGCGGCGGCCACCCGCCGGTCCCGCTCCCGCTCGGCCGGTTCCACGCCCCGGTTCCAGGCCACCACGGCTGCGCCGCTGGCGGCGGCCAACCGGGGCAGCAGGAGCACCGGATCGCCCTGAAGGATCAGCAACCGGCTGCCGGCGGCCCGCCAGCGGGCGGAGAGTTCCAGCAGGCTCTCGGCCAGGAACCAGAGCCGGGCCGGGGCCTGCTGCACGGCGGCCAGTTCGGCCGGATCCAGCACCACCACCCCCGTGACCGCTGGCGTGGTGGCAGCCGCCGCCGCCAGGCCGAGGTTGTCGGCCAGGCGCAGGTCGCGGCGATGCCAGAACAGCCAGCGGGGCGGGGTCATGGGTTCAGCAGTTGGCGGGCGCGGAACCAGGCGGTCACGCTCTTGCCATCGAGGTATTCATCGCCACTGGCAATGGCCCGATCCAGCTCGGCCGGCTCCATCAGCAGCACCTCCATGTCCTCGTCGTCGTCGCCGGCGGGGGGGGTCTCCAGGCGGGTGAGATCGCGGGCTAAAAAGAGGTGGATCACCTCATCGGAGTAGCCGGGGCAGGGGAGCATGGCGCCGAGCGGATCCCAGCGGTCGGCGCGGTAGCCGGCCTCCTCCTGCAGTTCCCGCTCCATGGTGGCCAGCGGCTCCTCGCCGGGATCAAGGGTGCCGGCCGGAAACTCAAGCAGCCGCGTCGCCACGGCAAAGCGGTACTGGCGCAGGATCACCACGCGGCCGTCCTCAAGCACCGGCACCGCCAGGGAGGCGCCGGGGTGGCGGATCACGCCGAAGCTGGCCTCCAGGCCGATCGGCAGCACCATCCGGTTGAGCTCGAAGCGCAGCTTGCCGGCATCGAGGCTGGCGGTGGTTTCGAGGTGGCGCGAGGGCTCGGGGGGCGGCAGAGGCGCCATCGCGGCGGCGATGCAAAGGTGGCGCCAGCTTGGCGCATGGGGCCGTTTCCGAACGGTGTCGGCTGGCTGGATGGGGAGTGCGGCCTGGCTTCGGGCCCCCTGGCCTGGGTGTTTGGGGCTTGTGCGCTTCTGTACAGGCTGTACAGAAGTGGGGGCGCGGTCCACAGCCGCCTGAGGGGCCCTGCAGTGGATGGCGCGCAGGGGCTTGCTCTGGGACGTCTCCTCTCTGCCGCGGTCGGCCGGCTCGGGCCCGCGGCCGGCCCAACAATGGTGTTGACATCGATCCGATGGCACAGCCAAGGCCAGACTCCTGGTTGACGTTCCTGCGCCGTGATCCCTCCCCAGAAACAGATGACCGGCATGCTCGGCCATCCGGTGGCCGAGAACCCGATCGATCGGATGTTCGATGCGGTGTACGCCCACTACGGCCTGCCCTGGCAGTTCTGGAAGAACGACATCGCCAACACCGAAGACCTGGCCCTGGCGGTGAAGGCGTTGCGGCCGTTGGGATACAAGGGCATGGCGATCACGGTGCCCTGGAAGGTGGCGGTGATTCCGCTGCTCGATGGGGTGGATGGCGATGTGGAGGCGATCGGCGCCGCCAACTACATGACCATCGAGAACGGCCGCCTGATCGGCCACAACAACGATGGCAAGGGGGTGGTGAAGGCGATCGAGAAGGTGGCGCCCCTCAAGGGTCAGCGGGTGGTGATGCTCGGGGCCGGTGGGGCCGGCCGGGCGATGGCGGTGGAACTCGCCTGGGCCGGTGCATCCCACCTCACCCTGATCACCCGGCGCGAGGAGCAGGGCCGCGAGGTGGCCGCCACCGTGACCCGCGCCTCGGGCGTGCCGGCCGACTGGCAGCCCTGGAGCGGCGAGGTGGCGGTGCCAGCCGGCACCACTCTGCTGATGAATGCCACCCACCTGGGCTGTGCGCCGGAGCTGGAGGAGGTGCCCTTGGCCTGGGACACCCTGGATCCGGCCTGTGTGGTGGTGGATGTGATCACCAACCCCCGGATCACGCCCTTCCTGGCCACGGCCCGCCAGCGCGGCTGCCCGGTGGTGGATGGGGTGGAGATGCTGGTGCAGCTGGCGATGCTGATCTTCGAGCAATGGACCGGCGTGACCCCGGAGGAGGAGGTGTTTCAGCGGGCGGTGGCCGAGGCGCTGGGGGAGACGCCGACGGAGGGCTGAGGCGGCTTCGGCTCCTCTGCGCTGGTGTTGGTGCGGGTGGTGGAACCAATCCATCGGGGGACGTGGTGCGATCCCCATGCCCGTTCCCAGCTTTGCCATGCCCCAACCGCCCACGGCTACTGGCCCTCCCCCAGGGGGCAGCGACCCGCCGGCGCGTCCGCCAGAATTTCTCCAGTCGCAACTCCCCTGGCCCGGCCTGGATCGCCCTGGCCTCCTCCAAGCCCTCGGTGGCCTGATCCTCGGCCTGATCGCTCTGCTCAGCTCCTATGACCACCTCTCCTTCGCCGGCCGCTCCTTCCCACTCCCCCAGCAATGGGGCATCCCCTGCATCGCTGCCTCGGTGGCGACAGTTTTTGTCGGATTCGTGTCATACAGCGCGCCACTTGGGCGCGACGCTGAATTGGCGTCGCGATCCCGGCTACGAGCAGCGCATGCTGCAGCACGAGCAGCGGATGAAACGGCTCAAGAGCGAAATCGAGCAGATCGAGAAAGAAACCGAGCAGCTCAGGCGCGAGAACGCCAGAGAGAAAGCCTTGAGCGCCTTGATCAGGCAGCGCTGCTTTCCGCCCGAGTCCAGCTCGATTCCTCAGCCCTCAATCGAGAGCGATTGCGGGCCTACCTGGCGCTGAGGGGGCAGGCGGCGCTGGGGGAAGGGGAAGGCTGAACCTGAAAGACTGGAGGCGGGGGCTGGCTGCTTGGGTCACCAGGGCAGCTCCTCGCCGTTGGCATGCCGGAACCGGCCGCTGTCGCCCAGCTTGAGCGCATCGAGCCGCGTTAGCAGCCCGGCGGCCGCCTGCTCGGGCGGGATGCCGGCGAAGCCCACCATGCGGGTGGCCACCATGCCCGGATGCAGGATCGCCACGGCGATGCCGCGGGGCCGCAGGTCCACCGCCAGGGAGCGGCCGGCCATGTTCAGGGCCGTCTTGCTGATGCGGTAGCCGTAATAGCCGCCGGAGCCGTTGTCGTCGATCGAGCCCATGCGGCTGGTGATCAGCCCCAGCTTCGAGCCCGCAGAAAGGTTGGGAAGCAGGGTGCGGGCCAGCAGCAGCGGCGCCACCGCGTTCACCTCGAACTGCCTTCGCAGGCTCTCGGCGCTGAAGCTTTCGAGGTTGTCGGCTTCCAGGATGCCGGCATTGAGGACGGCGCCGTCGAGGCGCACACCGGCCAAGCGCGTGGAGAGATCTTCCAGGGACTTGGCGCTGGTGAGTTCGATCCCCGCCTCGATCCGCACCCCCAGCTCCTGCAGCTCCGCCGAGGGCGTGCGGCACACGGCGATCACGCTGTCGACCCGCGGCTGGAGCAGGCGGCAGAGCGCCAGCCCGATGCCGCGGTTGGCGCCGGTGACCAGCCAGGAGGCCATGGCGGATGGGGACGGTGGGGAGTTCCAGGATGTCAGGGGCGCGGCGGAGATGGGGGACGAAGGAATAAGGGCTTTTA
>DAIQNM010000148.1:0-7087 GCA_036788375.1 Cyanobium sp. CTOTU6536 | reverse complement strand
CGACTGACCCGCTCCCGCGATGGACGCACCGGCCAGGCCCTGTTTGTTTTTGAGGAGCCCGAGGCCTTGGCGCCCGAGGCGATCGGCGATATCACCGGCATGTTCATGGTGGATGAGGAGGGGGAGCTGGTCACCCGGGAGGTGAAAGCTCGCTTCGTGAATGGCAAGGCCAGCGCCCTTGAGGTCACCTACACCTGGAAGACCACCGAGGATTTTGATCGGTTCATGCGCTTTGCCCAGCGCTATGCCGACAGCCACGAGCTGGGCTTTGCAGGCAAAGACAACGACGGACCAGCCCCGGGAGAGGACACGGCGGAGTGAGCTTCGGGCGTTGGCTGGGATTGATGGCCCTGGTGGCGGCGGTGCTCCTGCTCTGGAGCATGAGGGAGGCCATCCTGCTGGTCTTCGCCGCCGTGGTGCTGGCCATGGCCCTCTGCACCCTGGTGGGAAGCCTGCGCCAACGCCTTCATTGCCCCCGCCCCATGGCACTGCTGCTCAGCCTGGCGGCTGTGGCCGTAGTGGCAGGGGTGGGGGCGGCCGCGATCGTGCCGCCGTTTCTACAGCAATTCAACGAACTCCTGCTGAAATTGCCGGAAGCCTGGAGTGAGCTCCTGAAGCTGCTCCACCAGTCGATGGAGAGCATCTCCCGCATGCTCTACGGCAACTCCGATGGCGGCCTGAGCTGGCTGGAGACCCTCGGCAAAACCGCAGCTCCCAGCGGCCCCGGCGGCGTGAGCGACTGGACCGTGAGGCTGGTGGAGTTTGCGGGCAACCTGGGCACCGCCCTGCTGCAGACCCTTTTTGTGGTGGCCGTGGCCCTGATGATCGCCTGCCAACCAGAGGCCTACCGGGAGGTGCTACTGCTGCTAGTGCCCTCCTTCTACCGACGCCGCGCCAAGGAGGTGCTGCTCCAGTGTGGCCAGGCCCTGAGCGCCTGGATGGGGGGTGTGCTGATCAGTTCGCTCTGCGTGGGAACCCTCGCCGCGATCGGCCTCTCCCTGCTCGGGGTTCGGCTGGTCGCCGCCAATGCGGTGCTGGCCGGGCTGCTCAACATCATCCCCAATGTGGGGCCCACCCTCAGCACTCTCTTTCCAATGTCGGTGGCCCTGCTGGATGCCCCCTGGAAAGCCCTGGCGGTGCTCGCTCTCTATGTGGTGGTGCAAAACCTGGAGAGCTACTTGATCACCCCCTCGGTGATGCATCATCAGCTCAAGCTGCTGCCTGGTCTTACCCTCTCCGCCCAACTGCTATTCACCCTGGTCTTCGGTCCGCTGGGCCTGGTGCTGGCCCTACCCCTGGCGGTATGCCTCCAGGTGATCCTGCGGGAGGTGGTGATCCACGACGTGATGGATCCATGGAAGGTTCCGCCCCGCCGGCGGCTGGCCACCGCCAGGCTCGCCGAGCCATGAGTGGCCGCTCCCTGATCGGGGCCCTTGCTCTGGTTGCGCTCGGTCTATTGGCCTGGGAACTGCGTTGGGTGCTGCTGGTGCTGTTCGGCGCGGTGGTGTTGGCGGTGGCCCTTGATGTGCCGATCACCTTGGTGCGGCGGTTGTTGCCGTTGCAGCGGCCGGCGGCGTTGATGCTGGTGCTGGCGGTGCTGGTGGTGGTGGGCTGGCTGATATCCGCGCTGCTGCTGCCGGAGGTGATCGAACAGGCCCAGGTGCTCAGCCGCCTGATCCCGGAACTGCCCGCGCGCCTCAATGGCCTGGTGGCCCAGACCCCCCTACTCCATGATCTGGAGATGAAAGTGCTGGGCGGTGCCACCTGGGACCAACTGCAACCCCTTGGCAGCCAGGTGCTCGGCTTTGCCGGCGGTGCGGCCAACAGCACCATCCAACTGCTGCTGATTGCCCTGCTGGCGGTGCTGCTGGCCCTCGATCCCCGCAGCCACCAGCGCCTGCTGGTGGCGGCAACCCCGCGCTTCTACCGGCCAAGGATGCAGCTTCTGCTGCGCGAATGCCGCGAAGCCCTGGGCGGATGGCTCGCCGGCATGACCCTTTCAGCAGTGGTGGTCTTTCTGAGCACCTGGGCCGGGCTGGCCCTCCTCAAGGTGCCGCTGGCCCTGCTGAGCGCCCTGGTTTGTGCCCTGCTCACCTTCGTGCCCACGATCGGACCAACGGCAGGCACCCTGCTGCCCATGGCCGTTGCCCTGCTGCTCGGCTCCCCCGCCAAGATGCTGCAGGTGTTGGTGTTCCGGCTGGTGCTCCAGAACGGCGAAGCCTTCGTGCTCACGCCCCTGCTGCTGAGCCGCACGGTGAATCTGCTCCCCACGGTGGCCCTGATGGCTCAGTTGTGCCTTGGCGCCCTGCTGGGCCTGCCAGGACTCCTACTCGCCCTGCCCCTGGTGGTGGTGCTGCAGGTGCTCTGCGAAGAGGTGCTAGTGCGTGATGTGATGGATCGCTGGACCGAGGATCACACCACAGAAAGGCCATCGGCATCCCCCGATCCTCGGCCTCAACTGCGGTAGCGCCGCCAGAGGGATGGGGTGAACATCAGCACTGCCACCGCCAATGGGTGGGTGCGAATCGCCTCGGCCAGGGTGGTGAAGGTGAAGTGATCAGCGAGGAGCTGGAAATCAACCCGAAGATCCAGCAGGGCCAGTAGCAACAGAATCAGGGGCATCAGGGGAAAACCCTGGGCCTGGCGGAGGGGGCGACGGGGCTGGGAAGGGGACCTGGGGGCCTCAGGCGGAGGAGCAAGAGTCATTTGGAGGCGAGCAGGGGAAGAAGGGTGGGTGCGATGCCAATACTCGACCAACTGCCCACGGCAATCCCCACGGTGAGCGCCACTGAAAACCAAAACAGACTGCTGCCCCCGAAAAAGAGCAAGGCCAGCAAGGGTAGAAGGGTGGTAAACGAGGTGTAAAGCGAGCGGGTGAGGGTGGCATCCACGGCCACGTCCACCTGGTCCGTGATCGAGAGATGGGCCAGGGCCTTGCGCTGCTCACGAATTCGGTCAAACACCACCACGGTGTCGGTGACGGAGTAGCCGGCCACCGTGATCAGGGATACGGCAAAGAGGGAATCAACCTCGATGCCCTTGAGCAGCCCCAGCCAGGCGAAGACACCGCAGGTGATCAAGACATCGTGGCCGAGGCAGACCAGGGCAAGGAAGGCATAGACACCGCTATAGCGGAACGAGATGTAGGCCGCGATGGCGGCGAAGCTCACCAGCAGAGAGAGCAGGCTTCCGCGCAGCAGGCGTGAGCCGAGGGTGGGACCGATGGTGTCGACTGCGGTGCCCTTCCGTTCGAGAGGCCCAAATTGCTCGTTCAGCGTGTCGAGCACCGTGGCGGCCTGATCAGCGCTGAGGGCAGGAAGGCGAAGCAGCAATGAACGCCCCCGGTCGAGCACCTGCACGCTGGTGCTGCCGAGGTTGGGGGCCTGGTCGTTGCCCTGGGCCGGCAAGCTCAGGGCGGCCACCTGCTTCTGGATCGCCGGTGCCGTGATCGGAGAGCAGGCTGCGGCTGGGTCGCTGGACCGGTTCGCACCGCAGGCCCGAAGCACCTGGATCTGGGTGCCACCGGTGAAATCCAGACCGGGCTTGAGGGGCGAACGGATCGATGGGTGGAGCCAGCAGAGCACCAAACCCAGCACGCTGAGCAAACAGGCAAGGCCGGAGGAAATCCAGGCCAGCCAGCGGTGGCGGTTGATCCGGAAGCGGGGGGAGGGGACGACGTCGATCACGGAAGGGGGAGAAGCTCAGGCGGCGCCGGAGGGCAGCTCGCGGGCGGGGAGAAAGTAGGTGGGGCGGCGCAGGCCGGGATAGCTCATCAGCAACCGCAGCAGGGTGCGGGTGCAGGTGAGGGCGGTGAACAGGCTCAGGATCAGACCGATCGCCAAGGTGACGGCAAAACCTTTGACCAGACCGGTACCCAGAAAAAAGAGCGCCACGCAGCTGATCAAGCCGGTGATATGTCCATCCAGGATTGAGGAGAAAGCCAGGGAAAAGCCCGTGTCGATCGAGCGAATCAGGGTGTTGCCAGAGCGAAGTTCCTCCTTGACCCTCTCAAAAATCAGCACATTGGCATCCACGGCCATGCCCACCGAGAGGATGAAACCAGCGATCCCCGGCAGACTGAGGGTCACGGGGATCAGGGCATAGATCGCCAGGTTGAAGAGCGAATACAGACTCAGGGCCAGCACCGCCACAACACCTGGTAGGCGATACATCAAGATCATGAAGAGTCCGACCAGCACCAAACCGGCAATACCGGCAATCAAGCTGGTGCGGATGTTTTCAGCGCCCAAGGAAGGTCCAACGGTGCGCACCTCAACGATCTTGACGGGCAGTGGCAGCGAACCACCACGAAGCTGCACCTCCAGGTCGCGGGCTTCGTCGGCCGTGAAGTTGCCGCTGATCGAAGCGGCCCCACCGGCGATGCCGGCGGCCTTGAATTCGGGACCCACGGTGGCTTCACTGATCGAGCGGCCATCGAGCACGATCCCCAGCAGACGGCCGGTGCCGGCGATCTTCTGGGTGAGGGCCGCGAATTTCTCACCCCCTTCGCGATTGAAGCCGAGGCTCACCTCCCAGGAAAGGCCGGTTTGGTCCTGGGAGCGGCCGGCACTGGTGAGGTCCTTGCCGGTGAGGGCAGCGGGTTCGTAAAGGGCCACGATCCTGCGGTTGACCTCATCGCTCAAGGCTTGCAGCTGCTCAACCTCGCTACTGCCGGCCGGGATGGTGAGGCCCAGGGCCTTGAAGGCCGCAGCCCGTTCGGCATCGTTGATCTCAACCTTTTTGGGAGGTTGGCCGGGCGTGCTGGAGTTTTGGTCTTCACGGGTAGCGCTCGGGCGGCGGGCAGCCAGCACGGCCTGCACCTGGCGTTTGAGGGGCAAAAGCCCCTGCATGTCCTTCTCAGTTCCGGGCTTCTGAGCGCGGAACTCGAGCAGTGCGGTACTGCCCAGCACCTTGGCGGCGCGGGTCGGGTCCTGTTCACCGGGCAGCTGGAGCACCAGCTGGTCGGTGCCCACGGTCTGGAGGGTGGATTCAGCCACCCCGAGGCCGTTGATGCGGCGCTCGAGCACATCCTTTACGGCCTCAAGCTGCTCCTTGTCGATCGTGGTGATCGCGCCGGCAGGCTGCACCTGCAGGGTCAACTGACTGCCGCCGCGTAAATCAAGACCGAGCTGCAATCCATAACTGGCCAGAAGGGCCCCCGCAGCGATCGCCAGGGCCAGGATCAGGGCAAACCACCCCTGTTGACGTGCCATCTCAGATGACGCCGCTGGTGATCTGGCGGGCCGCTTCCACGATCTGGTGGGGCTGGATGATCGTGAGATTTTCCAACTTGCCGTTGTAGGGCGTTGGGATGTCCTGGGAAGAAAGGCGTACGGGCCGAGCGTCGAGGTCGTCGAAACAATGCTCGGTGATCAGGGCCAGCAGTTCGGCGCCGATGCCGCCAGTCTTCATGCATTCCTCCACCACCAGCACTCGGTGAGTCTTGCGGATCGAGCGGGTGATGGTGTCGAGGTCGAAGGGCTTGAGGCTGATCAGATCAATCAGTTCGACATCGATCCCATCGGCTTCCAACTGCTGCACCGCCTTGAGGCAGTGGTGGCGCATGCGCGAATAGGTGAGGATGGTGATGTGCTTTCCTTCGCGCACCACTTCCGCTTGGTCGAGGGCGCAAATGTAATCGCCTTCGGGGATATCTTCGCTGAGGTTGTAGAGAAGCACATGCTCAAAAAAGAGCACGGGGTTGTTGTCGCGGATCGCCGCCTTCATTAGGCCCTTGGCATTGGTGGGGGTGCTCACCGCCACGATCTTGATACCGGGCACGGCATGGAAATAGGCCTCAAGCCGCTGGCTGTGCTCGGCGCCGAGCTGGCGGCCCACACCACCCGGACCGCGCACGACGGTGGGGATGGTGAAGTTGCCACCGCTGGTGTAGCGGAGCATCCCCATGTTGTTGGAGATCTGGTTGAAAGCGAGCAGCAGAAAGCCCATGTTCATGCCCTCCACAATCGGCCTGAGGCCGGTCATGGCGGCGCCCACGGCCATGCCCGTGAAGCTGTTCTCGGCGATTGGTGTGTCGAGCACCCGCAGGTCGCCGTACTTGGCATGGAGGTCCTTGGTGACCTTGTAGGAACCGCCGTACTCCCCCACGTCCTCCCCCATCACGCAGACATGGGGATCACGGGCCATTTCCTCATCGATGGCCTCGCGAAGGGCGTTGAAGAGAAGGGTTTCGGCCACGGGGCGTCTGCCGGCTGCGCGGCCAACCTATCTCAGCCGAGGTGGTGCTTCTGCCGCAGAAGCAGCAGCAAAGGCCCCTGGTGGGCTCAGCAGGCCAACACCACTAGGGCGGCAGCGGCCTGGATGGTCAAGCCCGGGGTAGGGCTCAGCCGCCGGCGGCAAAGGTGGTGAGCAAGAGCACCGAAAGCAGCATGCCCGGCAACAGCAGGGTCACCAGCAGGCCGAGGTCGTGGGGTGTCATGGCCTGGCAGCGGATGTGGCTGAACCCTAGGCAGGGGTTTCGTTTGGCGCCGGCAGCAGCGAGCGCACGAAAACAAATAAGAGGCCCAGGCCCACAAAGGCAAAGCTGAAGGTGGCCAGGAACGTCATGCCCACGATCAGGGTCTTGAGGGCAGTGGCGATGCTCTGGGCGACCTGCGCCTCGTAGTGGGGTGGGTGAAGGGCGTAGTAAGCCAGCACCCGCTGGCTCAACAGCAGGCAGAACCAGGCCAGAAGGCCGCTGGTGAGCGCACCCGAAAGAAAGCTGAGCGGGCCCTTGCGAGGGCGTTCGGAGGTTTCGGAACCCGGGGGCGCCGGTTGGGCGGCCGGATCGGTGGGGCCCGCGGCGGCAGGGGGTTCGGGGCTGGCGGCGCTCATGGGGCTGGAGCAGGCTCCCCCAGGCTGGCACCCGAGCCCGTGCAACGGCAGCACCAGGACGCAAACCCAGCCTCGGCGAGATCGGGCCCCAGGGCATCGCGGGCAGCCACCGCCTCGGCCAGATCGGCGAAGAGGGCAAAGAGGCTGGGGCCTGAACCACTCATCGACACCGCCAGGGCTTGGGGGGCGCGGCGCAGCAGGGCCAGACCCTGACACACACTGGCCACCTCTGGCTCCACCAGCGCTTGCAGGT
>DAIQNM010000147.1:0-7104 GCA_036788375.1 Cyanobium sp. CTOTU6536 | reverse complement strand
ACACGTAGAAGTCGTGGTCGATCAGCTCCAGCTGATGCAGGGCCTCCTCCAGGGCCATCGGCGGCATGGCGAAGTACTTGCGCCGCACGGCGGGGGTGGGCAGCTCCGGTTGTAGGCCGTCGGTGAGGCTCTGCCCCGGTGGCGGCAGGTTGGCGGCCCCGGCTTCCTCGGCGGCGGCGGAGCGATGCACCGGCCCCTGGGTGCGGTGCTGCAGCCGGTCCTTGTAGCGGGTGAGCTGGCGGCTCAGCTTGGTGGCCACCATGTCGATGCTGGCGTAGAGGTTTTCGCTGCGTTCCTGGGCACGGATCACCAGACCATTGGCAAAGACCGTGACCTCGGCCGTCTGTTGGGGCACCCGCGGGTTGCGGGCCACCGAGAGGTGCACATCGGCCTCCTTGACGATCCCCTCGAAGTGGTTGATGGCGCGGCTCAGCTTGTTCTCGGTGTAGTCCCGGATCGCCGGGGTGACCTCGAGGTTGCTGCCATGGATCAGCATTTTCATGGAGGGCCAACCACCCCGCGGAATGCGGGAATCGCGGGGGCTTGGCTGGAATCACGCTAGGAACGGTCTCCGATGGACACCAACGGCGCTGCAATCCTTTATCAACCCGCCGCTCCGGTGCCTTTCCCAAGGGCTTGGGGCTGGCAGCGGCAGATCCAGGCGCGGTTGCTGGCGGATCGATCCGGCCCCGAGGCGGTGCTGCTGCTGGAGCACGAACCCTGTTACACCCTCGGGCGTGGCGCCAGCACCGATCACCTGCGCTTCGATCCGGCCGATCCTCCCCTGCCCCTCTTTCGGATCGACCGGGGCGGTGAGGTCACCCACCATGCCCCGGGTCAGCTGGTGCTCTACCCCGTGCTCGATCTCCAGCGCCACGGGGCCGATCTGCACCACTACCTGCGGACCCTGGAGCAGGTGGTGATCGACCTGCTGGCCGACCTGGGGCTGGCCGGCGAACGCCGCGCCGGCTTCACGGGGGTGTGGCTGGAGGAGCACAAGGTGGCGGCCATCGGGGTGGGTGCCCGCCGCTGGATCAGCCAGCACGGCCTCGCCCTCAACGTTGACTGTGACTTGGCGGGCTTCGCCGCGATCGTGCCCTGCGGCCTCCAGCAGCGGCCGGTTGGCCGGCTGGCCGACTGGCGGCCGGCCAGCACCGCCGCCGAGCTCGCCCCCCAGCTGCTGGAGCACGTTGCCCATCGCTTTGGATTGAACCTGAGGCCCCCAGCGCCAGGCGAGGCTCTGGAGGCCATCGAGGCGGAGGGTGGCCGGTTGGGATTGGCTTGATGGCTGGAGGGAAGGGTGGTATGCCTGTCTGCGCTCTCGCCGAACCCATGCCCCCAGCCGAGATCTTCTGGTCCGGTGACAGCCGTGATCGCCAGGCCCTCTCCCTTCGCCGGGACTGGTCGGCTCTGCAGGGGCTTGAGCAGCTCTGGCCGGCCCTGGAGGCGGCCCATGGAGAGGCGGTGGCCCTCGATGCCCCCCACGCACGCCCCCACGAAACCCTCAGCTACGGCCAGCTGCGCCAGCGGATCGAGGCGGCGGCAGCCGGTTTCCGCTCGCTCAAGGTGCTGCCGGGTGATGTGGTGGCAATCTTCGCCGAAAACGGCCCCCGCTGGCTCCAGGCCGACCAGGGGCTGATGCGCTGCGGAGCCGCCGATGCGGTGCGGGGTAGCGCTGCGCCGCTGGACGAATTGCGCTACATCCTGGTCGATTCCACCGCCATCGGCCTGGTGGTCGAATCGGCGGCCCTGCTCGACAAGCTGGCCCTCGATGCTGAGCAGCGGGGCCGGTTGCGGTTCGTGGTGGTCCTGGAGGGTGCCCCCCCGGCCGGATGGGACCCGAATCTGCCCTGCCTGGGCTGGGAAGAGCTGCTGGAGCGGGGGACCGGCCAGGAGGTCCCCTGGCCCGAGGGCGGTCCCGGGCGGCTCGCCACCCTGCTCTACACCTCCGGCACCACAGGCCAGCCCAAGGGGGTGCCCCTCACCCACGCGAACCTGCTCCACCAGCTGCGTCACCTCGGCGTGGCCGTGGCTCCCCAAGTGGGCGACCGAGCACTCAGCATCCTGCCCATCTGGCACGCCTATGAGCGCAGCGCCGAATACTTCCTGCTGGCCTGTGGTTGCCGCCAGACCTACACCACCCTCAAGCACTTCCGCAGCGATCTGCAGACGGTGCAGCCCCAGTACATGATCAGCGTGCCGCGGCTGTGGGAGGCCATCTATTCGGGCTTTGAGGACGCCCTGGCCACCATGCCTCCCGCCCGCCAGCGGCTGCTGAAGCTTGGCCTGGCCAACAGCCGCCGCCTGGCCCTGCGTCGCCGCCAGGCCCTCGACCTGACCCTGGCTCCGGAACCCCTGCCGACCCGGCTGCTGGCGGGGGCTGAAGCCCTGTTGCGCTGGCCCCTGCATGCCCTGGCCGCCGCCGTGCTCTGGCCGAAGGTGCGCAGCCAGCTGGCGGGCGGTGGCTTGCGAACCGTCATTAGTGGCGGAGGGGCCCTACCGATCCATGTGGATGCCTTCTTTGAGGCCATCGGCATCGAGCTGCTGGTGGGCTATGGCCTCACCGAAACCTCCCCGGTGCTCAGCTGCCGCCGCCCCTGGGCCAATCGGCGGGGCAGTGCCGGTCGTCCCCTGGCCGATACCGCCCTGAAGATTGTCGATCCGGAGAGCCGCCGCACCCTCGCCATCGGCGAGCGGGGCTTGGTGCTGGCCCGCGGTCCCCAGGTGATGGCGGGCTACTTCGGCAAACCCGAGGCCACCGCCAAGGCGATCGATGCCGAGGGCTGGTTCGACACCGGTGACCTGGGGCTGCTGATGGCCGATGGCAGCCTGGTGCTCACGGGCCGTGCCAAGGACACGATCGTGCTGAGCAGCGGCGAAAACATCGAGCCGGGCCCCCTGGAGGAGGCCCTGGCGGCCAGCCCACTGCTGGAGCAGGTGATGCTGGTGGGGCAGGACCGCAAGCAGCTGGGCGCCCTGTTGGTGCCCCGCAGCGAACCGCTGCAGGCCTGGGCCGCAGCGCAAGGTCTGGAGCCGCCGGTGGCCGGCAGCAGCGATCCCGCCTTGCTGCGCGCCCTCAGCCGCGAATGCAACCGGGTGCTGGCCGCCCGGGCCGGATCCCGCCCCGATGAGCGGTTGGGGGGGGTGGCCCTAGTGGAACCCTTCTCGATCGAGAACGGCCTGCTCACCCAGACCCTCAAGCAGCGCCGCGATCGCATCACCGCCCGCGATCAGGCCGCCATTGCGTCCCTCTACGGGGATGGCTGAATCTTGATGGGCTAACGCTGCATCCCCAGCGAGCCGGGTTGGGCCGGAGGGGCGGCAATCCGGCAGCCGGCAGTGTTGACCGCTGAGCGACCGGCTGACAGCCTGAAGCTTGGATTTTTTTCCCCCATGGCCGACGGCAGCACCCTCACGATCAAGCGGAACATCACCGTGCGTGCCGTGGTCACGCCCCGTTGGAAAGAGGATGCCGAGCGGGAATTGGGCAACGCCATCTCCAACTTGGATCTCCAGCTCGCCCAGCTTGAGCAGGAGGGTCAGCAGGTGGTGGATCAAATTCGTCGCCAGAGTGCCAATCCCCTCGACCCCCGGGTGCAGGAGCAGGTGGCGTCGGTGCAGCAGCAGGTCGCCGGCAAACGGGCCGAGCTCGAGGAGCAGAAGGGTCAGATCCTGGAGCAGCAGCGCCAGGTGCGTGAACTCGAGTTCGAGCAGGTCGTGGAGCAGGGCCAGATCGAAAGCTTTGTGGATGTGGCCGTGGGAGACAACCTCGTGCTGAAGCTCCAGGCTGCCGTGCTGGTGCGCGACGGGGTGATCGAGGCGATCGAGACCCCCGCCTGAACCCTGCCCGAAGGGCCGCCTTGAGCGGAATCGGGGTTAGGTCCCACGTAAAATCCCGCCCATTACCGGGACCCACCGTTGGCCAGCTACGAAATCTTCATGCCTGCCCTCAGCTCCACGATGACGGAGGGCAAGATCGTGGAGTGGCTCAAGAAGCCCGGCGACAAGGTCGAGCGCGGCGAGTCGGTGCTGGTGGTGGAGTCCGACAAAGCCGACATGGACGTCGAAACGTTCAATGGCGGCTATCTGGCGGTCGTGTTGATGCCCGCCGGAGGCACGGCGCCGGTGGGCGAAACCATCGGTCTGGTGGTGGATACCGAAGCTGAGATTGCCGAGGCCCAGGCGAATGCTCCGGTGCAGCCGGGGTCTGGGGCTCCAGCCGCAGCGGTTGCCTCCCCCACCGCCGCTCCGGCCCCGGCGGCGCCCGCTCCGGCCCCAGTGCCGGTCGCTGCCCCCGTGGTGGCCCCTGCTCCGGTGGCTGCTGCTGCGGTGGTAGCGGTGGCCGCCCCAGCCCCGACCGCCAATGGTCGGCTCGTGGCCAGCCCCCGGGCCCGCAAGCTTGCCCAACAGCTGGGGGTGGCGCTTGAGGCCTTGCGGGGCAGTGGCCCCCATGGCCGCATCCAGGCCGAAGACGTGCTGGCCGCCACCGGCCAGCCGGTGAGCGTTCCCCGGGTGGCGGAAGGGTCAGCCCCGGCCGTTGCCACCGCCGCCGGCAACGGCGCTGCCCCTGACCCCGCCGCCGGCAACGGCGCTGCCCCTGCCGCCGCAGCGGCCCCCAGCGGCCAGGCCTTCGGTCGGCCCGGCGAGACGGTGGCTTTCAACACCCTCCAGCAGGCGGTCAACCGCTCCATGGTGGCGAGCCTGCAGGCACCCACCTTCCGGGTGGGCTACACCATCACCACCGACAAGCTCGATGCCTTCTATAAGCAGGTGAAGGCCAAGGGCGTCACGATGACGGCCCTCCTGGCCAAGGCGGCCGCCGTGACGCTAGTGCGCCATCCCCAGGTCAACGCGGCCACCGGCGAGGCGGGCATGGCCTATCCCGCCGCGATCAACGTGGCAATTGCCGTGGCGATGGAGGATGGGGGCCTGATTACCCCGGTGTTGGCCGCCGCCGACCGCACCGATCTCTACAGCCTCTCCCGCAGCTGGGCCGACCTGGTGGAGCGGGCCCGCAGCAAGCAGCTCAAGCCCGAGGAGTACAGCACCGGCACCTTCACCCTCTCCAACCTGGGAATGTTCGGGGTCGACCGTTTCGATGCGATTCTCCCCCCCGGCACCGGCGCGATCCTGGCGGTAGCGGCCTCACGCCCCGTTGTGGTGGCTGGCAAGGATGGCTCGATCAGCGTGAAGCGCCAGATGCAGGTGAACCTCACCTGTGACCATCGCACCATCTACGGGGCCCACGCTGCTGCCTTCCTCAAGGATCTCGCCCAGTTGATCGAAACCAATCCCGAAGCTCTGGCCCTGTGAGGTGAGGCTTCGGGGCCCGTGATGCAGAGCCAGGAATCGGAGCTTCCCGCCCCAGCTGGGGTTGATCCCCTCGACCGCCAGCTCGGCAGTTACGGCTTTGAACTCCCCCAGGAGCTCATTGCCCAGCGACCCGTTGAGCCTCGCCATGCAGCCCGTCTGCTGATCGTGGAACCGGCCCAGGGGGCACGCCACCACAGCGTCTGGGATCTGCAGGAGGAGCTGCGCCGCGGTGATCTGCTCGTGGTCAATGACACCCGGGTGCTGCGGGCCCGGCTGATGGCCCGTCGGGCGAGCGGTGGTGCCGTGGAGCTGCTTGTGCTGGAACCCGCCGCTCCCCCCGCCGAACCGGGCGACTGGCTATGCCTGGCCAAGCCCGCCAAGCGGTTGCGGCCAGGGGAGTGGCTCGAGCTGGAGGCACCGGGCCAGCCGGCCCAGGCCGTGCAGGTGCTGGGGGCCGATCCCTCTACGGGGGGGCGCATCGTGCGGTTCCCCTCGGGTTGTGATCAAGCCGCAACCCTGGAACCCCTATTGATCCGCTACGGGGCGATTCCCCTGCCGCCCTACATCCACCGCCACGATTCGGCCGACAACGAGCGCTACCAGACCCGCTTCGCGGCTCGCCCCGGTGCGGTGGCCGCCCCCACCGCAGGCCTGCACCTCAGTGATGCGCTGCTGGCTGCCTTAGAAGCCCGCGGGATCGAACGGGCCTGCCTGACCCTGCATGTCGGCTTGGGCACGTTCCGGCCTGTGGAAACCGAGGACCTCAACCAATTGACGCTCCACAGCGAATGGGTGGAGGTGAGCGCTGCGCTGGTGAAGGCCGTTGCCGCCTGCAGGGCCCGCGGTGGGCGGGTGATCGCCGTGGGCACCACCAGCGTGCGCAGCCTCGAGGGGGTGGCGGCCCTGCATGGCGGGCGGCTGAGGCCCTATGCCGGCCCGGTGAACCTGGTGATCCAGCCCGGCTTCCGCTTCAACGTGGTGGAGGGCCTGCTCACCAACTTCCACCTGCCCAAGAGTTCCCTGCTGCTGCTGGTGAGTGCCCTGATCGGCCGCCGCCGCCTGCTTGATCTTTATGCCGAGGCCATCGCGGCGGAGTATCGCTTCTTTTCCTATGGCGATGCCATGTGGATTGCCCCCGAGGCGATCCTGGCCGTGGCCAGAGCCCAACCCTGAACTTCTAGGGCTGGTTTTCCGGTCAGTGGGTGAAGCTGTAGGCGATTCCAGCCAGGACTAGGGCGACAAACACCATTTCCAAGATGTCCGGTCCGTCATTGTTCATGGCTGGTCGGGGGTGCAGGGCTGGTCAGAATTTCTAGGAAGGGGGCAGCTTTTCGTAGCGGTCCGCCCGGGGAAGACAAAGGGCCAGCAGCAACAGCAGGATCGAAAGGGGTTGGCCGCGATTGCTGGTGATCACCGCGAAAACTGCGATCACGGCCAGAAAACGCAGGCAGATGGCCCAGACCTCATCGCGCTCGCTGTTGGCTCGCACCACCAGCATCAAGGCCGCCAACAGCAGAAGCAGATCCACCAGCAGATCCATGGAAGCCCGGTTCGATGGCCCTGGGTGCTCCCCACCCTAAGGGCGCCAAGGCAAATCCGCCCATCAAAAAGCCCCCGTTCGGCGGGGGCTGAAGGCACCGCAATGGCGGCCCAAGGGGCCTGGCTCAGGCCGCGGCGAGGTTGGCGGCCACGAAGTCCCAGTTCACCAACTTGTCGAGGAAGGTGCTGATGTAGTCGGGGCGGCGGTTCTGGTAGTCGAGGTAGTAGGCGTGCTCCCACACGTCCATGGTC
>DAIQNM010000146.1:0-7137 GCA_036788375.1 Cyanobium sp. CTOTU6536 | reverse complement strand
CCCGCCGGCAGACCTCCAGGATGCGGCTGGCGTTACCCGCCAGGTCGCCCACCAGGGCATTGAGCTGGGCGAGAGCCAGGCGCATCAGGGGGTGGCGGGGGGAGGCGGGGGCCCGGCGAGCCCGTAGAGATTGTGCTCCAGCAGCACCGGCCGCAGGGCGGCAGGCACCTCGCCCAGGGCGGGGTCCGCAGCTGGTGGGGTTGGTGGCGGGTCGGCGGCTGGATCGCCGCCGGGGCCAGGGTTGGCTGGGGCCCCGCGGTGGCGGACCCGGCTGCTGGCGGTAGCGGGCACCTCCAGATCCAGGATCTCGGTTTGGGCCCCGAGGCTGCCGAGGGTGGCGAGGTCGTGGGGATGGAGGGGCCAGCCCCCCCGGGGGGCGATCGCCAGCCTGCAGCGGCCCAGCAAGGCGGCCGCCTCCCGCCAGCGCGGGATCTGGGGCACCAGGTCACTGCCCACCACAAACACCAACTCCTGGTTGGGCCAGCGCCGTTCCGCCCGCCGCAGGGTTTCGATCGCCCAGGGGCTGCTCAGCTCCTGCTCATGGGCCAGGCGGGGATTGTCGATGGAGGCCACCAGGGCCCCCAGCAGGGCGCTGCGGACCTCCAGCGCTGCTCCGTGCTGCTTCATCGGGTTATCGCTGGCCCAGGTGGCCACCCGGGGGTAAAGGCCCGCCAGCCCCTGCAACAGCACTCGGTGGCCTTCGGTGGGGGGGTCGGCGCTGGTGCCGAACAGGGCGATGGCCACCGGGGTCAGGGAAGCAGCGAACCGATCGGTCCGCTGTTGGGGCTGGCCGCCTGCCATTCGCTCAGCCAGCGGCGGCTTTCGGGATCCTGGGCCACCAGCCGCCGCAGCAGGGCGCCGGGCTGGCCGGCGGCGGTGGCGGAGCGGAGCAGTTCGGCGGCGGCCAGCTGGCCGGTGCGGCGGGTGGTGTGCACCGCCAGGGCGGCCTGGGCCAGGGCCACCGGCGCCGCTGGCGCCAGGCTGAGGCCAGCGCTGATCGGCGCGGCCAGCAGCAACAGCTGGCGGATGCCGCCCAAGACAAGCTGGAGGCCGATCTGGGCCCCCCCCAGCAGGGCGTTGTGGCCCCCCAGCTGGGTGAGCAGCTGGCGGGCGCCGGGGCGGTTCATCGGCAGGCCGTAGAGCTGGCAGAGCTGCAACACCAGGGCGCTATCGCAGGCGATGCCGCCGGCCAGATCGAGCAGCACAAGCGGATTCATCGCCACCCCGGTGGCCTTGAGCGCGGCAAAGCGGCCGATCAGATCCTGGGCGCGGCGACGGCCGTGGCTGAGGCGGCAGCGGTGCAGGGCCTGGCTGAACTGGTCGGCGGCCCGCAGGGCATTGAGGGCCAGCAACAGCGGGCCCTGCTCTGCCAGGAGCGCGAGCAGGGCCTTTCCCAGGGGCTCGATCCGGGGGGGGCTGGCTTCGCTGCGCACCCGGCCATCGGCCCGCAATTGGGGTTCCCGCGGTGCCGCCGCCACGGCGATCGGCTCGAGCTGGCGGGCGCCGGCGGGAAGGCGGCGCCGGATGCTGGCCACCAGGGCCGGCAGCTCGGCGGCGGGCCAGCAGTCGCTGCGATTGAGCACCAACAGCAGGGGCTTGCCACTGGCCAGCAGGATGTCGATCGCCTCCAGCTCGACGCGGCTCAGGTCGGCATCGAGCACCAGCAGCACCAGGTCGGCGCCGAGGGCCACCCGCCGGGCGAGGCGGGCGCGGGCCGCGGCGGCGATCTCGTCGATGCCGGGGGTATCGACCAGCTCCACCCCCGCCAGGCCTGGCACGGCGCGGGGCCAGGGCCGCTGCTCCTGGCGGCGGGTGCAGCCGTGGGCCACATCGGTGGCGAAATGGGCTTCCCCGAGCAGGGCGTTGAGCAGGCTCGATTTGCCCACCCCCACCCGGCCGAACACCGCCACCCGCGGCCGCCGCTCCTCCAGCCGCTGGAGCTGGCGATCCAGTCCCACCAGTTCGGGGCCCAGCAGGGTGCTCTCCCGAGGGCTGAGGCTCAGCTCGGCACGCCATTGCTGCAGCAACAGGCGGCAGCGCTGGGGGGTGGGGGGGCAGCCCGGCGGCGGTGGTGTTTGGCGTGGGGAGCTACGGCTGCTGGGGGCTTCGGTTCGATTCCGCTGGGCCCGGCGGGCGGCGGTGGTCATGGCGCCCCCTCCGGCAGGGAAAGGGGACGGCGCCACCAGCCGGCCAACACCGCCAGCACCGCTTCGGGGCCGATCACCCCCACGAAGCCACCAAATTCATCCACCACGACGCGAACGCCGGATCCATTGCGGCGGAAGCTGGTGAGCAGCCGGTCGGCCCGGATCATCTCCGGCACGAATTCCACCGCATCCACCAGCTCGGCCACCTTGCTCTCCCCCTGGCCCTCGAGCAGCAGGGTGAGCAGCCGTTCCCGGCTGGCTACACCCAGCACCTCATCCACCTCCTCCCCCAACACCACCCACCAGGCGGTGGAGTGGCGCAGCAGGGTGGCCCGCTGGGCGTCCAGGGTTTCGTCGCCATCGAGGGTTGGGGCGGCCACGCGGGGCACCATCAGGTCGCGGGCGGTCAGGTCGTTGAGCTGGAACACCTTGGCGATCATCGCCGCCTCATCCGCCTCGATCTGGCCCTTCTGGGAGCCGAGCCGGGCCAACAACCGGATTTCATCCTCATCGGTGCTGATCTCGTTTTCGGCGGTGATGGCGGGCAACAGGCGCTCCAGCAGCAGCACCAACGGCAGCATCAGCCGCACGATCAACCCCACGGCCGGTGCACTGGCCAGGGCCACCGGCAGGGCGAGGCGGCTGCCGATCGCCTTCGGCAGGATTTCCCCCAGCAGAATCACCAGCACGGTGAGGCCTACCGAGAAGAGCGGCAGCGCCGGGCCGCTGATGCCGTGGCGGGAGAACACCTCCGCGGCGAAGCCACCCACCATGATGCTGCCGAAAATGTTGAAGACGTTGTTGGCGATCACCAGCACCGCCAGGGTGCGACCCAGCCGCAGCCGCAGCCGCTCCAGTTGACGGGCACCCGCCACCGCCCGCTCGCGGCTGGCCAGCTCATGCACCTTGACCGGATTCACGGTGAGCAGGGCGGCTTCCACGCCGGAGCAGAAGAAGGAGCCCAGCAGGATCCCCAACACCACCAGGGCCAGCAGCAGCAGATCGTTCATCGGAAGGCTGGCGGCACGGATGGCACGGGGCTTGGAGGATGATTCCTTGTATTTAATCGCTTGTGCCAGCGTCGCGCTGGTGAAAGAACCGCCAGCCGCCCGTTGAGCCTGCCCGCCGTGTCCCCCGCCGTGTCCATCGCCTTCGCTCCACCGATCGATCCCGCCCTGTTCGCCGACCGCCGCGACCGCTTCCTTCACCGCCTCGGCGGCGTGGCGGCGGTGATCCCGGCGGCCCCCCTGGCGACCCACCACGCCGATGTGGAGCACCCCTTCCGCCAGAACAGCGACTTCTGGTACCTGACCGGTTTCGATGAGCCCGGAGCGGTGGCCCTCTTCCTGCCCCACAAACCAGAGAACCCCTTTGTGCTCTTCGTGGCACCCAAGGAAGCCAGTGCCGAGGTCTGGAATGGCTCCCGCTGGGGCTGCGAGGGGGCGGTGGAGCGCTTTGGCGCTGATCTGGCCCACCCGATCGCCGAGCTGGCGGAGCGGCTGCCGGGCTATCTGGAGGGGGCCGAAGGCATCGCTTTCCGGGTGGGTCGCCACCCGGCCGTGGAGCCCCTGGTGCTGAAGGCCTGGAGCACCCAGCTCGACCGGGCCCCCCGCAGTGGCCGTGCTGCCCTGGGGCTAGTGGCCCCCTGTCCGCTGCTGCACGAGTTGCGGCTGCGCAAATCCCCCCACGAACTGGGGCGGATGCGGGAAGCGGCCCGCATCTCCGCCGAGGCCCATGAGCTGGCCCGCCAGGTGGTGCGGCCCGGACTCAACGAACGGCAGGTGCAGGCCGTGATCGAACAGCATTTCCTTGAGCAGGGCGCCCGCGGTCCCGCCTACGGCTCGATCGTGGCGGGTGGCGACAACGCCTGCGTGCTGCACTACACCAGCAACACCGCGACCCTGCGCGATGGCGACCTGCTGCTGATCGACGCCGGTTGTTCCCTTGCCGATTACTACAACGGCGACATCACCCGCACGTTTCCGATCAACGGCCGCTTTAACGGCGAGCAGCGGGCCCTCTACGAACTGGTGCTTTCGGCCCAGGAGGCGGCCGTGGCGGTGGTGGCGCCCGGGCAGACGGCCGAGGGGGTGCACGACACCGCCGTGCGGGTGCTGGTGGCCGGGCTCGTGGATCTGGGCCTGCTGGCGGGCGAGGTGGACGGCATCATCGAGCAGGGTGCCTATCGCCACCTCTACATGCACCGCACCGGCCACTGGCTGGGGCTCGATGTGCACGATGTGGGCGCCTACCGGCTCGGCGAACACCACGTGGAGCTGGAGGAGGGCATGGTGCTCACGGTGGAGCCGGGCCTTTACGTGAGCGACCGATTGGCGGTGCCGGAGGGCCAGCCCGCCATCGAGGAGCGCTGGAAAGGCATCGGCATCCGCATCGAAGACGATGTGGCCGTCACCGATCGGGGCCACGAGAACCTCACGGCTTTGGCCCTGAAGGCGCCGGCGGCGATGGAGCGCTAGCAACGGAGTGCTGGCAACTGGCGTCTTTGCAATTTGGGGCGTTATGGCTGGTGGCGTTGCAGGTGGTGCTCCGGACTGCACCCCACCAGGGCCCCAAAGGTGGGGGTGGGAGTTGCTTGGGGTGATGTTTTCTGCCGATTTGAGTTCTGTACAGGGCTGTACAGAACCGGAGGCACGGCCGCAGTGCTGCCCCTGGCCCTGGGCTCAGGTGGGCTGGGTCTGTCTCGCTGGCTGGGCATGGCTCTCTAGGCCTGGCTCGCTAGGCCAGGGGCGACTCTCGATCCTCCAGGAGGGCGAGGAGGCTGGGGAGCACGGCGTTGGTTTGGGGCAGGATCCGGTCGGCGCCGGCTTCCAGCAGCCTCTGCTCATAGCGGCGGCGGCTCTCCAGCTGATCCGGGCCGTGCAGGTGGGGCGGAGCCACCGCCAGGCTCAGGAAGGGCTGCCCGGGCATGGCCTGCCGGGCCCGCTGCACCGTTTGCACATCGGCCACGGTGTCGCCCAGGTAGGCCACGGGTGGAGCATCGGCCCCCGGGGGGAGGCCCCAGCGCTCCGCCATCAAGGCCTCCGCCAGGCGGAGAAACCCCGTGGGATCGGGCTTGTCGGGGGCATCACCCATGGCGATGACCGGCGGCTCCACCAGTCCCAGCCGTTGCTGCAGCACGTAGCGCACCGAGGGGGGTTCGGAGCCGCTCACGAATCCCCAGGCGATGCCGGCGTCGTTGAGATCCGTAAACAAGGCAGGCCCCACCAACAGGGGTTCGCTGCCGATGAAGCCCCGCCAAAGGGCCGGATCGCCCTCGGGATCACCACCGAAATAGAACCCCCCGAAAACCTCCACCAACGCGTCGTAGGCCGGCAGTGGCCAGCGGGAGGACGGATCCACCCTGGTGGCAGCCCGAGCCTCGCCGGCGCTGGCCGTGGCCACCTGGCGGCGCCGCAGCAGTTCCAGGGAGGCCTCCCAGTCGTTGTTCCAGCAGCCTTCTCCCTTGAGGGCGTCGATCTCGGCCGGATCGGGCCGCCAGCCGCTGTAGTGATGCACCGTTTCGACGATGGCGCGGCGGTAGCTGCCGCCCACATCCCTGATCACGCCATCGATATCGAAGAGCAGAACGGCGCGGGGATTCAGGGGGAAGCATCCCGACTCGCTGGTAGGCTAATTGTTTGCTTCGTGCCCCTTGAGTCCCGAGACGATGACAGCATCCGATAGCCCCGTTGTAACGGCTGAGCTGAGCGCTGCTGCCGGGGCCGAGGTGGTCGCGGCGGCTGCTCCCACCGAAGGCAGGCCTGTGATGCGCGGCGGCACCGCCGCCCTGGCCACCGCCACCATCGACGAAGACGGCGTTCCCTCCGGGTACACCCCCAAGGCCGATGAGGGCCGCTTTCTGCTGAAGATCCTCTGGCTCCCCGACAACGTCGCCCTGGCGGTGGATCAGATCGTGGGTGGTGGTCCCAGCCCCCTCACCGCCTACTTCTTCTGGCCCCGGGAAGATGCCTGGGAAACCCTCAAGGGTGAGCTCGAGGCCAAGAGCTGGATCACCGACAACGAACGGGTCGAGATCCTCAACAAGGCCACCGAGGTGATTAATTACTGGCAGGAAGAGGGCCGCGGCAAGTCCCTCGACGAAGCCAAGCTCAAGTTTCCCGACATCACCTTCTGCGGTACCGCCTGAACCCAGGCCACTCGCTCAGTTCCCCTTGCGGCGGGGGCTCAGCACGGCGCCGAAGGAGCTTGCTGAGATCTTGGGCGGGTCCTGGGTTGTATCCACCCGGAAGGAGCGCGATTCCTTCTGCACCGACCCATCCGGGTACTCGAAGCGCACCACCCCCTCGAGGTTGACGCTGGCGTTGTCCCTGCCGGTCTGGTGGAGCCCCTCCACGGCCACCCTGGCGAACTGGCCAAAGAAGGTCGGATTGAATTGATCGGCCGCCTCGGCGCTGAAGGCCGAGCGGGCCGTGGCGTAGTCCTGGCGGGAGAGGGCGGTGTAAAGCCCCTCAACCGCAGCGATGGCGGCCTGCGTGCTGGCCTCCACCCCATCGGGGGACTGCAGGACGGTGGTGGGGCTCTCGCTGCCGCCGTCGGTTGTCTGGCCGAAGCCGGTTGGCGGGAGTTCCGGGGCTGGGGGCGTCACCACCGGGTTCATTGGCGCGGGGATGGCTGCAGTGGGATCGGCGGGCGGCCTTTCGGCTGGGCTGGCCAACGGCGCACTCGAGTTCGGGGCCGCTGGACTCTGGGCGGCTGGACTCGGGGCGGCGGGGCGCCCATCGGGGCTGGGGATGCGGTTGTTGAGCATCCAGACGAGTAGGCCGGCTCCGCCCAGGAGCAGGGAGCCCGAGAGGAACCCGAGCAGCGCCGCGATCCAGGGCTGGCGGCTTGGCGGCATTGCGGGGGCAACCAGCTCAGCCAGCGGGGTGGTCGCTTGAGGCCCCGGGGTGAGCGCCAGCGGGGTGGGGCCGCCCAGCCGGGCAGGGGCGGGTCCCTCCCCGTCTGGGGCCACTTCCTCCCTGGCTGGTGC
>DAIQNM010000145.1:0-7154 GCA_036788375.1 Cyanobium sp. CTOTU6536 | reverse complement strand
TCAAGGTGAGGCCCATCGGTGCTGCACTCCCGGGGATCGGCCCCAGCGACGTCACGGGCTATTACCAGCGCCGCCGAGAGGTCAGGCCTGTGGGCTCACGGGCTGATCCAGTTCGAGTCGCAGCACCTCGATCGGCGCCTGGGCGAGCTGGAAGGCGCGGTCATTGGTGAGCAGCGCATCACAGCCCCAGTGCACCGCGGCAGCCAGATGGATGGCATCGGCTGTCTGCAGGCGGGTGGCAGCGCGCAGTTCCGCGGCCCGCTCCAACACCTCCGGATGCAGGGGCACCACGCTGCAATCGGAGAAGAAGCTGCGGAAAGCAAGCAGTCGGATTTGATCGGCAGTGCGCAGCGGACCGACCAGGCATTCCATGCGCACCAGATCGCTGATCACCCAGTCCGCTTGGGCGTAGCGCTCCAGTTGCTGGAGGGTGCGTTGCTGTAGGTGCAGGGCGCCATCAAGGGCGTAGATCAGCACGCAGGAATCGAGATACAGGCGCATGCCTCACCGCCAGGAGGCCCGCTCGTTCTCCAGGGCAGCATCGATCTGCTCCTTGCTGAGGCCCTCTCGCGTCGGGATGGCGGCCTGAAGGTCCAGCAGCTTGTTCAGCAGCCTGCGGCCTGTCGGAGCGGCCTCATCGGCCGGCGTGATCGCGACGGTCACACGACCCATGGGGGTTCCGGCCGGCAGCTGCAGGGTCCGGTCCTCCTTGATGTCCGTGGTGAAGGAGAAGGATCCCATCGCTGCTGATTGGGTCCTTCCACGTTAGGAGCAGAAACAGTGTCCGGTCAGCTCTGGGGGCCATGGGGGTGAGCAGTGCGGGGGTGATGTGGCCACCAGCTCCTGAAAGGGCTCCGCTCCGGCCCTCTTCATGGTCGGGGGGCGCCTCAAGGGTTGAAACATGCCCACCGGTGCTGACGTTGGCTGCGCTGCGCTCCGCATTCCAGTCGTGGACGGGCCCTTGACCCGCCCCCCGCCGGCTGAAGGGTCCTATGCGGAGCCCTCCCATGGCCCCTCTGTCCCGCAAAGCCCGCCTGCAGCAGTTCTCCTGGCAGGTGCTGGATGATCTGGCGTTGTGCAGCGAGCGCTATCCCCGCCTGGCTGAGCTGGCGGCCCAGCTGCTGTTCGAGCACCAGGCGGCTCAGCCGCTGGCGCCGGTTGATCCGGCGTTGGAGGCCCTGATCCCCTTCTGATCTAAGCCACCAAGCGGGGGGCCCCAGGGGGGGCTCTTTTTTTTGGTCGCTGGGCCAGAGGTGCAGTGCGAGTCAGCGGGCCAAGCAGTGCTGCCGGCGGCGGACGACGACCCCACTGATGGAGGACTTCAGCACTGACGGGGGCCGGAGCCATCACAGTCGGCGAGGGGGGAGAACTGCACCGCTGCCCCGGCTGTCTCGCCCCGGTGGGTCGCTACAGCCGAGGCCTGACGCGGGTGTCCCTCGCCTTCTTTGTGATGGCTTCCTCGTTCCCCTGCTGCGAAATCCGCCAGTTGCTGGTGCACGTCTATCCCGGTGGCAGCAAGGCGGGTGCTGCTGAGCGCATCACGGTCTTCTATGGCCGTCGCGGTCGCCCGGTCAAAAAGCCCCGCTTCATCCCGGCTGAGCTGGCCCATCAGTGGGCTCGCAAGCTGCAGGCCCGGCGCCTCGGCACCGTCTCGGTGCTCTGAGGGGCCTACGGCCCCTCGCATCGCCCCGGTGGAGCAGCGGCTCGCCGGGGCTATTCGCTGCTGTCAACGCAGCGACTCACTCCGCTGCCAGTTCCGCTCCAGCGAGGCTCGAAAACGCTCCATCCCCCAGGAGCTGTTGCGCACCTGGCGGTTGATCATGCGGGACACCTTCCAGGTCTTGAGCCCTACGGCGATGGCGAACACCAGCCAAGGCAGCAGGAGCCCGATCGGGTGGGCCATCAGAGAGGCAGCGGCGTCCTGGTTCTTCTACAGCGTTTGCTCTGTTGGTGCTGGCGGAGGGTCCTCTGGTTTCCCTTGATCGCCAGGCCGCAGTGCTCGCAGATCGTCACGGGACGACTCCTGCACCATTGCGCCGGCCGCTCGCCCACCAGCTCCCGCCGTCTGGGATCAATGCCACGGCCCTGCTGGTAACGGGTGAGGGCTGGGGCCGTGGTGACAAAACCAGTGTCCAGACAGCGGAACAGCAGGGACTGCCCCCGCAGGTTCTGCAGGTTGAAGCTGGTGATCGCCATCAGCGCTGGATCCCTTTGCTCCACCCATGGTGGCACCGAGGGCGCCTGGACACCACAGGTAGAGCAGGACACCGGCGCCCCGCTACTGATGGCTGATCAGGGCAGCAGGGCGGCGGATTGATTTCCCGGAACTGAGAAATTTTCCGAGCGGCTTTGCAGCCGTTTCCAGAAACGGGGGAATACCCCTCCGGTTTTGATTCTTCTACGCGCTTCTACAGGGACTTACAAGGAGTTACAGGGAGTTGATTTTGAAAGTGAAATTACGAGGAGAATTTTTGATTTTTTCTGCGTTGTTTTCTCCCCTTTGTAGGGTTGATTGTCGCGGTGTTGTTGATTTTCAGGAACGAGGGCGAAGTCAGTCGCCGAGTGGTTGGTTTGGTGTAGCGGTGTCCGTGTCGGTGGGCGATCAGGCTCGACGATCGGGAGCATCCATGCGGCGGGCGATCGAGCGGGCCCAGCGCTGGCCGGGATCACCGCCCCAGCCATCCCAGGCCTGACGGCCTTTGCCGTAGGCGCCCCAGCTGAAGCCCCGCTTGTCGACTTCATGGCGAGCGAAGTAGCTCACCATCCGGTCGATGGTGGTGGGCGAGAGCTCCTGCCGATTGGCGAGCTGCCGGGCCCGGGCCAGGCCCACCGGGGTCATGCCGCGGTTGGACGGTGGCTGCTGGGCCCGCCGTTCGAGGGCACGACGGGCAGCAGCGGCGACAGGAGCCGGCGGCTGGAAGGAGATGCCGCGGTAGTAGTCCTTGCCCCGGCGCGGCATAGCGATCAGGCCGCAGCAGGCTGGTCGGTGCTGGAGCTGGGCTCCGGTCCATCGGCGCCATCGCTGTCGCCGGCGACAACCACCGGTTCAGCAGGCTCCGCTGCGGTGTCGCCACCAGGAAGAGCAGGGGTCTCGGGCTGCTCGGTGAGGGCCGGCACGAACTGATCGATGTAGGCACCAATGGCCTGCAGCTGGGTGTCGGTGTCCTTGGCGCTGGCCTGTAGCTGGGCCATCAGCGCCTCGGCGGTGGATGCGCGCTCAATGGCAGCGAGGGCATCGCGCTGGGCGGATGCGATTGCGGCGTCATCGGCCGCGTCATCAGCCAGGGCCTCGGCCAGTTGCTGACGGAGGCTGGCCTCACGGGACTGGAAGCCGGCGATCACGCCGACGATGCGATCGAGCAGAGCAGTCATGGTTCTGAAGGGTGAGAGGAGGTGATGAAGGAATCGGAGGGTCACGGGACACCTCGGGGTTGGGCTGGGGGGCGAGGGCGAGATCGCCCAGCCCCCTCTCTCCCTTGCCGACTGGTCGCGCCGTCAGTCAGAGAGCCCCCTGAAAAGGGGGCTCTGCCCCCCCTCAGGAGCGGCGGGAGGGGGTGCGGCCGTTGACCGCGAAGGAAGCTCGGTAGAGCTCCGATGCCGACATCGCCTGCGGGTTGAGCGGTTCGCCGTTGCTGGCGATGCCGGAGGCCGTCATGGCACCGGCGGCCTGCATCCCGGCCGGGCCCCGCTGCTGGAACAGGAAGCCGTAGACGGGATGAACCCGCATCTCATCGAGGAAGTCGGCGGTGGTGAGGGGCCGGCCGTCGTCACCAAGGAGGGGTTTGCCCTGGCCATCGAGGGGTTCGAGCACGTCCTTGCCCTCCTTGTCAGTACCGAGGCGGAAGCAGGCGCCCAGCTGCCCCTTGAAAATGTCGAAGAACGTGCCGCGCCGATCGCCACCATTACGGCCTTCGGCCTGGGAAAAGGCGCGCTCCAGGAGGCGGTCCTTGCGGAGTTGAAGCACCTGCTTTTTGGCCTCATCGCGCTCGGAGGCGACGGCGGCCACCTTCTGGGCAGAGGCCTCCTCCATCTGGCGTTCGCGCAGCTCCATGCGCTCCTCGAGGACTTGCTTTTGGCGTTCAGCTTCTTGGAGGCGGGAGTATTCCTCGGGGTTGATCTCCGAGAAGCGGTTCAGCTGCTGCCGCAGGGTGCGGATTTCTTTTTCGAGCTGGTTGTTCTTGCGGCGCTCGGCCTTGAGGGGATCGGAAGAGCGGCTGTCGTCGGTTCCGATGTCGCTGGGAGGCGTTGCTGAAGCCGGAGGCTGAGCCGCGGCAAGCGGATCACTGGGGAGGTTGTCGCCTTGGGGATCAGCACCGCCATCGGCGCTGGAGCTGGAGGTGTAGTTGTCGTCAGCGCCCTGGCCGCTGGAGGCGGCGGTGCTGGAGGGGGAAGAAGCAGAGGTGGCAGTGGCCATGACCCATCGCGGCTGTCGTGGAGGAGCACCCCATCCGGGCTGTGCTCAACACCTATTGCCTGGCCCGGTCGACAATGCCCCCGGTTCGCATGTACACGCCATGGCCAGCGGCATCACGGTCATGTCCAACCCGGATCCGGCGCAGCTGCAGAGCCTGGGTGTGACGTGCTGGCCGACCTGGGGCTGTGGCGTCAGCACCTTCCCCTGGAGCTACGACGAGCAGGAGACCTGCCTGTTGCTGGAGGGAGAGGTGACCGTCACTCCCGAGGGTGGGGAGCCGGTGCGCTTTGGCGCCGGTGATCTGGTGGTGTTTGACGCCGGGCTGAGCTGCACCTGGGAGGTGCACGCCCCGGTGCGCAAGCACTACCGCTTTGGTTGAGCGCTCCCGGCAGAGTGGAGGCCATGCAGAAGCCGCCAAGCTCCTCCCCCCGCGAGAGCACCGAAGCGATGGTGCGAAACATCGGCCGGGAGCTCGCTGAGATCGAGCAGGCCATGGACCGCTGCCGGGGTGATCTCCTCGCCGAGCCGAAGCTGACGGGCACCTGGATGGCCCACCTGCTGATCAGCAGCAAGGAGCTTCTGCACAACCTGCTAATCGACACGGCCAAGCGGCCGCAGCGCTTGTAGGGCTTAACTCCGCGAAAGCTCCAACTGCCTGGCCAGCCAGATCTCCACGTCCTCGTAGGTGTAGCGGACCAGGTTGCCCAGCTTCACGAAGGGAGGCCCGTAGCCACTGGAGTTCCAGCTGTAGATCGTGGAGGTGGAGACCCCCAAGTAGGTGGCCAGGGTTTCGGGGGTATAGAAGCCAGCCGGCAGGCTGGTGGTGCTGGTGTCGGCGTTGGCGGCGGCACGGCGCTTGGGGATGAACAGCCAGCTGCCCACCGGCAGCGGATCGGAGGGCTTCCCGGTGAGGGTGGGGTTCAGCCCCCGCAGGGTGGTGACGGTGGTGAGGTGCCGCTCGGCGAGCAGGTTGAGGCTCTCGCCACTTGCGACGACCACGACGCGGTTGGGCTTGAGGGCGGCCTGGACCCGCTCGCCAAGCAGTGGCTGGGTCAACGAGCCGATGCCGCCGGCGCCGTAGAGGCCACCGAACTCCGTGACCGAAAAGGCCGCTAGCTGCCCCCGGCTGGGGGAGGGGAGCAGTCCGGGGGAGCGCAACTCAACTAGCGGCCCAAGCCACACCGCCCCGAAACAGGGGGTGAGCAGCGCCGGGGTGGTGGCAGACATCGGTCGGATTCCGCTGGTGCTCCAACTGATGGCCGCCCCCAGCCAGTCCCACGGCTGGGAGGGTTTCAGCGGAAGCAGCGCCCCGCGGGTGAGGTATCCCTCGTAGGTGAAGTCCCCCGTGTCGACGCCCGGTGAGTTCTCCTTGCTGGAGATCCCCCGCAGCCTCTTGAGGAACCCCTCAAACAGGAAGCGCCCGGTGCGATCGGAATCGAGCACGCCGGGGATGGCGTTGGAGAAGAGCAGGATGCGGGCGTTGGCGTAGGGCTGCAGCGCCGAGGGGGGCAAAGCCCCCGCCCCTGGGGTGCTGGTCACGCTTCACCCCCGCTCCAGCGCTGCGGTGAACCCACTGCCGCTGCCACTCAGCTGCGGATCGCGGCTCCAGCTCGCCAGGGTCGGGAGCATCAGCAGCAGGGCCTGGGCATGGCTGCCCCGCTGGCGGCGGAGGGCAGCCTCGATCGAGAGGCCCTCGCCGTAGCGGGTGATCGTTTCTTCCCGCAGCAGCTCGGTGTCGAACTCGATCACGTCCGCCTTTTTCACCGGCAGGGTGCCGTCCGCCGGCAGTGCATCCGGGGACACGGCCTTGTGGCGGGTCTCGATCGGCGCCTGCAGCTGCTCGGGGCCCAGCCCCGCCAGCTCGGTCTCGATGGCGGCGATGGCATCGAGCTCCCTGCGGGCGGTGGGGATGGCATCGGGGTAGAGCTGCTCCAGATCAGCCATGGCGTCGTTGATCGCCCGGATCGCAGGCAACCGGGCCGGAATAGCGAGGGCAACCCGGATGCCCTCCAGGTCGGCAGCGCGCCAGCGGTAGGGCGAGTCGGTCGGGGTCTGGCTCATGTGGCTGCAGGCGAGGCTGACTCCTCTTGCCTCAGTGGAACCCGCGCAGAGCCTTCAGGCGCCCTGGGCTCTGGGGCCTGGCTCCCCTCCCCCGCCCTGGTGGCCGGGCTGTCATCCAGCGTCGGACTGCTGATCGCATTGGCCGTGGCCAGCGCCAGCTGGTGCCGCAGCTCCTCCCGGCTGATGACCCCCTTGTCGAACAACTCGATCCATTCCTTCACCTGGGGCTGGGGTTGGATTGGCGGGATGAGCGGGCTCACCGTCAGCTGCAGGCCGGCTCCGGGGGTGAGGGTTTCGCCGGTCAGCGCGCACCAGTGCTGAAGAAGGGTGGAAAACAGCGAGGCCTTCTGGATCGCCATCGCCTGCAGCAGGGCATAGCTCTGGGAGGCGGTGAGGCTGATTTCCATCTCGGTGCGCGCGGCGCCGCGGTTCTGGCTGGGGATCAGGGCGTCGCGGCGCATGGTGTCATCGAGGATCTGGAGCCAGGCCCGGTGCTCCGCAAGCGAGCGGGCCCGGATCTCGACGAACTCAAAGGACGCATCTGAGGGCAGGTCCATGCAGGTGTTGGGGCCGAGCACCACCGGCCCGGCCTGGCTGTTGCCCATGGCATCCACCATTCCCTTACGCACCCCCACCGGCAGGGCCGTGCGGCTCAGGAGCTCCTCGTATTCGCTCTTGC
>DAIQNM010000144.1:0-7221 GCA_036788375.1 Cyanobium sp. CTOTU6536 | reverse complement strand
TCCACCACGAAGCCCACGCTCAGGGTGAGGGCCATCAAGGAGAGGTTGTCGAGCGAAAAGCCCAGCAGGGCCATCACCGCGAAGGTGCCGATCAACGACACCGCGATCGCCAGGCCGGGGATCAGGGCGGTGGTGGTGAAGCCCAGGAAGAGCACCACCACCCCCACCACCAGCAGCACGCTCTGCAGCAGCGACTGCTGCACGTCGTCGATGGCGGCCCGGATGCTCTCGGAGCGGTCGAAAAGCACCCGCACCGTGATCGCGGCGGGGATCCGCTCCCGCAGCTCGGGCAACATCTCCAGGATGCGCTGGTTGATCGCCACCGCGTTGCTGCCGGGTTGGCGCTGCACCGCCAGCACGATCGAGCGCACACCGTTGAAGCGGCTGGCTAGCCGTTCATTGGCCACGCTGTCGCTCACTTCGGCCACATCGGCCAGCCGGATCGGTGAGCCGTTGCGGTAGGCCACCACCAGATCGGCGAAGGCGTCGGCATCGAGCAGGCGGCCATTGTCGCGGATCGCATAGGTGCGCTCAGGGGTGTAGAGCGTGCCCGCCGGAATCGTGGAGTTGGCGCTCTGCACCGCCGCCACCACGTCGTTCACCCCCAGCTGGCGCGCTGCCAGCTGTTGGGGGCGCATCTTCACCCGCACCGCGTACTTCTGGGCCCCGAAGATGTTGACCTGGGCCACGCCGCTGAGCATCGAGAGGCGCTGGGCGATCTGGATCTCCGCGGCCCGGTTCACCTCCGAGAGCGGCAGCACCGAGGAGGTGAGCACCAGATAGAGGATCGGCTGCTCGGCCGGATTCACCTTGCGCACCGAAGGCGGATTGGGCATGCCGGCTGGCAACTGGCGCTGGGCCTGGGAGATGGCGGTCTGCACGTCCTGGGCGGCGGCGTCGACATCGCGGGAGAGGTCGAACTGCAGGGTGATCTGGCTGCTCGACTGGGTGCTGCTGGAGGTCACCGTGGTGAGTCCCGGCAGGCTGGAGAACTGCTGCTCCAGCGGCAGGGCCACGGCGCTGGCCATGGTTTCCGAATCGGCCCCCGGCAGGGAGGCGCTCACCTGGAGGGTGGGGAAATCGATGTTGGGCAGGTCGCTGATCGCCAGCTGGCCGTAGCCCACCAGGCCTGCCAGTACCAGGGCGAGGCTGAGCAGCAGGGTGGCGATCGGTCGCCGGATCGCCGCCGCGGAGAGGTTCATGGCTGCTGCTGCCTGGGGCGATTGCCGGCGGCAGTCCCTGATCCGGGCTGGCCCTGGCGATCGGCGCCCGTGCGCAGCGGGCCGCCGGGCATCAGCGCGAACTGACCCGCCACCACCACCGGCTCACCGGGCTGCAGGTCCGCCTCCACGGCGGTGCGGCGGCCATCGCTGGCCAGCACCTTCACCGGCACCAGCACGGCCTTGCCGCCGCGGGCGCCGTACACGAAGGGCCCCTGCTGGCCCCGCTGCACGGCCCGGCTCGGCAGCACCAGGGCCCCATCGAGGCGCCGCACCAGCAGGCTGGCATTCACGGTCTCGCCGGGGGTCAGGCCCGCTGTGTTGCCCTCCAGCCTGGCCTTGGCCAGCACGGTGCCGGTGCTGGCGTTGGTGGTGTTGTCGAGCGACACGATCCGCCCCACGAGGCCCGGACGCCCCTCGATCCGCAGGCGCTGGCCCACCTGAATCCGCTCCTCCCAGCGCTGGGGGATGCCGAACACCGCATCGAGGGGGCTGGTCTGGTTGATCACCACCAGGGGCTTGCCCTCCTGTTCGCGCACCAGGTTGCCCGGGCTGATCCGCTGCTGGCCGATGCGGCCGCTGATCGGTGCGCGCAGCAGGGTGTGGTTGAGGTTGAGGCGGGCGGCGGCTTCGGCGGCGCGGGCGGCGGCCAGTTCGGCTTCGGCGCTGGCGGCACTGCCCTTGAGGGCTTCCAGGTTGGCGCGGGCCACCAGCTCCTGGGTGCGGTAGTTCTCCTCGTCGTCGCGGCTGAGGGCGCCCTGGCGGCTGAGCCCCACATAGCGGCGGGCCCGGCCGCTGGCCAGGCGCAACTGGGCCTCGGCCAGCCGCCGCTGGGCCTGGGCTTCCCCGATCCGGGCCCGGGCGCGGCTGGTGTTGGCGCGGGCCTGGTCGAGGGCCACCTGGTAAGGGGTGGGGTTGATCAGGGCGAGGGGATCACCGCGCCGCACCTCGGTGCCCTCCTGGAAGTAGAGGCGCTGGATCGTGCCGCTCACCTCCGGCCGCACCTCCACCGACACCAGGGGCTTCACCTCGGCGCTGACGGGATAGCGCTCCTCCATCGACCCCAGCACCACCGGCGCGGTCTGCACCAGGGGGGGTGGCCGGCGGCTGGGGGTGGGGGCGCTGTTCAGCAGGCCCCGCACCAGCAGGGCCGCAGCGATCGGAGCCAGCAGTAGCAGCGGCCGCCAAGGGGGCGGGATGCGGCGCCACAGCGAAGCACCGGGCCAACCCCGTCCGGGGGGGGCGACCGCCAGGTCTTGGGGTGATGACCCATTCAGGTTTTCCTTCATTGCTCCCTCCTTCCCCGCAACCATCTCCTTCCCCGCAGCCTTCTCCCCACCGATCCAGCCTGCCGACCCCGCCGGCAACCGGTGGGGCCAGTCGGACCGGCCGGCCTGATCCGGTTCCGCTGGCATGGGGCTTGCCTTGATCAGCCGTGGCCGGAGCTTACTGAGGATGGCTGGAGGCCAGGGGGCCCCAGCGGTGTGCTGCGACACACCGGCAGGCTGGACGGGTTGGCCGGCCCGGCCGGGGTGGGCCCTTGTCGCCGGCAACACCAGCGCCCCTACCTAAAGTTCGAGTCATCAACTAGTGGGTCATGAAACCGTTGCCGGAGCCAGAGGTGCTCCGTCGGAGTGGTGCTTTCGGGCTGCCGGATCTGGCCGTGATTCTGGGGGTGCTGGCCCTCCTGGCGGTGATCGCCCACGTCGGTAGCGAGGCGATGGTGAGCTTCCGGCCGCCGGACGTGAGCCCCACGGTGTCGCTGGATCCGCGCCACCTCCCCGATTACGCCGCCCGCTCCACCCTGCGGATGTTCATCGCCCTGGCGGCCTCCCTCCTGTTCACGCTGATCTACGGCTGGGTTGCCGCCCACAACCGCCGCGCCGAGCGGGTGCTCGTGCCCCTGCTCGACATCCTTCAGTCGGTGCCGGTGCTCGGCTTCCTTTCGATCACGGTCACCGGTTTCATTGCCCTTTTCCCAGGCAGCTTGCTGGGCCTGGAGGCGGCGTCGATCTTCGCGATCTTCACCAGCCAGGTCTGGAACATGACCTTCTCCTTCTATCAATCGCTGCGCACGGTGCCCAAGGAGCTGGGCGAGGCCACCACCCTCTATCGCCTCTCGCGCTGGCAGCGCTTCACCCGCCTGGAGCTCCCCTCCGCCGCGATTCCCCTGCTCTGGAACGCGATGATGAGCTTCGGCGGCGGCTGGTTCTTCGTCGCCGCCAGTGAGGCGATCAGCGTCCTCAACCACGACTACACCCTGCCGGGGATCGGCTCCTACGTGGCGGCGGCGATTGCGGCCCAGGATCTGCGGGCCCTGGGCTGGGCCATGGCCACCATGGCGGTGGTGATCCTGCTGGTCGATCAGCTGTTCTGGCGGCCGCTGGTGGCCTGGTCGGATCGCTTCCGGCTGGAGCTGAGCGGTTCGGGCGATGCACCCGAATCCTGGTTGTTCGACCTGCTCACCACCGCCCACATCCCCCGCCTGCTGGCAGCAACCTCCACGCCGGCCCTGGAGGCTGTGGACCGGCTGATGTCGGGCCTGCTGGGCCCGGTCACAGACCAGGAGGAAGAAGAAGCCGCCCCGTCAGGTCAGGACCGCCTCTTCAACCTGGCGCTGCTGGTGGTGATTGGCGCCCTGCTGGCGGCCCTGCTTCATTTCGTGCTCACCCGGGTCGGCCTGGCCGAGGTGGCCACGGTGTTCCGGCTGGGGCTGCTCACCCTGGCGCGGGTCACGCTGCTGCTGCTGGCGGCCACCGTGATCTGGACCCCGATCGGTGTGGCGATCGGCTTTCACCCCAAGCTGGCGAGGCTGCTGCAGCCCCTGGTGCAGTTCCTGGCCTCGTTTCCGGCCAATTTCATCTTCCCCTTCGCCACCCTCTTCTTCATCCGCACCCACATTTCGATCGGTTGGGGTTCGATCCTGCTGATGGCCCTGGGGGCCCAGTGGTACATCCTCTTCAACGCCATCGCCGGCGCCCAGACCATCCCCTCCGACCTGCGGGAGATGGCCGATGACGTGGGCCTCAAGGGCCTGCAGCGCTGGCGCAAGCTGATCATCCCGGGCATCTTTTCCACCTGGGTCACCGGTGGGGTCACCGCCAGCGGCGGTGCCTGGAACGCCAGCATCGTTTCGGAGGTGGTGAGCTGGGGCAGCATCACCCTCACCGCCAGCGGCCTAGGGGCCTACATCGCCGAAGCCACCACCCGCGGTGACTGGCCCCGCATCGTGCTGGGGATCGGAATGATGAGCCTGTTTGTGGTGGGCTTCAACCGGCTGTTCTGGCGCCGCCTCTACGACCTGGCCGAAACCCGATACCACCTCTGAGCTCCGCTGATCACCACCGCCTTGACCGCCACCCCTTCGCCCCATCTCGCGCTCCCGATGGAATTGATCACCGTTGACCATGTTTCCAAGCGCTTCCCCCTGCCGGAGGGCAAGGGCGAATTCACGGTGCTGGGCGATGTGAGCCTCTCGGTGCATGCCGGTGAGGTGGTGGCCCTGCTGGGGCGGAGCGGTAGCGGCAAGAGCACCCTGCTGCGGATCATGTCCGGCCTGATTCGGCCCAGCCAGGGGGAGGTGCGCAGCAATGGCATCCCGATGCGCGGCGCCAATCCCAACCTGGCGATGGTGTTCCAGAGCTTTGCCCTGCTGCCCTGGCTCACGGTGCAGGACAACGTGGAACTGGGGCTGGCGGCCCGCCATGTGCCCCTGGCCGAGCGGCGGGAACGGGCCCTCAAGGCGATCGACATCGTGGGCCTCGATGGTTTCGAGAACGCCTACCCCAAGGAGCTTTCCGGCGGCATGAAGCAGCGGGTGGGCTTCGCCCGGGCCTTTGTGCTGGAGCCGGAGGTGCTGTTCATGGATGAGCCGTTCAGCGCCCTCGATGTGCTCACCGCCGAAAACCTGCGCGGGGAAATCGATGACCTCTGGAATGCGGGCACCTTCCCCTCCAAAAGCATCCTGATCGTGACCCACAACATCGAGGAGGCCGTTTATTTGGCCGATCGGGTGGTGATCCTTGGCTCCAAGCCCGGCCGCATCCGCGGCGAGCTGCTGGTCAACCTGCCCCGGCCCCACGACCGCAGCCATCCCCGCTTCAAGGCCCTGGTGGATTACATCTATTCCGTCATGACCAACCCGGACATTGCCGTGACCGGTGAGGTGGGCGCCGATGCCGGCCGGGATCCTGCTCGGCAGCGCAGCAGCGGCTCCCCCTTCGCCAAGCCCCTGCCCCACGTGCGGGTGGGGGGCATCAGCGGCCTGCTGGAGCTGGTGGCCGAAAAGCGCGATGGCGATGGCTCGATTCCCCAGCTGGCCCAGCGGCTGCAGCTGGAGGTGGATGATCTGCTGCCCCTGCTCGATGCGGCCGTGCTGCTGGGCTTCGCGGAGGTGGCCGATGGGGATGTGCACCTCAGCGCCATTGGCCGCGACTTCGCCACCACCACGATCCTGCGCAGCAAGGATCTTTTCCGCCAGCAGGCCCTAGGCCGCGTCCCGGTGCTCAGCAGCATCGTGCACACCTTGCAGGAGAAGGAAAACCACGCCATGCGTTCCGATTTCTTCCTCGGCATCTGGGACGACTATTTCCCCCTGGAGGAAGCCGAGCGCCAGCTGGCCACCACCGTGGATTGGGGGCGCTACGGCGAGCTGTTCGAATACGACGCGATTGAAGGGCGGCTTTATTTGCCCAGCTGAGCCGGAATGACCCCTCGCTTCTTCAGGGGCTTCGCGACGATCTGCCCCTGTGGGGGCTTCCCCGGCTTCAGGATCCCTGCTTCACCAGCACCAGGGGCAGGGTGGTGTTGCCCCACCCCTTCTCGCCCAGCAGCTCCGGGGCGCCTGGGGATGGCCGCACGGCGGCGCCGGCCTGGAAGGCGCCCCGCACCCAGGCGAGCAGCAGGGCCTGCAGGGGCCCGCCATCGCCGCCGGCTGGGGCCCGCAGGTTGAAGTGGTCGCCGCCCTGCACCAGCACCAGCCGATGGCCGAGGGCTGCCGGGGCCTGAAACCCCTCCACCGCTTCGGGGTCGGGGGTGGTGATCCAGTCGCGGTTGCCGGCGATCACCAGGGTGCGCGCCATGAGCCCTTCGCGGGCGCCATCGGCAAACAACAGGCTCACCATGGGACTCACCGCCGCCACGGCCACCACCCTTCGGTCTGGTTTGAGGGCCCGATCGGCGCTTTCAGCGAAGCTGCACTGCAGCACCCAGCTCAGGTTGCGCTGGGGGTCACGGGGGTTGTGGCAGCGCTCCACGATCTGGCGTGCGTTGGGCTTGGCGCCCGCCAACTGCAGGGCCGTGGTGGCCCCCCAGGAATGGCCGATCACCACCACCGCATCGCTGCGGACCTGGCCCAGTCCGGCGATTTGGCCGGCCGCGACCCCATCCAGGAGGGCGCTGAGGTCCAGGGGGCGGAGCTTGAGTTCCTTGGGGCTCGGCGGTGGGATCTTTCCGGCGAGCATCGCCCGTTGTTGGGCGCCATCGCTGCCCGGGTGCTGGCTCAGCAGCACGCTGTAGCCATGGCTGGCCAGGTGGTTGGCCCAGCCCATGAAGCTGGTGGCGTCATCCCAGATGCCATGGGAGATCAGCACGAGCCGCCCGCTGCCGCCCCGCTCCGGCCGGACCACCTCCACCAGCAGCGGCCGGGGGCGGTGGGGCACCATCAGGCTGGTGCTGCTGTGCAGGGGCCTGAGGGGTCCAGGCTTGGCGAGGGCCGGGTCCACGGCCTGGGGGATCCGGCCTGCCAAGCGCCGATCCGCCTGCCGCTGCTGGCGGATGATCCCGCCGATCTGCCACACCGCCTCTTCCAGGTCGATCGTCACCGATTGTCCTGGTAGCTCCCGCAGCACCCTCGCCAGGGTGAGGGTCCCTTCCCGGGCCGCGGCCTGCTGAAGCGCCTCCGCCCAGGCCATGTCCCCGCCGGTCTCGGCGGACAGGTCGTCCAGCATCACCACGCTGGAGAGGGCCAGCAGGATCTGCTCCTTCAGGGCCGTGCCCGCCG
>DAIQNM010000143.1:0-7224 GCA_036788375.1 Cyanobium sp. CTOTU6536 | reverse complement strand
GCGGGATGAGCGGGCGCGCCACAGCAGGGATCGGACGTGGACGCAGTCCGAATTTCGTGGTGATTGTGATGGCGTCCCGCTTGGATCCAAGGAAGCGTGCCAACAGTGATTCGGCTTCGCCCTGTCCATACAAGGGGGCGGTATCAAAATGACGAATCCCCTGTTCAAAGGCCGTTTCCAGCAGCCTCAGCCTGCCACCCGTGGTCAGTGCGGCACCCATGATGCCGGATGTGCCGAAACCGAGTCTTGAGGGAAGAGGGGTTGGCAATGCTCGCGATTGATGGCGAAGCCAGCCACGCAAGGCTAGCAGTATGGTCCCCTGTGGCATTTCTTGCCATCAAGCCGTGGCAATGTTCTCGCATCACTGAAGGCCTTGTTCAGCCTGATCTCGGCTTCCTGAACCTTTGCTAGCCTGTGGCGATTGCCGGGTTCCCCGCTCAGCTGCGGCCCCGCGGCCCGCGATCCTCCACGCCGGCATAGATCGCCTGGGTGCCGAGTTCGTCCTCGATCCGCAGCAATTGGTTGTACTTGGCCACGCGGTCGGAGCGGCTGAGGGAGCCGGTCTTGATCTGGCCGGCGCGGGTGGCCACGGCCAGGTCGGCGATGGTCACGTCCTCGGTTTCACCGCTGCGGTGGCTGATCACGCTGGTGTAACCGGCCCGGCCGGCCAGATCGATCGCCTGCAGCGTCTCGGTGAGCGAGCCAATTTGATTCACCTTGATCAAGATCGAGTTGGCCACGCCCCGCTCGATGCCCTGCTGCAGGCGGGTGGTGTTGGTCACGAACAGGTCGTCGCCCACCAGCTGCACGGTGGCGCCCAGTTTCTGGGTGAGCAGGCTCCAGCCATCCCAGTCGTCTTCGGCCAGGCCATCCTCGATCGAGACGATCGGATAGCGGCTGACCAGGGCCGCCAGCTGGTCCACCATCTCGGCGCTGCTGTAGCTGCCGCCGCCGAAGGCATAGCGACCATCCTTGTAAAACTCGCTGCTTGCCACATCCAAGGCCAGGGAGATTTCCTCACCCGGCTTGTAGCCGGCCTGCTCGATCGCCTGGATCAGAATGTCGCCGGCTTCGTTGTTGCCCAGGTCCGGGGCGAAGCCGCCCTCGTCACCCACGGCGGTGGACATGCCGCGATCCTTGAGCAATCCCTTGAGCGTCTGGAACACCTCGGCCCCCATCCGCAGGGCCTGGCGGAAGCTTTCGGCGCCGTGGGGCACGATCATGAATTCCTGGAAATCCAGGCTGTTGGAGGCGTGGGCGCCGCCATTGATCACGTTCATCAGCGGCACCGGCAGCAGGTTGGCCATCGGGCCGCCCAGGTAGCGGTAGAGCGGCAGGTTGAGGGAGTTGGCGGCGGCGTGGGCGGTGGCCAGGCTCACCGCCAGGATCGCGTTGGCCCCAAGGGCACTCTTGTTGTCGCTGCCGTCGAGGTCATTCATGGCTGCATCCACGGCGGCCTGGTCGAGGGCGCTGAGGCCGCAGAGGGCGGGGGCGATCCGCTCCTCGATGTTTTCCACGGCCTTCTGCACCCCTTTGCCGAAGTACTCCTTACCGCCATCGCGCAGTTCGTGGGCCTCGTGGGCACCGGTGCTGGCGCCGCTGGGCACGATCGCCCGGCCGCTGGCACCGCCATCGAGATACACCTCCGCTTCGACCGTGGGGGTGCCGCGGGAATCGAGCACCTCGCGGGCCACAATCGAATCGATCATCAGGTCGAGGGAGTTGTACACGGGGGGAGATGGAGGGTCGTGGCGCGATCCTATGGGTCTCCCCCACCCCTTGATGTGTGCCCTTTCTTACGGAGGCCCAGGTTCGTGGTGGCGGGTTCGGAAGCGTTCCGCCGCTCCGCTGGGGCGCAGTCGTGGGGGTGTTGGTCAGAATGGGCCTACCGGCTGCCCCTGCCTTTCCGATGCGCCTGCTCCACACCATGCTTCGGGTCGGGGATCTGGAGCTTTCGCTCCGCTTCTATACGGAGGTGCTGGGCATGACCTTGCTGCGCCGCCGTGATTACCCGGAGGGCCGTTTCACCCTGGCCTTCGTGGGTTATGGCAAGGAGAGCGACAACGCCGTGCTCGAGCTCACCCACAACTGGGACACCAGCTCCTACGCCCTGGGCGACGGCTATGGCCACATCGCCATCGGGGTCGACGACATCCAGGCCACCTGCGCGGCCATCGCCGGGCGGGGGGGGCGGGTGGTGCGGCCACCCGGACCGATGAAGCACGGCAGCACCGTGATCGCCTTCGTGGAAGACCCCGATGGCTACAAGGTGGAACTCATCCAGCTCCAGAGCTGACCCTGAGCCGCCCTTCCCGCCGCCGATGCCCCCCCTGTCCACCCCACCCCGTCCCCGGGCCAGCCTCACCGCCGAGCCGGACTGCTTTAGCGATGCCGCCTGGGATCTGCTGATCGCCAGCCAGGACCTGGCCCGTCGCTGGCGCCACGGGGCGATGGATGTGGAGCACCTGCTGCTCACCCTCTTCACCGATCCCCGCTTCGCCGCCTGGGCCGGCCCCCTGCCGGTGGATGAAAATCGGCTGCTCGATCGGTTGGAGGCCTTCTGCGCCGACCAACCCCCCGCCAGCGGGGAGAGCCTCTTCATCGGCGATGCGCTCGAGGAGCTCTTGGAGGCCGCCGACCGGCGCCGCGCCGCCTGGGGAGAGCGGCTGCTGGATGGACCCCACCTGCTGCTGGCCCTGCTGGAGGAACCCCGCATCGCCGCCCGCCTGCTGGCCGATGAGGGCCTCAGCGAGGACCTGCTGCTGCGCCAGTGGCGTCCGGTGGGTGGCGGGACGGCGCCTGGCCCCGCCGATGGCTGGGTCGACGCCGAATCCCCAGAGCAACCCCCGCTCTCCCAGTCCCCCGGGAGCGGCCCCTCTCCCTGGTCGGCCCCGGCTAGCCCTGCCGCTGGCCCCGGCCCTGGATCGGGTCGGCCCGAAGCCCCGGCCGGTGGCAGCGGCGATGGGCTGCGCCTCGAACCGCTGGACCCGGAGCAGGGCGGCACCGCCCTGGAGCGCTACGGCCGCGACCTCACCGCCGCCGCCCGGGCGGGCGATCTGGATCCGGTGATCGGCCGGGATGCCGAAATCCGCCGGCTGATCCAGGTGTTGTCGCGTCGCGGCAAGAACAATCCGGTGTTGGTGGGCGAATCGGGCGTGGGCAAAACGGCGGTGGTGGAATCCCTGGCCCAGCGCATCGTGCTGGGTGATGTGCCGGAGGCCCTGCGGGGCCTGCGCCTGGTCGCCCTCGACCTCGGCGCCCTGGTCGCCGGCGCCAAGTTCCGCGGCCAGTTTGAGGAGCGCCTGCGGGAGGTGCTCGCGGAGGTGCGGGAGGGGGAGGTGGCCGCCGGGGATGGCGGCGGTGGCGTGGTGCTGTTCATCGATGAACTCCACACCGTGGTGGGCGGCGACCGCTCCGGCCCGGATGCCGCCAGCCTGCTCAAGCCCGTGCTGGCCCGGGGCGATCTGCGCTGCATCGGCGCCACCACCCCCGAGGACTACCGCCGCACGATTGAGAAGGACCCGGCCCTGGAGCGCCGTTTCCAGCAGGTGTTGATCCGGGAGCCGGATGGCGAAACCTGTCTGCAGATCCTGCGGGGTCTGAAGGAGCGCTATGAGTTGCACCACGGCGTGACCATCACCGATGGGGCCCTGGTGGCGGCGGCCCGCCTGGCCGGTCGCTACCTGAGCGACCGCTGCCTCCCCGATTCCGCCATTGATCTGGTCGATGAGGCCGCCGCCCAGTTGCGCATGGAGGCGACCTCCAAACCCCAGGCCGTGGAGGAGGCCGAGGCAGAACTGCGCCGGGTCGAGCTGGCCCTGCTATCCGCCGAGGCGGCGCCGCTGGAGGACCGGCTGGCGCTCCAGGAGCGGCGGCGGACCGCCCAGGGGGCCCTGGAGACCCTGCAGCAGCGCTGGGCTGACGAGCGGGAGCGGCTGGCGGAGTTGCGGGAGCTGCTCCGCCAGGACGAGGACCTGCGCCATGCCATCGCGGAGGCCGAGCGCCTCGGCGACGACGAGGAGGCGGCCCGCCTCGAGCATGACCAGCTGCGCGCTGTGCAGCAGCGCCGCCAGTTCGTGGAGGCCGAACTCCAGGCCGATCCATTGCTGCGGGAGCAGGTGGAGGAGGGCGACATCGCCGATGTGGTGGCCCGTTCCACCGGCATCCCGATCCAGCGGCTCTTGGCCGGCGAGCGCCAGAAACTGTTGGAGCTGGAGAACCGCCTCGGCGAACGGGTGATCGGCCAGCCCGAGGCGGTGGCGGCGGTGGCCGCGGCGATCCGCCGGGCCCGGGCCGGCATGCAGGCCCCCACCCGGCCGGTGGGTTCCTTTCTTTTCCTGGGGCCCACCGGCGTGGGCAAGACCGAGCTGGCCAAGGCCCTGGCCGGTTCCCTCTTCGATGGCGAGGAGGCCCTGGTGCGGCTCGACATGAGTGAATTCATGGAGCGCAATGCCGTGGCCCGCCTGGTGGGGGCGCCGCCGGGATATGTGGGCTACGAGGAGGGGGGGCAGCTCACCGAGGCCGTGCGCCGCCGCCCCTACGCGGTGCTGCTGCTCGATGAGGTGGAGAAGGCCCACCCCGAGGTGTTCAACCTGCTGCTGCAGGTGCTCGACGACGGTCGCCTCACCGATTCCCAGGGCCGCACCGTGGACTTCCGCCACACCGTGGTGATCATGACCAGCAACCTGGCCAGCCGGGCGATCCTGGAGCGGGCCAGGGCCGGGCGGGGGCAGGCTGGGGCTGGGAATCGGCCCGATGCGGCACCCGATGCCGGAGCGGCCCAGCGGGAGCAGGAGCTCGATCGCAGCCTCGACCGGGCCGTGGAGGAGGCCCTGGCCCGCCAGTTCCGGCCGGAATTCCTCAACCGCATCGATGAGGTGATCCGCTTCCGCCCCTTGGCCGCCAGCGATCTCCAGCGGATTGTGCGCCTCCAGCTGGCCGAGCTGGCTGCCCTGCTGCGGGAGCAGCAGCTGGAGCTACGGGTCGACGAGGCGGCGGTGACCCTGCTGGCCGGGCAGGGCTACGAGCCCGAATACGGCGCCCGGCCCCTGCGCCGGGTGTTGCGGCGCCGGATCGAGAATCCGCTGGCCACCCACCTGCTGGAGGACCGCTTCCGCGGGGCCAAGGGGGTGCGGGTGGAAGCCGTGGTCCCGACGGCGGGGGAGGGCGCCGAGCTGCGGTTCGTCCCCTTCCCCTAGGACGGATCGGGCGTCCGGTAGGGTATTCGTTTGTCGGTGCACCCCAGCTCCGTGGATCCGGCCCCTCCCACTTCAGCCGCCTCCGACGCCGCGTCCGAGGGTTTCTCCACGGTGGTCCCCGGCCCCCCGGAAGGGGAAGGGGGCGAGGTAACCCCCGCCGATCCTCTCGATTCCGAGGTGGCCAGTGGATTCATGGCCGCCACCATGGGCGAGCTGGGCAAGGTGGTGTGGCCGAGCCGGCAGCAGCTGTTCAGCGAGTCGGTGGCGGTGATCTTGATGGTGGCGCTCTCGGCTGCCGCCATCGCGGCCATTGACCGCTTCTACGGCTGGGTCTCCAGCCAGGTGTTCCGTTGATGTCATCCTCCCTGAGTTCCGTGTCCGACCACGATCAAGACAGCCCCCTGGTGCTCGACCTGCCGGACGACGACCTGGGCGGCGCCGAACTGGCCCTGGACGCGGCAGCTGAGGGGGGGGGCGAGGGTGAAGCGGCTAGCAAGCCCCAGGTGGCCCGCTGGTTTGCGGTGCAGGTGGCCTCCAGCTGTGAAAAGAAGGTGAAAGCCACCCTCGAGCAGCGGGCCGTGACCCTCGGGGTCGACAACCGCATCCTCGAGATCGAAATTCCCCAGACCCCTGGGATCAAGCTCAAGAAGGATGGCAGCCGCCAGTCGATCGAGGAGAAGGTGTTCCCCGGCTATGTGCTGGTGCGAATGATCCTCGATGAGGACACGATGATGGCGGTGCGCAGCACCCCCAACGTGATCAACTTTGTGGGTCAGGAGGAGCGCCGTGCCACCGGCAAGGCCCGCGGCCACATTAAGCCCCGCCCCCTCAGCCGCCAGGAGGTGGAGCGCATCTTCAAGCGGGCCGCCGAGAAGAAGCCGGTCCTCAAGGTCGACATCACCGAAGGCGACCAGATCCTGGTGACGGCCGGTCCGTTCAAGGACTTCCAGGGCGAGGTGATCGAGGTTTCCGGCGAGCGCAGCAAGCTCAAGGCCCTGCTCTCGATCTTTGGCCGGGAAACCCCGGTGGAGCTCGAGTTTTCCCAGATCAGCAAGCAGAGCTGATCGCCTCCGGCCGCCTCCCTGCGGAGGGCGGCCCCGGTGTTTCATCCTTCGGGGTGATCACCACCTAGCCGGACCCTTTGGGTTCCGGTCATCCGCAGACCCTTCCCCGTTCCCACCGGGAGCCCCGTTCCCCCGTCTCCCCTAGGAGACCCAACCCCAGCCCAGCCGATGGCCAAGAAAGTCGTAGCCGTGATCAAGCTGGCCCTCAACGCCGGCAAAGCCAACCCAGCTCCCCCCGTGGGCCCAGCCCTCGGTCAGCATGGCGTCAACATCATGGCGTTCTGCAAGGAGTACAACGCCCGCACCCAGGAGAAGGCCGGGTATGTGATTCCTGTGGAGATTTCGGTCTTTGAAGACCGCAGCTTCACCTTCATCACCAAGACCCCGCCCGCTTCGGTGCTGATCTCCAAGGCGGCCGGCATCGAAAAGGGTGCCGCCACCTCCGCCAAGGGCAGCGTCGGCGCCATCAGCCGCGCCCAGCTCGAGGAGATCGCCAAGACCAAGCTGCCCGACCTCAACTGCACCAGCGTGGAGTCGGCCGTGCGCATCATCGCCGGCACCGCCCGCAACATGGGCGTCGCCATCAACGATTGACGCTCCCCGGAGTCGGCCCGCCTGCGGGCCTGACCCCGATTCCCTGTCCCCTTCCATTCACCCCGCCGGGGGAGACCACAGCGGTCGCTCGCACCCCATTCCCGCCATGCCAAAGATCTCCAAGCGTTTTGCCGTCGCCGCCGCCAAGGTCGAAGACCGCACCTACGAACCCCTCGAAGCGATCGAACTGGTGAAGGCCAACGCCACCGCCAAGTTTGATGAAACCCTGGAAGCCCACGTGCGCCTGGGCATCGATCCCAAGTACACCGACCAGCAGCTGCGCACCACCGTGGCCCTGCCCCACGGCACCGGTCAGACCATCCGCATCGCCGTGATCGCCCGGGGCGAGAAGGTGGCCGAGGCCAAGG
>DAIQNM010000142.1:0-7252 GCA_036788375.1 Cyanobium sp. CTOTU6536 | reverse complement strand
GTGGTGGCCTACCTGAGCACGGTGGTGACCCGCAGCCGCTTCGTGCAGGCGATCACCCGGGCGGTGCGGATGGAGGGGGATCGGGCCGCCGTGGAGGCCATTCCCCGCGATCCTTCCTTCGTGTACGCCCCGGCCGATCCGCTCTTGATCGGCCATGCCCGCAGCTGGTCCCGCAGCGAGCCCTATCTGATCCGCAGTGGGCCTGAGGAGGCCGAGGACCCGGCCATGGCCACTGGAGCCGGGGGAGGGGGCAGCGTGGGGCTTAGCGCCCTAGCCGACGGGGCAGCAGCGGTGATCCGGATGGGTGGCCCCGAACTGCCGGGGTTTCTAGGGCGGTGATCCGTAGGCGAATGACGACTCAACTCTGCGACGTTGTGTCAACCAACACCAACGAATCGCCCGTCAACGGCCAACGTAAGCCCATCCGCAGGGAGTGCCATGGACGCAGCAGTGCATCGCAGGCTCACCGTTGCTGTGTGCTGGGCCCTCTCCCGCCGCGCAACGCTCGACGGACAGGAGCGCTTTGAAGAAAGCTTTGCCCTCAACGAAGAGTTCCGGGAATGGTTGCTGTGCCTGGAAGACAATCCAGAATTCCTGGAAGAATCCGTCCTGATGGTGCCGGGCAAGCTGCGAGTCCAGGTCCAACCTGAAACCGACGGACTCCTAGAACTTTAAGCCAAATCCTAAGAAAACCTTAAGGATTAATGGGTCCAATGGCACTGCTGCTCCCGTAGCGCGCTCCAAGCCCTGGCGCCTGCCCACCGGAGCCCGACCTTTCCCCTAGGGTCAAGTCATAGCCAGTCCGCCTTGGAACCATGGGTGATCTGCCCGCCGCGCCGCAGCCGATTGAAAACCTGGTGGTGATCGGCTCGGGCCCCGCCGGCTACACCGCCGCCCTTTACGCCGCTAGGGCCAACCTCAACCCCCTCCTGATCACAGGGTTTCAGTCGGGCGGCATCCCCGGTGGCCAGCTGATGACCACCACCCACGTGGAGAACTACCCCGGCTTCCCGGACGGCATCCTCGGCCCGGAGCTGATGGACCGCATGAAGGCCCAGGCCGTGCGCTGGGGCACCCACCTGCTCGAAACCGACGTGGAGCGGGTGGAGCTGGGCGAGCGTCCCTTCCGGGTGATCACCACCGAAGGCCAGACCATCCACACCCAGGCCCTGGTGGTGGCCACTGGAGCCAGTGCCAACCGGCTGGGGATCCCCCAGGAAGGCCGCTTCTGGAGCCGGGGCATCAGCGCCTGTGCGATCTGCGACGGGGCCACCCCCCAGTTCCGCCAAGAAGAACTCGCCGTGGTGGGCGGTGGCGATTCGGCCTGTGAGGAGGCCGTCTACCTCACCAAATACGGCAGCCGCGTGCACCTGATCGTGCGCGGCGACAAGCTGCGGGCCAGCGCCGCCATGGCCGACCGGGTGCTGGCCAACCCCGCGATCAAGGTGCACTGGAACCGGGAGGTGGTGGATGGGCAGGGCCCGGAGGGGGCCACCCCAGGCCCGGACGGCGAAGGCCCCTGGCTGGCCTCGATCACCCTGCGGGACCGCAGCAGCGGCGCCACGGAGCAGCTGGCCGTGCGCGGTCTCTTCTATGCGATCGGCCACACCCCCAACACGGCCCTGCTGCAAGGGCAACTGGAACTCGATCCACGGGGCTACCTGATCACCCGGCCCGGCCGACCCGAAACGGCCCTCGATGGGGTGTTTGCCGCCGGTGATGTGGCCGATGCGGAATGGCGCCAGGGCATCACGGCAGCGGCCAGCGGTTGCCAGGCCGCCCTAGCCGCCGAACGTTGGCTGTGCCACCACAACCTGTCGGTGCCGGTACAGCGGGATGCCGTGGAGCCGGAGCCCGCCGGTGAGCCGGTTCGCACCGCCGTGAGCGATGCCTCCAACTACGACCCCGAAGCGCTCTGGCAGAAGGGGGGCTATGCCCTGCGCAAGCTCTACCACGACAGCCCCAAACCCCTGCTGGTGGTCTACACCTCACCCAGTTGCGGGCCCTGCCATGTGCTCAAGCCCCAGCTCAAGCGGGTGCTCTGCGAGCTGGCTGGCCAGGCCCAGGGCGTGGAGATCGACATCGAAGCCGATCCCGAGATTGCCCAGCAGGCCGGCGTCAGCGGCACCCCCACCGTGCAGCTCTTCTTCGACAAAGAGATGCGCCAGCAGTGGCGGGGGGTCAAGCAACGCCGCGAGTTCCTGGCGGCGATCGAAGCGCTGCTCAAACCGGAGACCTGAGGGCTGCTCGTGGCTGCTCAGCCCGGCTGGGCAGCCGCGGAGCCAGCCGGAGGCATCGACCCCGGCCTCACCCCTATGGAAGTCTTGATGCCTCTGGCCAATTCAGCGGCGACGCGGGCCGCCGGGGCGGTTGCCGGCCGGGCGGGGGCCTGTGGCCCCGGCGTTGCGCTCGCGGTAGGTGATGCGGCCCCGGGTGAGGTCATAGGGGCTGATCTCCACCAACACCTTGTCGCCAGCCAGGAGTTTGATGCGGAATTTGGTGAGCTTGCCTGCCGCCCGGCAAAGGCACTGGTGACCGGCAGGCTGCTCCAGGGTCACCAGGTAAAACCCGTTGCCCTGTTCCTTTTCGATCACGCCGGACGTTTCGATCATGCGATGGGTCGGAGCCAATGGATAAGCCGTTATTCACTCTAGGCGCTCCGTGGCCCTCCATGGCCGCTCAGGCGGACCTAGGGTCAGCCCCCCAGCCAGCCAACGCCCGATGGTGTATCCCCCCCTCTCGATGGACCTGGGCTTGCTGCTGGTCTCGATTGGGGTGGTGAACCTCTGGCGGGCACGCAAAAGCAGCTAAGTCGCCGCTCTGAGCCGCCCCTGGACACCCTGCTCTTCCATAAGCCCTACGGGGTGCTGAGCCAGTTCAGCCGCGAACCCGGTAGCGCCTGGGGATGCCTGGCCGACTGGGTCAACGTTCCGGACGTTTACGCCGCCGGCCGCCTGGATGCGGACAGCGAAGGGCTGCTGGTGCTCACGGCCAATGGCAGGCTGCAGCAGCGTCTCACCGAACCCCGCTGGGGCCACCGCCGCACCTACTGGGCGCAGGTGGAGGGTTTGGCCAGCGAAGCGGCCCTCGAACGCCTCCGCGGCGGGCTGGAGATCCAGGGTCGCCGCACCCTGCCGGCGCAAGCCCAGGCCCTGGCGGACCCCGCCCTGGCCGAGCGGAATCCACCCATCCGCCAGCGGCGGGCCATCCCCACCTCCTGGCTGGCGATCACGCTGCGGGAGGGAAGAAACCGCCAGGTGCGTCGCATGACGGCTGCGGTGGGCCTGCCCACCCTGCGACTGGTGCGGGTGGCGATCGATCTGCTTGATGGCGGAGATCCCCTCAGCCTGGAGGGCCTGGAACCAGGCCAATGGCGCCCGGTGAGCGCCCTGGAAGCGGGGCGGTTGGGACGGCTGCTGGAGGGGGGAACGGCGGGCCGATCGAGGCTCAGCCGAGGGCCCCACTGAGCTCGCGCACCGTCTGGAGCTGGCCGTAGTAATAGTTGGCTCGGGCCCGGCGGGCTGGATCCTCGATCACATCAAGGGCATCAAAGCCCAGGCTCTGCCAGAGGTCATGGCCACAGGCCCGGCTGAGCTCGGCTTCGGCCTCCTGCTCCAGATTGCCCAGCCGGCGTTGGAGGTTCTTGATCTGGGCAATGGCCATGGCGACTTGGAGCGGTGACGGATCGTCATGCGATAGTACGAACGCACTGGCGTTCTGGCCAGGGGGAAGGCCTCAGAAGGGAAGTTTTTTCTTGGCGTCCTTGTCGAGGTCGGCTTCCATCTCCCGCAGCCGCCGCAGGATCGTGTCGTAGTACTCCTTGAGGTAATCCTCAAGCCGGGTGGTTTCCGCCGAATCGAGGCCAAAGGCTGCATAGCTGGCCTCCATCGGTGCATCCAGGGGCGTGCCGCCACCCACCACCTCGGCAAAGGCCAGGCGCTCGGCCACATTAATGCTGGCCTCGAAGAAGCCCGCCGTGCCCTGCATCAGCTGCAGCAGCTGTGGCGGCACCCGAAACACCCGCGCCGACTTGCCGCTGTAGCGCTCGCAGAGTTGGGTGATCTCACCGGTGGTCCAGGCCCGGGGGCCTACCACCGGGTAGGTCTGGCGAATCGTTTCCGGTCGCTCCAGGGCGGCCACCGCAAAGCGCGCCATGTCCTGGCTGTTCATGTAGGCGATTGGGGTGGGGATGCCGCTCACCCACACCGTTTGGCTCTCAAGCACCGGGATGGCGAACTGGCTGATCAGGCCCTGCATGAAGGCCGCACCCTGCAGGATCGTGTAATCGAGGTCGGAGGCCTCCAACCACTGCTCACTGCAGGCCTTGATGGCCATCAGGGGAACCTTCGGATGGCGCGACGCATTCAGGAGGGAATGAAACACAACCCTCGCCACGCCGGCCCTTTGGCAGGCAGCGAAGAGGTTTTGCTTACCGGCCCAGTCGACGTCGTAGGCGCTACCGCTGTCGGTGGCCCGGGCAGTGGCGGCATCGATCAGGGCCTCCTGGCCCTCCAGCGCGTAATCAAGACTGGCCGGATCGCTCAAATCGCCCCGGGTGAGCTCGCAGCCCCACTCCTGCAGAAAGGAGGCCTTGCGGGGGGAGCGCACCATGCAGCGCACGCCATGGCCTGCATCGAGGGCTCGGCGGGCGATCTGGCGACCCAGGGTTCCCGTAGCGCCAACGATGAGAACCTGCATTCGCCCCAATCCTGCTTGCACCACAGCCGGCCGAGCCTAGGGGTGCGGCGAGAGGGGCCGCGCAGCCCATCGCCAGCGCCCAGGGGCAGACCTCAATTTTCGAGCAGCTTGAGCAGCAGGGCCCCACCGGCCAGTCCGACGGGGATCAGCACCCAGAACAGTGCAGCAGTGCCGAAGATTTCTGAGGCCATGGCCCGGACGGAAGGAACGGCTTACCTGTTTAGCAGGCACCGGCGGTCGACCAAGGCTTTGGGCTGAAGGTTGGCATGGAGCTTGGTGGAGGCAGGGGCGAAGCCACCCCCCGCTGAGTCAGCTCTGGCAGGCCAGCCGGCGGGCCAAGGCGAGGAGCTCGGGCCAGGGGGCATCGGTGCGCAGCTGGCCCGCCATCACCGCGCTGACGTGGGCCCCGTATCCCTGCTCCCGCAGCGCCTCCACCAGGGTCCGCAGGGGCGGAGGCCCACCGCCGAGGTGCCGGGCCACCAGGGCGGTGGGCCAGACGCGGGCGGGCAGACCCGGATCCGCCGCCAGCCGTTCCAACAGCCGCGCGGCCGGGCCCCCCAGGCTGGCTGGAGCCTGGCGGGCCTGGTCGGCCATGGCCCCAAGACAGGCCGGATCCTGGAGCGGCCCGATCCATAAGGGACCGCTCACCGCCAGCGGAGCCGCCGGCCCGCAGCCACAGGCCCCCCAGCGACCGAGCCGCAACAGACTGCTCACCTGCTGGTCGCCGCAGCCATGGCAATGGGCGAGGAGGCCCAGCATCCCCTCTTCGCCCGCTTCGATCAGACGCTCGACCCGAATGGCGGTGCGGAAGGTGCGACCCTCGCTGAAGCTGAACAGGGGGCGGATGCCCCGCCCCTGGGCCCAGGCCGCCCGGGCCACGGCACCGAGCTGGAGCCGCAGGGCCAGCTCCCAGCTGGCGGGATGGGCGCGGGCCGCAGCCCCGAACCTCCGGACCGCGGCCGGCCGGTCGTGGCCCGTGGCGCTGCGGCCATCGGTGCTGGCCAGGTAGAGCACCCCCCCCAGGGCCACCGCCTCCAAAGCCGCCGGCAACAGGGCAACGGGTGAACCAAAGGCATCGAGATCCACCAACTCCCGGTGCTCCCCTGCCCCCGCCAGATCGGCCAAGAGCCGCTGGGCGGTGAGCGCTGAGGGATGGGAGGCCACGCCCGCCGGCAATAGGGCCAAATTGGAGCGCAGCAGCGGCAGCCGTTCGTCATCGGCATCGTTGGCCCACACCGCGGCCGCGCCAGCCTCGAGGCCGTAGCGAAGGGCCCGGATGCCGCAGCCGGCCATGAGGTCGAGCACCCGCAGGGGGCCTTCGGCCGCCAAGGTGCGGGCCAGCAACACCCCAAGGTCGCGGGAAGGGCGGGATTCCGGCCGAAAAAAGCCCGCCCCGGTTCGCAGCCTGGCTAGGCCTTCGCAATAGTGAGGGGGATCCGCCGTGGTGGGTATCGCCGATGCCGCAAGGCTCCTCCCAGCCTGCCTCCCCTGGGGCCCCACTGGCGGGAGCCATCCCCTCCGCTGGCCCCGACTGGGGACTCCACGCCACCTGGCATTGGCGCGGCCATGCCTGCCACTGGCGGCGCCTGGGTTCTGAGGCCCATCCCCCCCTGGTGCTGCTGCATGGCTTCGGGGCGGGCAGCGGCCACTGGCGGAGCAATGCCGCGGTCTTCGCCGAAGCGGGCTGGTGCGTGTTCGGCCTCGATCTGCTCGGTTTCGGGGCCTCCAGCCAGCCGCCCCTTCGCCTCGACAACCGCCTCTGGGCCCGCCAGCTGGAGGCCTTCCTGCGGGAGGTGGTGCGGGGCCCGGCCGTGCTGGTGGGCCATTCGCTCGGGGGGCTGGTGGCCCTCACCTGCGGGGTGTTCTTCCCCGCGGCGGTGCGGGCCGTGGTCGCCGCCCCCCTGCCCGACCCCACGCTGCTGCTAGCCGATCCCCTGGCCCCCAGGGCCGCTCCAAGGCGGCGTCCCTGGCGGCGGCGGCTGCAAAGGTTCGTAGTGACCTGGCTCTGTCGCCTCCTGCCCCTCGAACTCCTGGTGCCCCTATTGGCCCACTCGCCCCTCCTCGATCTGGGGATCCAATCCGCCTACGCCACCCCGGTGATCGGGGATGGCGAACTCCACCGGGTCATCGCCCATCCCGCGCGGCGGCCCGGAGCGGTGCGGGCGCTGCGGGCCATGAGCATCGCCATGGCCCTACGGCCCCATGGCGCCACCGCCCCTGCCCTGCTGCGCCGCCTCACTGTTCCCTTTCTGCTCGTGTGGGGGGAGGTCGACCGGCTGGTGCCCCTTGATGTGGCCCACCAATGCCGCCGGTTGCGGCCCGACCTGGAGCTTCAGGTGGTCCGGGGCGCCGGCCACTGCCCCCACGATGAAAGCCCGGAGGCCTTCCACGATGGCCTGCTGCCCTGGCTGGCTGGCCTGCGCTCGTGAGCTTCGCGGCGTACCTTGGGGGGATATTCCCCAGCACCACGCGCGTCTGCGCCGCAGCAAGACCCCATGAAGCACACCCTTTCGGTGCTGGTCGAAGACGAATCGGGTGCCCTCAGCAGGATTTC
>DAIQNM010000141.1:0-7317 GCA_036788375.1 Cyanobium sp. CTOTU6536 | reverse complement strand
GCGAGCGACCCGCCGCCTGATCGGTGCTCCTGGAGTGGCCCCGCCCGGGAGTGATCCTGGTGGTGGGGCTGCCAGGGGGTTCATTCACAAGGCCCGGGATGGTGGTCGAGCGCCTTGTGGGGGTAAAGGCTTGAACAAAGATCGCCGCGATCAGGAGCCCAGATTGGCGGGGGCCGCCTCGGCGAGGCGATCTTGGCTTGGGGCTTCCTGGAGAACGGCGGCAACACGATGGAGCTCCTGGATTGCCTCTGCCCCTTCCAGTTTCACCAGTTCGTGGCCATCGCGGGATTCCACCCAGCTGATGCCGAAGTCGGAGACCAAGAAGCGCACCATGTGGGTTTCGCCGAGGTCCGCCACAAAGGAGGCGCCGTTGTGGTCCAGTTCGTCGCCACAGACGTAGCAGGTGGCCGCGTGGCCCTGCTGGTGTAGGCATTCGGCCAGGGCCTGGAGGCTGAGCACCAGGTCGTTCACCAGGCTGCGGTACTGGTCGGCAAGGCGCGGAAACATGAGAATCCCTAGGAGCGCTGTCAAGCACTTTAAGGTTTTTTTCCGAATTGCGCAGCGGTGGGCCGTGGCCAGTGGCCTGATCAAAGGCTGGCCCAAGGGCTCAGCCGTCCGCCAGGGTCCACCAGCCGGCCGCCGGGCCGATGAAGCGGACGATGACCCAGAACAGCACCAGGGCGGCAATGCCGATCCACGCCCCCCGGGTGGTGAGGGCCACGAAGCGATCGGCTTGGTTGCGGCTGAGGGGCAGCCAGCTGGCGACCCGGGGCGAGGTGTCGGGTTCCTTGACGGCCGCTGGCCGCGGGCGGGGGGGAAGGCCCTGGGCGGCACGGCGCTTGGCTTCTCCCATGGACAAGGTGCGGGGGTGAACCGTGAGGCTAGGGGAGGGGGCTGCGGCAGGGGGGTAGGGGCTCAGCTCAGTCCGGCAGCAGGCGCTTCAGGGCGACCCAGGGTTCCAGGCCCGCCAGGGCGGTATGGCCCCAGGAGCGCCCCCGCAGCCGTCCATCCAGAACCGCCAGCCGCCCGCCGCCCCGCTGGCGCAGAGGGGCCACCCCCCGCTGCAGCTGGTTGATGGCCTCCGGCAGCAGCAGGCTCCGGAACCAGTCCCCTCCCTGCCGCCGGAGGGATTCCACCCGGGCCGCGGTGAGGGGGTCCTCCAGGCTGGCGATGGGCAGCAGCGCTACCACCAGTTGGGCCGGATGGGGGAGCCGCGCCTGCTCGCTGAGCCACCAGGCCCAGCTCGCACAGACCACGCCGTTGCTCTCCGGTGACGGGCATTCATGGCTGACCCGGCTGCCGAATTCCGCCGCCAGGCCACTGGCTAGGGAGAGCCGCAGGGCTGCATCATCCACCAACACCACGGTCAATTCGGCCTGTCCCAACACCAGGCGGCGGCATTGCTCCAGAAGGTGGTCGCCGTAGTGGGGGCTGTTGGGCAGGGGTTGGCCCGTGGGGCAGTAGAGCGGCAGTGGATCAAGCAGCGGTGGGTCTCCAAGGTCCACGGTCACCTGGGGCCTGAATCCCAGTCCCCCCGTCCCGATCTCCGTGGCTGCGGTGGCACCGTCTCTGGCCGCGCCAACCGGTGCTCTGGCAGACTCCGTGCCGCGGGCCTTGGGCAGTTCACCCACCAGCACCGCCCCCCGCCCCGCCAGCAGTCCCTCCAGTTCGGTGAGCGGCGCGAGGGGCTGGCGGTGCAGGCGCCATTGCAGCAGGGCTGGATCCACCTCGGCCCAGCTGGTCCAGCCCGCCGTGCCCGTTTCGAGCCATTGGCTCCAGGGGGCGGGCATCGGTCCGAGCAGCGCCAGCAGTTGTCGCAGTGGTGCCTCCTCGTCCGCAGCCACGGGCACCAGCCGGTTGGGGTGGCGCGGGTGGGAGAGCACCCGCCGGCTCATCCGCTCATGCAGCGCCAGCAGGCTGGGTTCGGCCGTTGGCCGGGCCCGCCGGAGCCGGTCCCAATCCGGCGGCTCAAGACAGATCGCCATCGCCTGGCGCAGCCTGGATTCGAGCAGCTCGGCCTCGGGAATCACCAATTGGCGCTCGCCCAGGTCTCCCCTGCGCCAGGCCGCCAGAAGCTGGCCATGGTCGAGCAGCCACAGCTGGTTAGGCGGTGGCTGGCCAATGCCCTCCCAGCAGGGCAGATCCAATCCCACCGTATGGAGCCGTGGCCATTCCACCTGCACCAGCCGCTGACGCAGCCGCCCGTCGACCACCAGGGCGATCGGGGTGTTCGCCAGGGCGAGGGGCACCAACAGGCTGATCAGCCAGCTGGGGTCGGTGCCGGCCGCCAGGCGGATCAGCGTGTGGTCGCAGCGCCGCAGGCTCCGCCCCACCAGGCGGCAGAGGGTGAGGTGGTGGGGCCAGCGCCCAAGACCCTCCTGCCGAAGCAGGGCCTTGAGCTGATGGTGGGCGCTGGCTTCCAACATGGACCGATCGTAGGAAGGCCCAGCGGCCCAGACGGCTTCGGATGCGTCAGCTGCGCCTCCCCCGGCCCTGGCCGCGCCGGAGCGGGGTAGGGCTCGCTTCCTACAGTTGAGACCACGGCCACATCCCGGACATTCCCGGCCCTGGCACCCCGAACCGATGCCCCCGTCCCCCCTGTGCGAGCGCCATCCGGTCGGGATTGTGGGCTTGGGCCTGATCGGCGGTTCCCTCGGGTTGGACCTCCTGGCCAGCGGCGTTGAAGTGCGTGCCCTGGTGCACCGGCAGGCCACCGCCGAGCGGGCCCGAGAGCGGGGGCTTGCCACCGTCGTGGGCACCGACCCAGCCGTGCTCCAGGGCTGCGGATTGGTGGTGCTGGCCCTCCCCCTCGACAGACTTCTCGATCCCGATCCGGGCCTGCTCAGCGCCCTGCCCCCCGACGCGGTGCTCACCGATGTGGGATCGGTGAAGGCACCGGTGCTGCGCCGCTGGCGCCAGCTGCTGGAGGGGGCTGGGCGGGCCGCCCAGGGGGCTCGCTTCGTGGCGGGCCATCCGATGGCGGGCACCGCCAGTGCCGGGGTCGAGGCCGGAGAGGCCCACCTGTTCCAGGGCCGTCCCTGGGTCGCCACCCCCGACGCTGATACCGATCCCGAGGCCCTGGCGGCGGTGCGTGATCTGGCGGAACGGGTGGGGGCCCGCTGGACCATTTGCGCCGCCGAAGACCATGACCAGGCGGTGGCCCTGATCTCGCACCTTCCTGTGCTGGTGGGGGCTGCCTTGCTTGACACTGCCGACCGGGCCAGCGCCGCCGCCGGGCTGGGGCAGCTGGCCCGGTTTCTGGCCTCCAGTGGCTTTGCCGACACCACGCGGGTGGGGGGTGGCAACCCCGAACTCGGCACCCTGATGGCCCGCACCAACCGCGATGCCCTGCTGGCGGCCCTGGCCGCCTACCGGGGGGGGATCGCGAAGCTGGAAAGCCTGGTGGCCGACCAAAACTGGGACGCCCTGGCGGCTGGCCTCACCCAGGCCCAGGCCCTGCGCCCAGCCTTTCTGGGGGCCGATCCGCCGCCGCCAGCTCAGCCCTGACCACCTGGCGCTGGCGGCGCTCCGGTGTTCTCAACAACCCTTCGGTATGGCACGGCTGACAGACCCCCGTCTCGCGCCTAGCCTTCGAGTTGCTTTGAGCCAGTGGGAGAGCAGGCCATGGGGCGGCTGAGCGGGGCCCGCGCAGCGGCTGTGCTGCTAGTGCTGCCCACCCTGGCCGGCTGTTCCGGTTTCCAGCCCCAGCCCCTGGATGAGGCGGTGTTGCTGCGGCGCGGCCAGAGCCGCATCGATGGCGGCGTCAACGTGACCATGACGGTGCTCACCCAACAGGAGTCGAGGGATCTGCTGGGCTTCGATGGGGAAGGGGCCGGCATCCAGCCGGTGTGGGTAAAGGTGGTGAATCGGGAGCCGGTGCGCTGGTCTCTGCCACCGATCACGATCGACAGCGAATACTTCTCCCCCCTCGAGGTGGCTTGGCAGGGGCACCGTCCCTTCGCCGCAGCCACCAACCAGCGGATTGATGCCCATCTCAGTCGCCTCGGTTTACCTGGCTTTGTTGAACCCAACGGTGTGAGCTCGGGCTTCGTGTTTACGAACCTCGATGAAGGGATCAAGTACGCCAGCTTGGAGCTGGTGGGCCTGGGGCCGCGGGCCCAGGTGCGGCGGTTTTCCTTCCTCACGGAGGTGCCCGGCCATGTCAACGATTTCCAGAAGGTCAATTGGAACGGTCTCTATCCCTCCGCCAAGGTGCGGGACCTCGATGAAGCGGGGCTGCGCCATTGGCTGGAGCACGATGTGCCCTGCTGTGCCCTTGGCGGCGATCGCCGCACCCCTGCCGATCCACTCAATGTGGTGATCGTGGGCAGCCGTGACACCGTCTTTCCGGCGCTGGCCAGGCGTGGTTGGCATGTGACCCAGACCCTCACGGTGAGCTCCGTCTGGCGAACGGTGCGTTCCGCTGTGTTGGGCGGTCGATACCGCAATGCGCCGGTCTCGCCGCTCTATCTGTTTGGCCGCCGTCAGGACATGGCCCTGCAGAAGGGTCGCAGTGATGTGAACCAACGCAACCACATGCGGCTGTGGTTGGCGCCGGTCACGGTGGATGGCCGGCCGGTGTGGGTGGGGCAGATCAGCCGTGACATCGGCGTGCGCTTCACGACTCGCACCATCACCACCCACAAGATTGATCCGGCGGTCGATGAGACCCGCTGGTATCTCCTCCAGGACCTTTTCTTTTCCGATGGACTGGCGCGGTTCGGGTTTGTTGGTGGTGTGGGCCCCGCCCCGCCGGAGCGGCCTCGCACCAATTACACCGGTGACCCCTATGTCACCGATGGTCGCCGGGCCGTGTTTTGGATGGCGCCCCAGCTGCAGACGCCGCGCCAGGTGCTGTCGCGCTGGATCCCCTTCCGCCAGCGGACGGCGCCAGCCCCTGGGATTCCGGCGGGGACGGCTCCGCTCCCCGCTCAGGCAGCCTCAGGGATCTCCCCCGGGCCGCCAGCAGCTGCCGGCAGGCCATGAGCGCGGAGAGGCTCACCCCCGCCGTGCCCTCGCCGGGATGGATCGCATCCCCGCAGAGCCACAACCTGCCCAGGGGGGTGCGGCTGGCCAGGCCAAACGGCCCGAAGCGGCTGGGGTGTTGGCCCAGCCCGCCGACGTAGCCGAAGGGGCGGCCGGTCCAATGGGCCCAGCCCCGGGGGGTGGCCAGTTCGGCGTGCAGCCAGTCCGCCGCCTGGATGCCCAGCAGGGCCTCGAGGCCGGCCTGGATGCCCGCCAGGGCTTCGGCCTTGCGCTCCTGGTAGGCCTCCTCCGGCGCGGTGCACCAGGGGCGGGCCGGGGTGAACACACTGGCGGTCACGGTGGCCTGGCCCGCTGGAGCCCTGCCATCCCCCTCGCGGCTGATCGAAACGAACAGGGAGCCAGGCCGATCCCAGCCGAACTGCCAATGGGGGGCAGCGTCGGCCGGTAACTGCTGGCGATCCACCACCCCGTAGAACACGAGGGCCCCGGAGGGTTCGCCCAGGTTGCCTAGTCGCCGCCCGTAGCCCGGCGGCAGGGCCTCCCCCAGCAGGGATGGCAGGGTCTGGGGCGGCAGGGTGACCACAACCTCCCGGGCCGTGAGCGTGAAGGGCACGCCGCCTGGACCCTGGCCCATCAGGCTCCATGGGGTGTCCGGCTGAACGGGAGGGCGAAGCCCCTCCAGCCGGTGGCGCAGCCGGAGCCGGCCGCCATCGCGGGCCAGGGCCTGCTCCAGCCGTGAGGCCAGGGCCTGCATCGACCCTTCCAGATGCCACAGGCCGAGCGGCTCCTGCACCATGGCCAGCACCGTGGCGCCATAGAGAGCGGCCGTGCGCTCGGCCGGTTCCTGGGAATAGAGGCGCAGCTGGAGATCCAGGAAGTGGCGCAGATGTCTGCCCGCTTCGCCCCCGGCGCAGCCGCTGAGCCGTTGGAGGTCGGCCATGGTGGCCGTGGTCAGCAGACCGCTGGCCAGGTTGGCCGGCCCCAGGGCCCCCAGCAGCTGGCCCAGGTCCCACCAGGAGCGGGGGGGCAGCACGGGATCCCGGGCCGCGAAGGCCCAGTTGGCGCTGTGCAGGGCATCGCAGAGGGCCCAGAAGCGCCCGCTACCTGGGAAGCGCTCCAGCCGTTCGCGTCGCCAGGCGGCGGGGTCGCGGCCGATGCGCACCGCTGGGCTCCCATCACCCAGATTCACCACGCAGCCAGGATCAAGGCGGGTTGCCGCCGGTGGCTCGACCCCCAATTGGGCAAAGATCCGCGCATGGATCCCGCCGGCCTCCAGACCCGCCACCTGGGTGGCACCAACATCGAAGGTCCAGGGGCCGCGGCGAAAGGTGCCGGCGCAGCCGCCGCTCTGGTGATGGGCCTCCAACAGCTCCACGCTGATCCCTTCGTGGGCCAGCAGGGCTGCGGCGGTGAGTCCGGCGATGCCGGCCCCCACCACGGCCACGTCAACATCTGCGGGGGGTGCCATGGCCGCATGCTGACAGCCCCGGGGCGGCCGCCGTGGGGCCTGCGGCGTTGGCAGCCGATCGGCCAGGCTGGAGAGCCGCAGCGTGCCGAGCCCCGATGAGCTCCCCCCAGGCGGTGCCCCCCGATTGGCTGGGCGAGCGGCTTGGCGTGCGGCTGCTGGGCCAGGGCGCCGTGGGCGGCGGCAGCATTCACAGCGCCTGGTGCCTCACGGTGGAAGGGGTGGCGGGTGGCCGACTCTTCGCCAAGACCAATCGGGCCTCAGCCCTTCCCCTGCTGCAGGCCGAAGCGGATGGACTGGCGGCCCTGGCCAGGGTCGCCGCCGGTACTGGGCTCACGGTGCCCATGCCCCTGGCGATTGGGTTGGCGGGGGATCGGGCCGTGCTGGTGTTGCCCTGGCTTTCGCTCGGCCCAGGTGGGGGGGCGTCCTGGCGGCGGCTGGGGGCTGGTCTGGCCCATTTGCATCGACGCAGCCTTGATCTGATCTCCACGGCAGGGGATCGGCCCGGCCAGTTCGGTTGGCCCTGCGACAACTGGATCGGTTCGGCTCCCCAGGCCAACGGCTGGGATGGCAGCTGGGGTCTCTTCTTCCGCGACCGGCGGCTGGCTCCCCAGGCCGCTCTCCTGGCTAGACGCGGCCAGCCGCTGGCGGGCCTGCAGGAGCTGCTTGAGCGCGTTCCCGGCTGGCTGGCGGACCATGGCCCAGAGCCATGCCTCGTGCATGGCGATCTCTGGAGCGGTAACGCCGGAGCCCTTGGATCCGGGCCGGGCACCGCCGAGGCTGGGGGCAGTGGCGCGATTTTTGATCCGGCCGTCCACCGGGCCGACCGGGAGGTGGATCTGGCCATGGCCAGGCTGTTTGGCGGC
>DAIQNM010000140.1:0-7381 GCA_036788375.1 Cyanobium sp. CTOTU6536 | reverse complement strand
CGCCGGTTTCGAGAAGGGCATCGACCGTCAGGCCGAGCCCACCCTGGCGATGCCCGATCTCGACTGACCCTCGAGCGGTTCCCATCGCAGCCCAGCAAGGGCTTTTATCGCCCCCGCCAAACAGCGGGGGCTTTTTGCTTGGCTTGGCAAGCGCCTTGGCGCCATGCTGCCGGTGGCAGCGACCATGCCCAACCGTTCAGGGAGCCTCCAGATCGAAGGGACTGAGCATCGGGAAGCCCAGCCATCGCCGTAGCAGGGGAAGGCTCAAGCCGATCACATTGCTGTAGCAGCCATCGATCCGCTCCACCAGCAACCCGCCGCGGCCCTCCAGGGCAAAGCCGCCCGCACAGGCGAGCGGTTCGCCGGTGGCCACGTAGGCGGTGATGGCATCGCGATCCAAGGGTGCGAGCAGCACCCGGGTGGTGACGGTTTCGCAGCGAAGGGGCAGCTCCTCTGGTGAGTGCGCCGGCAGGGCTGGTTGGAGCAGGCAGTGGCCCGTATGCAGCTCGGCCCAGCGGCCAGCGAGACGCTCCCAGCGCTGAATCGCTTGCTCGGCATCGCGGGGTTTGCCAAAGACCTCACCGTCGAAGCAGAGCACCGAATCACAGCCCAACAGGGCCGTGCAGGCGGTGCCATCCCCGGCCTGCAGGCCCGCTCCGGCTGCGGCTGCCACCGCCAGGGCCTTGGCCTGGGCCAACCGCTGCACCAGCCGGATCGGATCCGGGTCAACAATGGCCTCCTCATCAAGGCCGCTCACCCGCACCCGATGGGGGATGGCGGCCTGCTGGAGCAGGCGGCGGCGGGCCGGGGAGGCCGATGCCAGCAACAACACGGTGAACCGATCAGGGAAACGGCCCAAACCTGCCACAACCCTTCGCCTGGGGCGGGTTCACGAACCTTCCGAACCATCGTGCCGATGCGTCCGCACGGGCTAACTTCCGCTCAGAGCACCCACGCCAGCATGGACCGACCGCCCACTCGCCTCAAGATCCGGGGGCTCGCCAGGCCCCTCCTGCTGGGAGTTGGCCTTGGCGTGCTGGCCGGCTTCACAGCAGCAAAGCCTGCAAGGGCAGTGGATTTCCCCAGGCCCGGGGTGGTCTGCGATGCCCCGCGCCAGGTCTGCTTCGACAGCCAGGGGCCATCGGTGGCCCTCACCCGCCAGTTCTACGGCACTAGCGCCAGCAACCAGTTGCTGGCGAACCTCTCCGGCCGCCCGGCGGAGCGAGCGTTTCTGCTCAGCGGCGGCCAGTTGTGTGATCTCAACCAGCGCATCTGCTGGGATGACGGCTGGCGGCGGCGGCAGGTCAACCCCCTGTTAAGCCGCCATCTCTTCGGCACCAACCCCACCGTGGGAACCGTTGCAGCGCCCCAGGCCCCCCCTGCAGGCGATCGGAGCTGCCAGCTCAGCCAACGGGGCATGACGGTGGTCAACGGTCCCTGCCGGCTTTACCGCCAGAACGAGGGCTTTTGGCGCTATTACGTGGTGCAGTTGGGCAGTGGTCAGCTCTATCGCTTCCAGCGACGCGGCAACCTCTTGGTGCTCAGCGATGCCACCGGCACCTGGCCCGTATTGCTCAACGACCGGGGCAACAGCGTGCAATTCCGTTGGGCCAACCTGCTGCTCGAGGTGAGCCGTCCCAGCCAGGCCCGCGGTGAGGTCCCTGCCGAAGGCCCGCTGCCCCCCAGCGCCGCCCCCCGCTCCACCGGCGAAACGGGCCAAGACCTGCTTGATACCCTCTTCCCGTGAACTCTGGCGATTCCGTGGCCCTGGAGCGGGCCTGCCGCTCCCTACGCAGCCTCCCCTTCCGACGGGCCTTTTTCGAGGAGGTGAGCCAGCAACCGATCAGCAGCACTGAGCTCTGCCGCAGGCCCGACTGGGAGTCCCTGGTGTTCGCGCCCTTCGGGGTGGAGCGGGCCGAAGCCCACTTCAACTGGCTGATTCGGCTTGGCGTGCTGCGTCGCGAGGTGGATGGCCAGGGCCTGACCGAACGGGTGCGCCTCACCCCCCTCGGCCGGCAAGTGCTGGCCCACTGGAGCGGCGAGATTCCCCGGGCCGGGCTGCGCGAGAGGATCCAGGAGAATTTCAGGCGGCATCGGCCGCGGTTCTGAACCCCCTTGACCCGTCCGGCCCCCGGCTCCCCTACCCCCTTGATGGTGCTTGGCACCAGCAGTGGAGCAGGGAAATCCTTGATGACCGCTGCCCTCTGCCGGGTGCTTCGGCGCCGCGCCGAACAGCCATTGCCCTTCAAGGGCCAAAACATGAGCCTCAACGCCTGGGTGGATGGCGACGGGGGGGAGATGGCCTATTCCCAAGCCCTGCAGGCCTGGGCCGCCGACCTCGAACCCGAAGTGGCCATGAATCCGGTCTTGCTCAAGCCCCGCGGCGATAGCACCAGTGAGGTGATCCACCTGGGGCGATCGGTGGGCATGGCCCGGGCTGAGTTGTACTACCGCGATTGGTTCCGGCCCGGCTGGGCCGCGATCCGCACCGGCCTGGCCCAGCTGCAGGCGAACCATCCCGGCGGGCGGCTGGTGCTGGAGGGCGCCGGCAGCCCGGTGGAGGTGAACCTCCAGCCCCGCGACCTCACCAACCTGCGCCTGGCCCAATACCTGCGGGCCCGCTGCCTGCTGGTGGCCGACATCGAACGGGGCGGCGTGTTTGCCCAGGTGGTGGGGACCCTGGCCCTGCTGCGGCCAGTGGAGCGGCCCCTGATCCGGGGCATCCTGATCAACCGCTTTCGTGGCCGATCCGAGCTGTTTGAGGAGGGGCGCCGCTGGCTGGAGCGGGAAACGGGGATCCCCGTGGTGGGGGTGATGCCCTGGCTGGAGGAGCTGTTTCCGCCGGAGGACTCCCTCGACCTACTCGAGCGCCGCGCCGGCAAACCCCAGGCCGAGCTCACCATTGCCGTGCTGCGCTTGCCCTCCCTGAGCAACTTCTCCGACCTGGACCCCTTGGAGGCCGAGCCCAGCGTGCGTCTGCGCTGGATCAGGCCCGGGGACCCCCTGGGCGAACCCGATGCCGTGATCCTGCCGGGCAGCAAGCAGACCCTGCGGGACCTGGCCGCCCTGCAGGCGGCGGGGCTGGGGGCAGCCCTGGAGCGTTACCTGGCCGGGGGCGGGGTGGTGTTTGGCCTCTGCGGGGGGCTGCAGATGCTCGGCCGGGAGCTCCTCGATCCCCACCAACTGGAAGGGGAAGCGGATAGGACCCGGGACACCAAAGGATCTGCTGCCACTGCGGGGCTAGGCCTGCTGCCCCTGCGCACCCGCTTTGGGGCCAGCAAGCGGTGTGCCCAACGCCAGACCCTGGCGCTTTGGCCCGAGGGGGAAACGCTGCCCATCGAGGGCTTCGAATTGCACCACGGCAGCAGCGAATGGCTGGAGGGGCCGGCCTCGGCCTCGGCAGCCCGCTTCAGCGCGGCCGAGGACCTGGGCTGGTGGCGCAGCACAGCCAGCGGAGGCTGGGTGGCCGGCACCTACCTCCATGGGGTCTTCGACAACGGCCCCTGGCGTCGCCGCTGGCTCAACACCCTGCGCCGCCGCCGCGCCCTGCCGCCGTTGCCAACCCAGCCGATCAGCCACGCCGCCCAACGCAGCCAACTCCTGGACCGCCTGGCGGATGCCTTTGAGCGGCATATCGATCTCACCCCCCTGCTCGCTCCCGATGGCTGAGATGGCTGCTGCCCCGGTGGTGATCCTCTGGCCCGATGGCAGCCGCAGTGAGGCCACAGCAGGGGAACCCTGGCTGGCTGCAGCCCGTCGGGCCGGCCAGGTGATTCCCACCGCCTGCCGCAGCGGCAGTTGCGGCGCCTGCGAAATCGAGGTCAACGGCACCGTGGTGCGGGCCTGCATCGGGGCCGTTCCCGCCGTCAGCGGCAAAACCCTGCGGGTAAGCCTCGCCAGCGATCCCTACTGGTGAGGTCCCCGGCGACGTTGGGCCAGCTGGCGGGGATGGAGGTGCAGGGCTCGGGCCAACCGGGCAACCGCGCGCCGCAGGCGAGCCATGGGGGGGGCCAGCCAGGTCCCAACCGCGGACTGCAGGCGCTCCCGATGGAACTCCAGGTCCCAGAGCACCAGCAACCAGCGCAGCCGCCGCACCCGCGGACCCGCCAGGTCGAAGGGGGCTGTAAACCCAAGGGCGGCGGCCAGAGAGCGGGTGTGCCCACCCCAGAAGGCAGCGGCCTGCCGGGCCAGGGCGTTGCAGCGCTCGGGGGGAAAGGCCAGGGAGGCGGTGGCGAGGTCGAAGCGCTCGCGCTCCAGCACCCCCGGACAGCCCAGCAGATCGGTGCCCGGTTCACTAAGCACGAAACAACCATTCAGAGGGGCCTGCCACATCCGGCCGGAAAGGGTGAGGCCCCGCTGATACGGCCACATCAAGCCAAAGCAGCTCGACGAAGCAGCGATCAGCCGGTTGGCCTGCAGATAGCTCAGGGGTCTGGCCCGCACCCCCACCCGATCCCAGCGATTGCCATACACCTCCACCTTGCCGGCATGGATGAGCTCGAGCAACTCCTCCTGAAAAGGATCGCCGGGCATGCGCTTGTAGTTGGAGACATGCACCGGCCGCGGCCGCCGGGAGGGGGAGCGGCCGGTCCAGAGGCCAGGGATGACCGGCAAGTAGGCCCGCACGGAACGCAGCCGAGGATCAAGCCGCTGGAGGGGATCCCCATCCAGCGACACCAGCACGATCGAGCGGGCCGCCGGATAGCGCTGCAGCCAATCGACCTGATACTCCTTGACGTAGTCGTAGAGGTGGATCTCACCGCCAAAGTCACGGTCGGCCGTGCCCTGATCGCCGCGCAGCACCACCAGCAGATCAACCGATCGGGAGGGGTCCCCAACCAGGTGATAGCCCGCATTGCCATAGAAGCAACGCACGTTCAGGTAGACGTCCCGGTCGAGGTAGTCGCTGGAGGCGATCCGATAGGTGGGCTTCATGCCCGCCCTCCGAGCTGAGGCAAACCACTCGCCGGCCCAGGGCCTGGGCCCAGCGGTCGCTGCCCCAAAGGTTGGACTGCTCCAGGACGACCGGGCGACGGGTCAACCGAAAAGCCCATCACCCCCCGCCGCCAATGGGGCGGAGGCTAGCAGTGGCCTTCGGCATTCCCATGGCATGCCCGGGCGCCAGGTCGGGGGATCGTGTTAGCTTGCGGCCCAGTCGGTTCGGGCGCCCAAGGCCCATCGCTTGCCCAGCCACCCGCCGCTGGCCCGCCTTGCCTGGCGATCTCAACCTGGCTGAAAACCCTGGCGCGACTCCCTTGACTCTGCAGCGCGACGGGGGCGACGGCCCCACCTATGACTATCTGATTGTCGGTTGCGGCCTCTACGGCGCCACCTTCGCCCGGCTGGCCACCGACGCGGGCCGACGCTGCCTGCTGATTGACAAACGGCCCCACATCGGTGGCAACTGCCACACCACGGCACGGCACGGCATCCATGTGCACACCTACGGGGCTCACATCTTCCACACCAGCAACCGGGTGGTTTGGGATTTCATGCACCGCTTCGCCGACTTCAACAACTACATCAATTCCCCCAAGGCCTTCTCCCACGGCAAGCTCTATTCCCTGCCATTCAACATGAACACCTTTCATGAGCTCTGGCAGGTTCACACCCCTGAGCAGGCCCTCCTCAAGATTGAGGCCCAGCGGTTCCGCGGCGAACCCTCCAACCTGGAAGAACAGGCCCTTTCCCTGGTGGGCACGGACATCTACACCACCTTGATCCGCGATTACACCACCAAGCAATGGGGCCGCCACCCGAGCGAACTACCGGCCTTCATCATCAAGCGTCTACCGCTGCGATTCACCTTCAACAACAACTACTTCAACGATCGCTATCAGGGCATTCCGATCGGCGGGTACACCGCCCCGTTTGAGCGCATGCTGGAGGGCATTGAGGGGAGGCTGCAAACCGATTATTTTGAGAATCGCCCCTATTTCGATTCGCTGGCCAGCAAAACGGTTTACACCGGCTGCATTGACGAGTTTTTCGACCATTGCCATGGCCGCCTTGAATATCGCTCCCTGGATTTCGAGCACGACTTGATTGAATCGGCCAACCACCAAGGCAATGCCGTGGTCAATTATTGCGACCACAGCGTTGCCCATACCCGCACGATCGAGCACAAGCATTTCGAATCCAGCCCATCCGAGGTCACGATCGTGACGCGGGAATATCCGCAGGATTGCACGCCCGATCGCATCCCCTACTATCCGGTCAATAGCCTGGCCAACCAGAATACCTACAACCTCTACCGCGAACGAGCTCAGGCCCTCCCCAACCACATCTTCGGCGGCCGACTTTCCGAATACAAGTACATGGATATGCATGTGGTGGTCGAAGCCGCCATGAATCGTCTCCGCAGCGAACTCAAGCAGGCCGAGCCCCTAGCGGCTGGCAATGAGCGATAAGCGGCTCTCAATCTGCTCTCGATCAGCTCTGGATCAGGCCGCCGCCAAGCAGCACCTCGCCGGCATAGAACACCGCCGCCTGGCCTGGGGTGATCGAAAACTGTGGCTCCCGAAAGGTCAGCTGGGCTGAGAGGCCTTGGCGATCCAAAGGGGTCAGCAAGGCCGGCTCAGGAGCACTGCGATAGCGGAGCTGCACCTCCAACTCCAGCGGTTGGCTGGGTGGAGCCATCGACACCCAGTTCAGCGCCCCCACCGTGCAGCCGTCGCGGGCGGCATCGGCGCGGGGGGCCACCACCACCCGGTTGAAGGCGCCATCGAGGCGCACCACATGGAGGGGCTCGCTCCAGGCCACCCCCAGCCCGCGCCGCTGGCCGATGGTGAAATGCTCGATGCCGTCGTGTTGGCCCAGCACCGTGCCGTCCTGCAGAACGATCTCCCCCTGGCGGGGGGGGAGGTAGGCATCCAGAAACGCCTTCATCGAACCATGGTGATCCGCCAGGCAGAGGTCCTGGCTTTCGGGTTTGGCGGCGGTGCGTAGCCCGAAGCGCTCCGCCTCCAGACGGGTGTCGCGCTTCTGCAGCTCCCCAAGGGGAAAGACCAGCTGGCCAAGCACCGCCTGGGGCAGGTCATAGAGGAAGTAACTCTGGTCCTTGTGGCCATCGAGCCCCCGCAGCAACTGGTGGCGCCCCCGCCCATCGCCAGGCACAGGCAGGGGGTCGCCGGCCTCGGCGTGGCGCACCCGGGCGTAATGGCCGGTGGCCAGCCGGCCGATCTGCCGCTCGGAGCTTGCCCAGGCCAGCATCGGCCCAAACTTCACCTCCCGGTTGCAGCGGGAGCAGGGCAGCGGTGTGATGCCGCTCCCATAGCCCTCCACCAGAAAATCAACGATTTCGCGCTGGAAGTGGGCGCGGAAATCCACCACGTGGTGGGGCACCCCCAGCTGCTCACAGATGGCGGCCGCATCGACCAGC
>DAIQNM010000139.1:0-7414 GCA_036788375.1 Cyanobium sp. CTOTU6536 | reverse complement strand
TGGCTCACCAGCAGGCCGAGGGTCTCGGCCAGCTGCAGGTGGGGCTTGAGCTGCTCCATCACCTCGGCGTTGAGGCCGGGGATGTTCACGGCGCTGCGGGCCGGCAGGCCGAGCAGCACGTCGCGGATCTGCTCGGCCACATCGATGGCCACGTTCTCCTGGGCCTCTTCGGTGGAGGCGCCGAGGTGGGGGGTGAGGATCAGCCGCTCCTTCACGCTGCGCAGCGGTGAATCGGCCGCCAGGGGCTCCTTGGAGAAGACATCGAGGGCCGCGCCGGCGATCACGCCCTGTTCCAGCGCCTCGGCCAGGGCCGCCTCATCGACGATGCCGCCGCGGGCGCAGTTCACCAGCCGGGCTGTGGGTTTCATGGTGCGCAGCAACGCCGCGTTCACCAGGTTCTCGGTGTCGGGGGTGCGGGGCAGGTGCAGGGTGATGTAGTCGGCCTCGGCGAACAGCTGGGGCAGGGGCAGCAGCCGCACCTGCATCTGCTGGGCCCGCTCCGGCGACACGAAGGGGTCGTAGGCGGCCACATCCATGCCCATGGCCCGGGCGACGCGGGCCACGTGGGAGCCGATCTTGCCGAGACCCACCACGCCGAGCACCTTCTTGTAGAGCTCGTTGCCCACGTAGGTCTTGCGGTCCCAGCCACCGGCCATGGTGCTGGCGTGGGCGTGGGGCACATGGCGCGAGAGAGCCAGCATCAGAGCCAGGGCCTGCTCGGCGGCGGCGATGGTGTTGCCCTCCGGCGAATTCACCACCAGCACGCCGCGGCGGGTGGCGGCCTTCACATCGACGTTGTCGACGCCCACGCCGGCGCGGCCGATGATGCGCAGCTTGTTGGCGGCCTCGATCACGTCCTCGGTGACCTGGGTGCCGGAGCGGATCATCAGGCCTTCGTAGTCGCCGATGATCGCCTTGAGCTCCTCGGGCGGCAGGCCGGTGCGCACATCCACTTGGGCCACCTGCGAGAGGATGTCGATCCCCGTCTGATCGATGGGATCGGAAACCAGAACCTTCGGCATGACGGCGGAGTGATGGGGCCCCGGAGGACGCGGTGGAGAGCAGCGCCCCGGCGGGGCAGACCGGAGGTGCAGTGTAGTGAGCGATCCGGATGCGACCCTGAGGGGAAGACCCGAGGCGAAGCGTGGCCCTGATCGTGGTGGTGGTGCTCGACGACCGCAAAAGGCTCGACAGCCTCCGGGAGAAGTTGGCAGCGATGGATCCCGCCCCCCTGCGGATCGTGGCGATCGGCGAGGGCGAAACCGATCTGGCCAGCGTCGACCGGCTCAACCCCAGCACCGCCCGGCGCCAACGCCAGAAGACCATGGCCCGCTGGCTGCTCCCCTTTGGCTTTTTGGCCGGTGTCACCTTCACCCAGATCACCGAGCTCCACACCTTTGATGCCCTGGGCCCCTGGGGGCAGCCGGTGATCGGCGGCCTGCTGGGGATGGGGTCGGGCTGGATGGGCAGCTTCGCCGCCGCCGCCAGCGTGGCCTCCGAAGAGGACGACCGGATCCGCATCCTGCGCAACCGGCTCAATGAGGGCAACTGGCTGCTGCTGCTGGAGCCGGCCCCGGGCAACGAACCACCCTGGCCCCTGATCCAGCAGGCCAGGCCCAAGGCGGTGGTTCGCCTGGGTGAGGACTGAAGCGGCGATGCTCCCCCAACGTGAACTGCTGGAAGGCAGCCCCCGGGCCCAGGAGCTGGCGGCCGTGGTGGAGGCGGCCGAGTGCTGCCTCCGCACCTGGGAGCCGGTCTGGACCGGTTTCCTCGAAGGGGCCCTGAGGGAGGAGGCCACAACGCGCCTGGGGGTGCTCAGCGAACTGCGGATCGACCGCAACGGCGGCCATCGGGCAGCGGAGCGCTGCCGCCTGCTCTTCCAGCGGGCCGAGGCGGCCCGGCCCGTGGAGGAGGTGGAAGGGGACTTCGGCGGCCTGGAGATCGCCGGCAACTTCCTCTTCGACCCGGCCGACGCCGCCGATTTCCGCAGCGCCCTGGTGGCGGCGGGGGCCGACCCGGGCGAGCTGGGGGACCTGTGGGTGCGGGGCGACCGCGGTGCCCAGGCGATCGCGGCCCAAGCCTTAACCGGGCGACTCCATGGCCAAAGCGGCACGGTGCGCACGGTGTCGGTGCGCTTTGAAGCCCGACCGCTCCAGGAGCTTCAGCTGCCAGCGCCCCGGGTGCCCCGCCAACTCACCACCGTGGAGGCCTCCTGCCGACTGGATGCGGTGGCCTCGGCCGGCTTCGGCCTCTCCCGCAGCCGCATGGCCGAACTGATCCGCCAGGGGGCCGTGCGGATCGACTGGACCACCACCACCCGAGCGAGCCGGGAACTGGCCGCCGGCGATCGGGTGCAACTGGAGGGTCGTGGCGAACTGCGGATCGAGGCGGTGGAACTCACCAAGCGCGACCGCTACCGCATCCGCCTGGAACGCCGCTGAAACCCCGTTCGGCTCAGGCCCTGCGCCCAGGGGTCAGGCGCGGAGCCTGGATCGACTGCTAAGTTGCCGCCATGGTGTTCAAGAGCCGTCCCTGCGGCGCAATGAACCCCTGCTCCGGTGAGCTCTGTGGGCCCTGCGCCTGCGGTTTCAGGGGCGATTAGCTCAGAGGTAGAGCACTACCTTGACACGGTAGGAGTCACTGGTTCGATTCCAGTATCGCCCACTCTTTTTAAGGCGTTACGTCCTTGGTGAACCCCACCATCCCTGGCGCCTGAACCAACCATTCGCCCCGGATTCGTTCCGGTTTCACCCATGTCCACCAGCCAACGGCAAGGATCCGTGGTGGTGGGTTTCGGGCGCTCTGGTCTAGGTGCCGCCCGGCTGCTCCATGCCCTGGGGGAACCGGTGCGCCTGGTGGACAGCCGCAGCGATACGGCCCTCGAGCAGCGAGCCGCCGCCCTGCGCTCTGAGGGGATTGGCGTGGTGCTGGGCGTTCCCCTTGAGGCCGACCGCCTTGATGGGCTCGAGCCGGCGCCCGCTCGGGTGGTGGTGAGCCCCGGCATTCGCTTCGACCATCCGGGCCTGGAGGACCTGCGCCGGCGCGGCGTGGTGGTGGAAGGCGAACTGGTGGCGGCCTGGCGGGCCGCCCGGTCGGTGCCCTGGATGGGCATCACCGGTACCAACGGCAAGACCACCGTGACCCATCTGGTGCACCACCTGCTCACCGCAGGCGGCCTCGATGCGCCCCTCTGCGGCAACGTGGGCACCTCGGCGGCCGATGTGGTGCTGGAGCGGATCGTGAGGGGCGCCCGCGCCACCCCGACCCCGCCGCGGCCCGACTGGCTGGTGGTCGAACTGAGCAGCTATCAGATCGAGGCCGCCCCCGAATTGGCTCCCCTGATCGGCATCTGGACCACCCTCACCCCCGACCATCTGGAGCGCCACGGCACCCTCGAGGCCTACCGGGCGATCAAGCGCCAGCTGCTCGAGCAGTCGGGCCTGCGCATCCTCAATGCCGACGACGCCGATCTGCGCAGCCGCGCCGCCAGCTGGGACCTGGCCCACTGGATCACCGCCGGGCCGCGCCAGGCCGCCCTCGACGCGGGGATCGATCCCCACCTCTGGATTGAGGCTGGCGAAGTGTGGGATGCCACTGGCCCCCTCTTCCCCGCCGCCGCCCTGGCCATGCCAGGCGACCACAACCGCCAGAACCTGCTGATGGCCACGGCCGCAGGCCTGGCGGCGGGCCTCACCCCGGCCAGCCTGGAGGCTGCCTTCCGCTCCTTCCCCGGGGTACCCCACCGGCTGGAGCAGATCCGCAACGACCAGGGGGTGCGGTGGTTCAACGACAGCAAGGCCACCAACTACGACGCAGCGGAGGTAGCCCTGCGGGCCCTCGAGGGGCCCTTGGTGGTTCTGGCGGGCGGGCAGTCGAAGCAGGGGGATGCGGCTGGCTGGATTGCGGAGCTCAAGCGCCAAGCGGCAGCGGTCATCCTCTACGGCGCCGCCCGTGGGGAGTTTGCCGACCTGCTGGTGGCGGGTGGCTACGGCGGCCGGGTCGAAAGTGTGGAGGGTCTTGGCGAAGCGGTTCCCCTGGCGGCAAACCTGGCCCAAAGCACCGGCAGTGGGGCCGTGCTGCTCTCGCCTGCCTGTGCCAGCTTCGATCAATACAGTGATTTTGAAGCCCGAGGCGACCACTTCCGCCGCCTGGTTCTGGCACGCTGAAGGGACAACCACCCCTGCTCCCCGCGATGGCCCACTGGCTGATGAAGAGTGAGCCGGATGTTTATGGCATCCACCACCTCGAGGCCGAGGGCACCACCCTCTGGGATGGAATCCGCAACTACCAGGCCCGCAACTTTATGCGGACCATGACGGTGGGCGATCGGGCCTTCTTCTACCACTCGAATACCAGTCCGCCGGGCATCGTGGGGCTGATGGAGGTGGTCGAGACGGGACTGACCGATCCAAGCCAGTTTGATCCGGCCTCCAAGTACTTCGACCCCAAAGCCAAGCCCGAGGCACCCCGCTGGGATTGCGTACGGCTGCGCTACCTGAGCAGCTTCGCCAGCTTGCTGAGTCTCGACAGGCTGCGGGAGGAATTCGATGCCGAGGCGCTGGCGGTGGTGCGCCGCGGCAACCGCCTCTCGATCCTGCCGGTGAGCGAACCCAGTGCCCTGCGGATTTATGCGCTGCTGGGCGCAACGCCGTAACCCCTCCCCGGGGCCTCAGGCCGCGGTGCGGGGACGGTGGGGGGCCGGCGACGGGCGGGCCGCCGCCCCACCCACCCGGGGAGTCAGGGGGGCAAAGCGCCCCTGGCCGGGAAAAAGGTTGGCCAGATAGCAGCGGGTCACGCCCCGATCGTGGACACCGTTCTGGACCAGAAACCCCGCCAGGGCAGCCTGGAAGAGGCGGTACTGGTCCCAGTTGGGGTGGCATTCAATGAACTGCCCCATGGCCCGCAGCAGCGGCTCAGGCACCTCCGCCCGCAGGCTCACCGTGCCTCCGCCGTCGCCACCCACCCCAGCCTCCGCTGCACCACTGCCAGAGATCCCCAGCCCATCGGCTGCTGCCCCGCCTGCCCCGTCACCCATGCAGCCCGTTCCTTGGTGTTGGGCACCAGTGTCCACGCCGAGCAGGCGGCGTCAAATCGGGCTGGGCCGGGCCGGTCCGCACCGTCCCAGCCTGAGACCCTTCCGCCGCCAAGGCCCCCTCACCAACTCGGCCCAGGGGCCCCCAGACCCCAAGCCCCCCACGCCCGACGTCAAGGGGCAGGGGATGATCAGCGCTGGTTCTCCCCCAAACCCTCCCCCCGCCAAGGCCAGCCTGGGGAAAAAGCGGGGAAAGGGACAGGGGCTCGGGGAATGGCCGGGGAAAAGATGATCGATCAGCAATGCTGATCACCGGCCCAAGGCCCAGGGTTCTCAACCAGGGAACCCCGACCTGCCATCGGGCTCCAGGGGCGGTAGCGCGGCCAGGGCGGCGGCCAGGGGACCACTCGCCAGCCCATCCCAGCTGCCCTCGAGGGCCCGCAGGCCGTTGGCGGGGGTGAGCACGAACCGCAGCTGCCAGCAGTGGCGATCCCCCTCCAGGGCTAGCCAAAGCACCCCCTGACCACAGGCCATCTCCAAGGCCAACTCGATCGCCTCCTCGGCCATCAGGCCTGGGACAAGGTCGCCGTGCTGGGCCACCAGGCGGCCCACGCCGCTGCACAGGGTTGCGGCCTCGACGGCGGTGAGCTCGGCCGCCCAGCCGCCGCCAGCCTGGGGCCCACCACCAATCAACACCACAAAGGGCTGGCGGGCCGGATCAAACACCAGCCGCCAGCCCTCGCCTTCGCGCACCTCCATGGCCGGCGGATCAGCCAGGCAACAGGTCGGGCTGGTCCTGCTCGTCGGAGAGCTCGATGATGGCCCGCTGCACGGGTTTGATCATGGCGTCGTCGAGGAGGCCATCGAAATCATCGAAACGGCGCTGCTTGGCGCGGAAGGCGATCCGCACCGTGGTGAGGTAGCGGTTGCTGGCGTGGCGGATCAGGCTGTCGGCCCGCTGGGCCAATTCCTTGGGATTGACTGGGACGCTGCCGGGCATGCTGTCTCTACCGAACCATTAGGTCGATCGATCAGCTTAGGTCAGCACCGGAGTCCACCCCCATGGCGGGAACCCTCGCGATCGACCTGGGCAGCAGCACCACCGTGGTGGCCTGGCAGGACGGCACGGCCAGCCCGGCCCGCCTGCTGGAGCTGCCCCCCTATGCCCTCGCGGATCCGGCGGTGGTGCCCAGCCTGCTTTGGCTGGCGGCGCCGGATGGGCAGGATCGGGCGCTGGTGGGCCGCCAGGTGCTGGAAGCGGGCCTGGCCGACACCGAGGGCCCCGGGCTCTGCCGTGATTTCAAGCGCCGCATCGGCGCCGAGCCGGCCGCAGCGGCGGCGGTCGAGGCCGGGCCCGCCGGGGAGGCCCCCTGGCTGTCGGCGGAGGCCGCTGGAGCCCTGCTGCTACGCCGGCTCTGGGGGGCCTTGCCGCCGGAGGTGACCCCGAGCCGGCTGGTGCTCACCGCGCCGATCGAGGGCTTCCGGGGCTACCGGCAATGGCTGCGGCGGATGAGCCGCGATCTGGCCGTCGCGGAGGTGGCCCTGGTGGATGAGCCCACGGCCGCCGCCATCGGCGCTGGGCTGGCTCCGGGGAGTCGGGTGCTGGTGGTGGACCTGGGGGGCGGCACCATCGACCTCTCGCTGGTGGCCTTGGAGGGGGGCGAGGGCAAGGCCGCCCCCCTCGCCCAGCTGCTGCGCTTCGCCGGTCGCGACCTGGAGTCCAGTGGCCAGGCCCTGCGCTGCGCCAGGGTGATCGGCAAGGCGGGGCTGGCCATCGGCGGGCGCGACATCGACCGCTGGATTGCCGCCGAGCTTTGCCCCACAGCCCACCCCAGCGCTGACCTGCTGCGGGAGGCCGAGGCCATCAAGTGCGCCCTCAGCGATAGCCCCCGGGCGGTGCGGCTGTGGAGCCCGCCGGGGGCGCCAGCCCAGGAGCTGCGGCTGGATCGGGCCCGCTTTGAGACCCTGCTGGAGGAAAGGGGCCTGATCGAGCAGCTCGATGCCCTGCTCGAGAGCGTCTGGGCGGCGGCCCGGCGAGAAGGGCTGGACCCCTCCCGGCTCGATGCCGTGCTGCCGGTGGGCGGGAGCAGCCGTATCCCCCGCATTCGCCGCTGGATCAGCGAGCGATGCGAAGGCATCCCCCTGCGGGGGGAGCGGCCGGTGGAGGCGGTGGCCCTTGGTGCTCTGGCCCTCACCCCGGGGGTGCGGCTGCGGGACGTGCTGCGGCGCGGCGTTTCCCTGCGCTGCTGGGATCAACGCAGCGGCACCCACCGCTGGCACCCCCTTTTCCTGGCGGGCCAGGCCTGGCCCACCGAACACCCCCTCGAGCTGGTGTTGGCCTGCAGCCAAGACCAGCAGTGCAGCCTCGAGCTGGTGCTGGGG
>DAIQNM010000138.1:0-7481 GCA_036788375.1 Cyanobium sp. CTOTU6536 | reverse complement strand
CGGCTGCTGCTGCAGCTGAGCAGTGCCGAGGGCTTCGAAGGCCCGATCCAGATCAGCGTGGACCTCTCCGATGTGCGGCCGGTGGGCGAAAGCCTCAAGGGCTTCGGCGGCATGGCCAACCCCGTGAAGCTGGGCGATCTCTATGGCCGGGTGGCCCAGATCCTGGGCAAGGCGATCGGCCGCCGGCTCACCTCGGTGGAGTGCTGCCTGCTGATCGATGAGGCGGCGGTCACGATCGTGGCCGGCAACATCCGCCGCAGCGCCGGCATGCGCCAGTTCGCCGCCGACGACCTGGCCGCCGCCACCGCCAAGGACAACCTTTGGCAACAGGACAGCGACGGCAACTGGCGCATCGATCCGGAACGGGACTCCCTGCGGATGGCGAACCACACCCGCGTGTTCCACACCCGGCCCAGCCGGGCCACGGTGCTGGAAGCGGTCAACAAGCAGTTCCAGAGTGGGGAGGGCGCCATCCAGTTCGCCCCCGAGGCGATCGCCCGCTCCAACGCCGACCTGCTCACCAGCCCCGAACTGCGGGAGGAATTCGTGGGCATCTACTGCGACCAGGGCCGCGAGGAGGCGGGCCGCTGGCTGCAGTTGCACCATGCCGGCATCGATGCCGCCGAGTTGGAGCATCGCCTGGGCCGCTACGGCCTCAACCCCTGCGGTGAGATCCTCGGCGCCGATTTCCACTGCAACCTGGCCGAAATCCACCTCAATCAGATCGATCCAGCCGATCACCAGGCCCAGGAGGATGCCTTCAAGGCCGGCGGCATTGCCGTGGCCTGCCTGCTCAATCACCGCTTCGAGGTGGAGCGCTACCGCCAAAGCCGCGCCTGGGATCCGATCGTGGGGGTGAGCTTCACCGGCCTGTTTGATTTCTTCGTGCACGCCTTCGGCACCCCCTGGCTGCAGTGGTGGGAGGCGGGTCGTCCCGATTCGGAGGAGGGCCGCGCCTTCCGCGCCGAAGAGGCCCGCTATCTGGCCCGCTGGAAGGAAACCGTGAACCAGGCGGTGTGGGAGTACTGCGACCGCCACGGCATCCGCCGACCCAACCGTTGCACCACCGTGCAGCCCGCCGGCACCAAGAGCCTGCTCACCGGCGCCTCGCCGGGCTGGCATCCGCCCAAGGCCCAGCGCTTCATCCGCCGCATCACCTTCCGCAAGAACGATCCGGTGGCCCTGGCCTGCATGGATTTCGGCTACACAATCGTTCCGAGCCAATCCGATAAGGACGAGCAAGGCCGGCTGCTCGATGATCCCTTCGATCCCCGCTGCACCGAATGGCTGGTGGAGATCCCCACCGAAGTGAGCTGGGCCAACATCCCCGGTGCTGATGCGGTGGAGATCAACACCTTCTCGGCCCTGGCCCAGTTTGATTTCTATATGCAGGTGCAGAAGCACTACACGGCCCACAACACCTCGGCCACGGTGGAGTTCCGCGAGCACGAAATCGAGGCCCTAGCCGATGCGATTCACCGGGCCATCGACAATGGCGAGGGCTACATCTCGGCGGCCCTGTTGGCCCGCTTCGATGCCAATGCCACCTTCCCCCGCCTTCCCTTCGAGCCAATCGATGCGGCCACCTACCGGCGCCTTTCCGCCGAGGTGATGGGCCGGCGCAGCACCACCGACTTTTTCGAGGCTCTGCAGCGCTACGACCGCGGTGAACTGGTGGAAGCCGGACCTGCCGGCTGCGATTCCGACAAGTGCCTGTTGCCGCTGGCCAAGCCGGCCAGCTGATCCCTGCCGGCGTGCGCTGCCTGCCTCCATGGTCAACAATGGGCTCCACGCCCAGCCAAGGATGAAGACCACCCAAAAGATCGCCCTAGGGCTGCTGGCGTTCCTGCCCCTAGCGATCACAGCCGATCGCCTCGATTGGGGAGATGGGGCGGTCTTCCTCACCTCCGCGCTTGCCATCATCCCCTTGGCGGTGTGGCTCAGCACCGCCACCGAGGAGCTCTCGCTGGCGCTGGGGCCCTCGATCGGTGCCCTGCTCAATGCCCTCTTCGGCAACGCCACCGAACTGATCATCGCCATCACCGCCCTACGGGCCGGGCTGGTGGACATCGTGAAGGCCAGCATCACCGGCACGGTGATGGCCAACCTGCTGCTGGCCCTCGGCCTCTCGATGCTGGTAGGGGGTATCGGTCGTCGGGAGCAAACCTTCCAACCCGTGGTGGCCCGGGTCAATGGTTCGGCGATGACCCTGGCCGTGCTCGCGATCCTGATTCCCAGCCTCACCACCCTGGAAAGCGGCAGCAGCTCAGCCGGCAATCAGTTGTTTTCCGTGTTTGTGGCCTGGCTGTTGCTGGTGGTCTATGGCCTCACCCTGCTCTTCTCCCTCCGCACCCACCGCAGCCTCTACGACGTGGCAGAGGCCGACCTCGAGTTCAGCAACGATGCAGAACCCGGGCATCGGCCACCACTGCTGCCCTGGCTGCTGGTGCTGATCGGCGCCACGGCGGGTATCGCCTGGGCATCGGAATTGTTTGTCGGGGTGGTGGAAACGGTCACCGAGGGCATCGGCCTGAGTCCCCTGTTCACCGGCATCGTGCTGCTGCCGCTGCTGGGTGGGGTGGCCGAATACGTCACGGCGGTAGGGATGGCCCGCCGCAACAAGATGGACCTGGCCGTTTCGGTCGCCCTGGGCTCCACCCTGCTGGTGGCCCTGCTGGTGGTGCCCCTGCTGGTGCTACTGGCTCCTGGCCTGGGCCATCCCCTCGACCTCAGCTTCCAACCCTTTGAGCTCATCGCCATTGCCACGGCCGTGCTGGTGAGCAACCTGGCAAGCCTTGATGGTCGCTCCGATTGGCTGGAGGGGGTGCTGTTGCTGGCGGCCTACGTGATCCTGGCGGCAGGGTTTTACTTCCAGAGCGCCCCGATCGGATGAACACCCCCTCGAACCTCCCGGGCCCCTCCCGCAGCGGCATGGCCGATCCCACCGCCGCCATGGCCACCGCCCCCAGCAGTGCCGCCATCCCGCCTTTCCGGGCGAGCAATGTGTTGACCCGGCTCAACCGCTCCGCCGCCCTCAAGCTGCTGCTGGCAGCGGTGGCCACCATGGTGGGTTTGGTTTGTCGCTGGCCTGCCCTGGCGGTGCCAGCCGCCCTGGTGCTGCTGGGGCTGTGCCTGCTCCAACTCCTTCCAGACCTCTGGCAGCTGGTGGCCGATCGGATGGATGAAGCCCCCACGGTGCGGGTGCTCTCGATCCTGGGGCTACTGGTCGCGGCGGTGAGCCTGCCGTTGGCCCTCGGCTGGTTGGACCCCTACATCAACCTGTTTCGCACCCGCAACTGGGAAGCGATCGGGGCCCTTGGCGAGGGGGTGATCGGGGCCTTCGGCCAGATCCTGGTGGCCCTCGTCGCCCTCACCATCGCCTGGCGGCAGGTGCTGATCGACCAGCGGCTCACCACCCAACAAAACCGGATCACCCAGGCCCAGACGATCGACAGCTTCATCCATGGCATCTCCGATCTGATCAGCGACAAGGAGGGGATGCTGGAGGACTGGCCGCTGGAGCGGATGCTGGCGGAGGGGAGGCTGGCGGCCGTGTTCGGCAGCATTGATAAAGATGGCCGGGCCCGCATCCTGCGCTTCCTCTCCCACGCCCGGCTGCTCACGCCGCTGCGGCGCGACAACCGGCTGGGCCGGGCGATCCTCGATGGCAATGGCAACTATGAGGAAGACCGCCTCGCCGGCGTGCCGGTGATCCAGCTGCATCGGATCCTCAAAGGGCTGGATTTCTCCGACACCGACCTGCGGGGCGTGGATTTCAACGGTGCTGACCTGCGCGGCGCCAACCTGAGCCGCTGCGACCTCAGTGGTGCCAACCTGGCGGCAGCCAACCTGGCCGGCGCCAACCTCGAGCAGGCGCGCCTGGAGGCCACCCGCCTGTTCTACGGGCGGCCCCAGACCGCCACCCCCTTCAGCCCGGAAGCCCACATCGATCCGCTGAGCGGCAGCGGCACCGGCGCCGTGGTGGAAAACGCCAACCTCAGCGGCGTGCAGCGCTTGGATGCCCAGACCCACCACTACCTGGCTGCCTGGAGCGGCGCCCGCTCCCGCGGCTCCATCCCCGGAGGCTGCAAGGGGATCGCCAACCAGCTTGAGCCGGCCCGTCCCCCGCGTCGTCTGGGCCAGCCCACCGCCAACGATCCATGAGACGATGGGCGCGTCATCGGGCTCAATCGCCCGAAAGGCCCCCTGGAGGGGTGGTCGAGTGGTTGATGGCTCCGGTCTTGAAAACCGGCGAAGGGAAACCTTCCGCGGGTTCGAATCCCGCCCCCTCCGTTTTTACTTGTGTCGCCTCAAGGCGACACTCGATCGGATTGCGGGGTGGTGGAGAAGTGGTTGGATCGATTTCATCCAGGTCGCCATCATCCCTGAGGTCATTCGCCTCCATGGCCTGCTCGGCGCCAAACCCTTTGCAATCGGTGAGTTGATCCTGGTGAAGGTGGTGGAAGCCTTTCGCTTGAAGCTGCAGGCCAGCCCAGCGGCGATAGCCTCAGTTCATGACTAATCCCCAACTCACCAAGAACCTCCTTGAGGTGATCCGCAGCCTGCCTGATCAGGATCGCCGCTGGCTGCTGGAGCAGCTCGGCCAGGACACCGCTGATCTCAACAGCCAAGAACTGGCCGAACTCGCCTTGATGGGTCAAGCCTTCGATGACCTTGCCCAGGAAGCTGATCTTTATAGCTTCATGGACGGCGAACCGATCGTGGCCACTTGATGCTGGCTCGCTTGTCTGAAGGTGTCCTCCCGTTGCCGCCTAAGCCGCATGACCACTCTGGCGGCCCCCCTCGTCCGTCGACGGATCGGCAAGCTGCCAGAGAATCTGCGGCCAGCCTGCGTGCAGATCCTGCGGGAGATTCTCGGTGCTGAGGCCTGATCCATGCGATGCGTTCCGCGTCATCGATGGTTGGCCTGGTGACGCACAACCCGCTCACGAATCGGGCGGCGCGCGTTGCTGCTCGATCGCGATTGGTCCTTGAAAGGTGGGCTGGATTCCTCGTGAATTCTTTCGCCAGCCGCTGCTGACCCTGCGATTGACACCCACTGGCGAGCCTGGCCATGCCTCATTGACTACTGGTGCGTTCGCCACCCTTGCCATCTACAAAAACATCGAATCCAGATGGGCTACACCTTCACCAAATTGCTGCTCTAGAACAAATCAATGGTGAAAAAACTGTGGCGCGCTCCTGCCAGACGATGCGCACTGTGCCATCAGGTCAGTGGGTGTCGCGGCAACCGATGGACTGGTCGTTGAACGCGCAAGCCTTCCAGCCTTTGGCCCGGCCGATCGCCACCGGACCCCAGGTCAGCCAGCCGAGCGAGAGAACGACACCGCCCAGGACCATCCTCCGCATCGGGCGTGGGCAGGGACTCTCACGCCCCCTAAGCCGATCACGCCTCAGCACCACCCTCCGCCTGGGCCAGCAGGGTGGCCACCATCAGGCGCAGGGTGCGGCGGTCCCCCCCGGCCGCCCGCCAGCTCTCAATCCAGCGGATCAGGGGCGGCAGGGCGGTAGCGCTGCCCTCGCCGCCCGCTGGGTCTGGAGCGATGCCCAGCCGGGCGAGATAAGCAAGCGCATCATCGAGGCATGACTCGCCCTCGCTGAACCCATCCAGCCGCGGATCCAGGGCGGCCAGGAGGATTTCCAACTCGGCCAGGGCCAGGCTTGGCAGGGGATCGTCGGGGGCCATCGGCGCACCAGAGCGTGCTCCAGCATGGCCCCCTTCCCTCCCTGGGGCCGAGGGCCAAGGCGATTCCTCCCCCTAGGCTGATGCCAGCGATGCGCTGCGGCTTGCTGAAACCCACCCTGCAGTTGCTCGTGTGCCTCACCATCGCTCTGCGCTGCATGGCCCTGTTCGGCCAACTCCGCAGGGCCTGGATCGCCGATCGCCTGGCGGGTGAGTTCCAACGGGAACTGCGGCGGCGGGGGCTGCTGGTTGCAACCCCTGCCCATCGAGCCGAATGAAGCCCCGGATCTGAACTCACTGCCGATCGCCAAGCCTCAGCGGCGCCGCGAAGGGGCAGAGGCCAGGTGGTGCACCGCATGGATCACCACACCCCAGAGCTCGGCATCACCGGCGGCAAGCGGAATCGCAGCGGTATCGCCATCACTGGCCACCAGCTGCCAGGCGGGTGAAGCGCCAGGCGGGCCGCAACGCTGCAGCCGCCGAACGATGAACGCGCCGGCATGGGTGGCCACCACCACCAGGCCGCTCCGAGCCTCCAGGCTGCGGTCGATCACCAGAAGATCACCGTGGAGGATGCCATCGCCTGCCATCGCATCGCCGCAGACCCGCATGAAAAAAGTGGAGAGGGGGCGGGGGATTAGCTCAAGGTTGAGATCAATGCGCGCTTCCACGTAGTCGTCCGCCGGACTGGGGAACCCCGCCGGGACGGTGTCGAGCGCCAGGGGACAGGAGAAGGCGGCCAACGGGTCCCCATCCAGACGGAAGGGGATCCCCAGGGGCAAGGATCCAAAGGATGTGCCAACGCGCTGGCGGAAGAGCGGGACATCACGGCATGGCTCCACCGGCACCCCGAACCACCAGAAGCAGAACAATACATCCGTACTAGCGTCCTGGCTCTCGATGGCCCGGCCGCCGCAACAGGGGATCCGAAGCGCTGGCAGCCCCCCCCCCTGGATCACAGCAGCCAGATCACAGCAGCCAGATCACAGCAGCCAGATCGCAGCAGCCATCCCCGGAGGGAGGCAGGGCAAGGTGGCTGGATCTTGGAGTGCTGACAGCAGCCCCCAGGAGCCAGGGCTGAAACGCCGATGCCGCTGATCGCGGCAAACTGGTGGCAGGCGGTCCGCAGCCGAGGAATTTGGAGCCTCGTGGATTGCACCGTGGCGCCGGGTTTGAATTCAATCGAAGCGAGACAAGCACAAGGCGATGGCGTGTCCGGAATGCGGTAGCTGGGCGGTGAAGGCGGACCGGAGCCTCTCGGGGCGCATGGTCTGCGGACGCTGCGGCAGGGGCCTGGGGATCGCGGCGGGGCGCCGCCGGCCAGGGCTGGGGCGCTGGACAGGGGGAAGGCCCACGATCGGGGTGGTCCTGGTGGCCCTGCTGGCCGGCGGCGCCCTGCTCACCGCGGCGGTCGACCAGCTGGGGTCGGGGCGCCGAACGGAACCGGGCCTGTGGCCATCTCCTGACATGGCGATCCCCAGGGGAGGGAATCGATGATCATCATTCGCAACAATTCGCCCGAGGGACCGATGGCATCCAGGAATCCTTTTGCCCATCTGGCCTCCCTGAGCATCCGCCAACTGAGGGAGTTGGCGCGCAACCTGGGGGTGAGCCGATACAGCGCTGCCGATCGTGAAGGCCTGAGCGATGCGATCGCCTCCCGCCTACCCGAAGCCGAGGCCTGGTCGGGTGATACGGACGTGGTGGAAGCCAACCTCGCCTCGATCGAAGCGGAAATGGCCCCCGCGCCCCGACCCGCCGCCGATACCCGCGTCGT
>DAIQNM010000137.1:0-7527 GCA_036788375.1 Cyanobium sp. CTOTU6536 | reverse complement strand
ACCATGACCATGACCATGACCATGACCATGACCATGACCATGACCATGACCATGATCTCGGCCGAACCGTGGTGGCGCTGATGCGCCGCGGTGAGGTGTGGGTGGCACGCCTCAACCCCAATCAGGGGGCTGAGGTGGGCAAGGTGCGGCCGGTGGTGGTGTTTCCCCATGAGCCAAGGATCTGCAGGAGCATGCCTTGTCCCAGCCTGGTGGAGCGGTTTGCAGCTCACCCGTCACGCCACCGACAAGCTCGACACCTACGGGATTGACGGATCTCGGCTTGAAAGCTGGCGAGCTGCATTGGACAGTGGAGACCCCTTCCTCGATGTGACCACAGGGGCCCTGGTGTTGGTCATTCACTGGGAGGAACGACCATGGTTCGTGATCCTGAGCGAGGATGGGGACAGGGTCCTAACGACCTATCCGAGCGACGAACGCACCGTGATGAATCGCCGAGGAGGTGGCCGATGGATTTCCCCAAGAACCTGAGCGCCCAGCTCAAGTGGATGCAGCTTCGGCTTGATCCAGACTCCGGCGCGATCCTGTTCCGCCACCCCACCCTGCGGGGCATCCCGGATCTGGTGGTGGAGGGCGATGGCTACACCCTGGAGTTCATCGGCCCCACCCTGCTCTGCCTGGACATCCAGGACCCAAGCGGCATGGCTCGCCTGCTGGCCGAGCCCGTCAAAGGCAAGCTGCCGATCGGGGTCTGAAGGATCGGCAAAGGAAAGGGATGTCCCCCCGCAGGGCCGCCAGGAAGCATCCAAGGCCCCAGTTGCAGGTCCAGATCGAAAAGGTCTGGGGCTGCCTGGATCGAAGCATCAACGAGTGGAGAACAACCCCAGACCACGCGCTTCGGCACAGCGATAGCGCCAGCCAGCAAGCCAGGGCAGAGCCAAATCACGGTGGCCCCTGGTTATGGAGCCGCACCAGAGCTTTTGCTGCTGCCAGACTGGCTCCATGGAAGCGATTATTGCCCCCTCCATCGAGACACGCCTCCCCCTGCTGGCGGCGGCGATCGGCGCTCACATTCCAGGGGCCCAGGTGCGGCTATTCGGTTCCCGTGCCCGCGGCAACGCCAGTCCCGACTCGGATATCGACCTGTTGATCACCGTCCCCGACATCTGGCTGGCCAGCCACGATCGCTGGCTCACCCTCAGTGAGCTCAGGCGCCGGCTGGCCATGGTCGACGTGTCGCTGGATCTGCTGTTGTTTTCGGAAGCTGAAGTGGCGGAACGTCAGCACTGGCAGAGCCATGTGATCGGGCAGGCCTATCGGGAGGGGCAGCTGCTCCATGGTCCTCTCTGAAGCCGAAGGCTTCCTGAGGATGGCCAGAGCAGACCTGGCAACCGCTCTGGAGAGTTCAGATCCGACTCGGTTCCGCGAGGCAGCCTGGGGATTTTGGTTGCAACAGGCTGCCGAAAAGGGCCTGAAAGCTTGGCTGCATCAGCTCAATCTCCTGCCACCGCGCAGCCATGACCTGGCTCGACTGTTGCTGATGCTCAAAGATGCCGGCGCCGCTATCGATGACTACGAACATTTGGAGCGGCTGACAGATTACGCCGTACAGTTTCGCTATGAGTTTGATTGGCCTCCACTGGCTCTTGATCGCGCCGAGTGGAATGAGAAAGTCAAGGAATTTCTCAATACGGTGGCTTTTCATCTGGCAGGTTGAGTCAGGCGGTGCCCCGTGGCGAGGCAGCAACGGCTGGAGAAGGAGGCCCTGGCGCTGTTGCGGCAGGGGGCGAGGGCGTACGGGGCGCTTTGAGGTGCCCCCCGAAACGGCACCTACCGAAAGCCCGAAAAGGCTTTTGCACGTGCCAATCGCTTCACTGGCCTCAGGAGCATGATTTTTTTCGGGGGGGGGCATCATTCCTGCAAATTTGCCTGCCTATGCAGTGAACATGCCGCTTCGCACTCTCGCCCAACGCTGCAAGCGCTTGACACCGTTGCTGGCCGCACCGGCTGCGCTGCTGTTGAGCCAGGGGCAGGCTAAGGCGGTTCTGAACTACAATATTTTTGAATCTGGCGGCAATGTTGTTGTTCAGACTAGTGGCAGTCTGGATCTCACTGGGGCAGGACCAGCCAGTCCCAATACATCTAATTGCTTAGGAACAAGTGGACTACTCGGTTCAGCAATTGGAGTTCTTTGTACTGGGCCTGGGCCCGATACTCCAGTTTTAGCATATGCGATTGCAGGGCCTTCAAGCTTCTCCGGACCCGGGTTTACTGCAGCTTCTAGCGCCTCAGGAATACCTACTTTTTTGTGGGGCGCCACGTCAGCATTTCGCATTGAATCTAATTATATTCAAACTACTCCAATTGTTGGCAGCGCCACATACAATGGTCAAACCCTTGCAAGCCTCGGCTTCACCACCACGGGCCTGATCGGTACTTGGACCATCAACGGCACCAGTGAGTCGATTCAGGTGCTTATCGGCCCACCTGCCACTTCAGTCCCCGGCCCCCTGCCCCTACTCGGTGCCGGCGCCGCCTTCGGCTGGAGCCGCCGCCGCCGCAAGCGCATTTCCTCTCCTTTGAGCACACAGCCCCAGGCCTGATTGCAGCCTTGATTGGCCTCCCGTCCCTGCCATCGGCGGGGCTTTTTTATGGCCGCCGGTAGCGGTGATTCCTTTCCCTAAGTTCTGCCGCTGAGTTCCGCCATGCCGCCCAGCTCCGAACCCTCCCGCCATGCCAGCCCCGTGCTCCTCTCCGCCCCCGGCCTGAGCGTTGTGGCGCTGGTGCTGTTTGTGCTGTTCGCCTCGCTGGTAACCCCAGCCCTGTTCCCATTGCAGCTGCTCGATCCCGCCTGGCAGTTGCGCCTGGCGGGCACGCTGATCAATACCGCCGCCTTCCCCCTGCTCGGCCTGGTCCTGCTCCAGATCGCCGCTGAGCTCGGCCCCCACGATCCACAGCTGAAAAACCGCGCTCGCCTCTGCGCCCAGCTGGCCGTGGCCGCCGCCCTCGGCTTCCTGCTGCTGCTCCCCCTGCAGACCATCGCCGGCCTGCAGACCAGCCGCACGGTCAACAACGCCCAGGCCGCCCGCATCCAGGGCGCCGAGGCCAAACTCAAGGCCCTGCGCCAGGTCGTGGCTGGCGCCGCCAGCAATGCCGATCTCAACCAGCAGCTCCAGAAACTCCAGGGGCCCGTGCTCGGCCCCGCCGACATCGCCCAGCCCCTGCCCCTGCTCTAGCCGAAGGCTTCTGCGAAGCAGTAGGCCCAGGTGGCTGCCGTGCTCGATCAGGCCGCCCTGCTAGATCAGCCGCGAGCGCGAGGCCAGCCAGCCCCGCACGCCCCTGCTCCTGCTGCCCGAGCTGCTCCGCAACGCCCTCGCCAGCCTGGCGTTGGCTCTGGGCTTTGGCGCCCTGGCACGGCGGCCTGGCGAACCCCGCACCCTGCTGCAGGAGTTGCAGAGCACCTGGCGGCGGTCCCGGTTCGGCGGCTCTGGACGGCGCTCATCCGGCTCCGGTTCTGACTATCTGCGCGAGCTGGGTCGCGGGGATCAGAAGCCCTAAAGACTCCCTGATGCGCTGATGCTAAGATGCACTGAAGCTGAGGTTAGCGATGCGAACCACGCTCGACATCGAGGACGATGTGTTGGCCGCCGCCAAAGAGTTGGCGCAGCGCCAGGGCGTCTCCGCCGGGAAAGTGGTTTCGAGGCTCTTGCGCTCTGCCCTGACCGGTGAGGCACCAGCCCAGCGCTCTGGTGCTGCGGTTGTGGCCGGATTCCGTCCCTTTGCGGCCAACAATCAACGCCTGGTGAGTAACGAACAGATCGATCAGTTGCGCGATCTCGAAGGCCTCTGATGCGGGCGCTGCTCGATGTGAATGTGATCATCGCCCTGCTCGATAGTGCCCACGTGATGCATAGCTCCGCCTGTACCTGGCTGGAGCGGAATCTCGACCAGGGCTGGGCCACCTGCCCGCTCACGCAAAACGGCGTAGTGCGCATCATGGCGCAGCCCGCTTATCCCAATACACAGCCGGCCCAGAAGGTAGCCGCCCGTCTGGCCGAGGCCTGCGACCATCCCAGCCATGCCTTCTGGCCCCAGCAGATCAGCTTGCTCCAGGAGGGTCTGATTCGCTGGGAGCGCATACTCGGCCCTCGCCAGATCACCGATGCCTATCTGCTGGCTCTGGCCGTGGCCCATGGCGGCCGGCTGGTGAGCTTTGATCAACGGATTGAGCCCCAGCAGGTGCCAGGAGCCACCGCGAGCCATCTCTGTTTGATTACGACGAATAGCGCGGATGTCGGTTGAGCTCTCTGAGCCCTTCTTAAAGCCCCCCTGCTTGGGGCGGACAGCCGCGATGGCAGTGAAACGATGAACCTGATGGCGGAGGATGACGGCCACTTCACTGAACACAACCAACGCTATGTCGATCTGCCAGTGATAATGCTGAACTCACACTGGTGACGCTCTCGCCCCCTCCGCCACCACCGGATTGCGGAGCGTGCCAATCCCCTCGATCGTGATCGCCACCTGATCGCCGGGCTTGAGCCAGCGGGGCGGGTTGGCGGCCATGCCCACGCCCTCGGGGGTGCCGGTGAGGATCACGGTGCCGGGCAGCAGGGTGGTGCTGCCGGAAAGGAAGGCAATGATCTCGGCCACCGAGAAGATCATGTCGCTGGTGTGGCCGTGTTGCAGCCGCTCGCCGTTGAGGTCGGTGCTGATCGCCAGAGCCTGGGGATCGGGCAGCTCAGCGGCGGGAACGAGCACCGGCCCGAGCGGCGCGAAGGTGTCGAAGCTCTTGCCGCGGCACCACTGGCCGCCGCCGAGTTCGGGACGCTTCTGCCAGTCGCGGGCGCTCACATCATTGGCGCAGGTGTAGCCGAGCACCGCCCCCAAAGCCTCCTCCACGCCCACGTTCTTGCAGCGCCGGCCGATCACCACCGCCAGCTCCGCCTCGTAGTCCACCTGGTGGCTGGCCAGGGCGGTGGGCAGCTCGATCGGGGCTTCTGGATCCTGCACCGCCCCCGGCGACTTCATGAACAGCACCGGCCGCTGCGGGATGGCGGCGCCTGTCTCGGCGGCGTGGCGGCGGTAGTTGAGGCCGATGCAGAGCAGGGCCCGCGGCTCCAATGGCGCCAGCAGCCGGGCCACCTGGGCCACCTCGCCGCTGGGTCGTTGGCCGGCAAACAGATCCCCCTCCAATCGCTCGCGGCTGCCATCGGCGTGAAGCAGGCCGTGGTGCACCACGCCCTCGGGATCGGCGTAGCGGAAGATCGGCATGGGTGGACTAGAGCTCAAATCAGCCTAACGAAGGCCTACGGCGGCACCGAGCCAAGAATCCCATCGCTTCAGCGCACCTTTCAGGGCACCAAGTCAGGGGACCAGGCCGAGCCGCTCGATGATCTGGTGGCGAAAGGCCAAGGCTTCTGCCTCGATCTCCCCATCATTGAGGGTCTGCAGCTGACGCTGCCGCAGCAGCACCTGTCCCTCAACCAGCACATCGCAGACATCACTGGCCTTGCTGGTATAGACCAGAGCCGAGTAGATGCTGCTGAGCGGAATCTGATTGATCGCCTCCATCTCCAGCACCACCAGATCGGCCCGTTTCCCCACCTCCAGTGAGCCGATCTGCGCTTCGAGATGCAAGGCCCTGGCACCGCGGATCGTGGCCATCTCGAAGGCCTCCAGAGCGGAAACCATCGTGGGATCGCCACTGATCAGCTTGTGCAACTTAGCAGCAGTGTCGATCTCCTCCCAGATGCTCAGATCGTTATTGGATCGCGAGCCATCGGTACCCAGCCCCACCGCCAGATCACGGGCCAGCATCCCGGGCAGCGGTGCCACCCCTGAAGCCAATTTCATGTTCGATTGGGGATTGTGCACCACCCCAACACCGTGCTCCCGGAGCAGATCGAGTTCGTGGGCTTCGGCCCACACCACATGGGCCGCCACCATCCTGTCGCTCAGCAGACCGAGCCTGGCGAGGTGCTCCACAGGCCTTGCTCCCTTGAGCCGCAGGCTCTCTTGAACCTCGTGGTTTGTTTCCGCAAGATGGATGATCAGGGGGCTGGCCCGATCAAGAGCGAAGGCCTGGGCTTCGATCAGATGATCATCCGCCACGGTGTAAGGGGCATGGGGAGCGATCGCCGGCGTGATCAGGGGGTGACCCTGCCAGCGATCCATGAAGCGCGCGAGGCAGGCCATGGCGGCGGCATGGTCGGCGGCATCGGGAGCCGGGAAGTCGATCAAGACCTGACCCAGCAGCCCCCGCAACCCCGCGGCCGCCAGCTCCTCGGCCACCGCCGTCTCGTAGTAGTACATATCGCAGACGGTGGTGATCCCGCCGCGGATCAGCTCGGCAAGGCCCAGTCGAGTGCCGCAACGCACGAAGGCCTCATCCACGTTCATCGCCTCAGCGGGGAAGATCGTGTGCTGCAGCCAGTCATCGAGATCCTGATCGTCGGCCAGGCCGCGGAACAGGGTCATCGGCAGATGGGCGTGGCCATTGATCAAGCCGGGGATCACCGTGCGACCGCTGGCATCGATGCGCTCGACGGCCCTGAAGGACGCCTCGACCTGCTCCCGCCTTCCAACCGCCACGATCTGCCCTGAGGCGATCGCCACGGCCCCATCGGCAAGCACACGGCGCTGTTCATCCATCGTGACCACCAGGCCACCGGCCACGATCGTGTCGACGCGGAGAAGCTGGTTCAGGGGGGTGAGAGAGGGCATATTCAGTGAAGCACTCAGCCGCCCACCACCAAGGCATCGACAATTTCATAGCGCTCAAAGTTCTCCCCCAGACTGAGCAGCGAAACATCGCCGCGCTTCTGCACCATCAGCTTCTCGGGTTGATCCGAAGCAACCGCCTTGCCGTTGACGAAGAGAAATTGACGCTTCTGCCCCTCGGGGTTCGTCACCACAACCGTGGCGCTGTTGTTGGCCCTGCGAATCACGGAGGCTTTACACCGGGAAACCAGACCGCTACTCCCAGAGATGCAGGGCACCTCCGCCGAGGCGTGATAAGGAGTGCCGGGAATGAGGGCATCGAGGGATGCGGGAATGGGGGCAAGGGAAGCGCCGTCGATCCCCATACGAAGGCTGTAACTGGTCGATTCATGGCGCCGCGCCGCCGGACGCATCAGGTACACCCTCACCCGGACGTCGCCATCGCTCGGCAGGAGGCCACGGAAGCTGTTGCCCGAACTGCTGCCAATGAACAGGGCGTTGTCAGTCCCGGCCGCCATGACATTGAAATAGTTCTGCAGATTGGAACCTTTGAGCTCCACCGTCAGGGTCTGACCGGCGCCAGCCCGCAGGATGTAGTCAACGGTCTGGTCGCCCTGGAGCTGGCCTTTGACAAGGCTGGAATCAGCTCCGGCTCGAAACACAACGCGTTGGCTCTCAATCGCTATCTGAGCCATCCCCGCACGAGCATGGAGGCCGTTGGCCAGAAGGCCGACGGCAACGAAGGCGAGGGGAGCGCGCATCAGATCGCTTTAGAGTGGGCCTTCATCAACTTAGGGATTCCTGAAAAAAACAACCAGCCAGGCAGCTTGATTTAACCCAAGCGCC
>DAIQNM010000136.1:0-7535 GCA_036788375.1 Cyanobium sp. CTOTU6536 | reverse complement strand
GGGCACGGGGGGGCCGGTGGGGGCTTTCAACTTTAGGGGCAGCCCCGCTGCGCTCAGGCCGCCGCCAGGGGGCGTCCCACCAGCTGGCGCGCTTGCCGTTCGGCCGCCCCCATCGCCGTGGTCAATGTGGCGGTGAACAGGCGGCCGGCCTCCCGTCCTTCCCCCTCCACCCGCAGGGGCGCCCCGATCTGCACCGCCGCCCCTTCGCCGGGGCGGGGCACCGGCTGGGAGTAGGCGATCCCCACCGGCAGCACCGTGACCTCCACCCCCTGGCTGGCCGCCAGCAGGGCCAGCCGGGCCAGACCCTGGTGCAGCCGCAGCGGCTCATCGTGGCGGTGGATCCGGCCCTCTGGAAAGACCACCAGCTGTTCGCCCCGGCCCAGCAGGTCCACCGCCAGCCGCAGGCTGGCCAGGGTGGGGCGGCCCTGGTCGACCGCGAAGCAACCCAGCCGATGCAGGAACCAGCCCTGCACCCCCTTCATCTCATCCACGGTGACCATGAAGCGGCAGTCGCGGCCGGCGACGCGGCGACCGGCGGCGTAGGGCAGCAGCAGGGCGTCCCAGCGGGCGCGGTGGGTGGGGGCCAGCAACACCGCCCCTTGCCGCGGCAGATGCTCCCGCCCCCGCACCTGCACACGAGCGAAAAAGCCCGGCAGGGCGAGGTCCTGGGTGAGGAGCATCGCCATCGGTGAGAGCCAGGGGCTCACCCCATTGCAGACGCTTTTCTCGCGGGAGCTGAGCAGGGCACCGCCCGTTTCAAGCCCGGCTGCCTGCTGGCCAGTCTGCGGGGAAGCCCCCTGGGCTCCCGACGCTGCTCCACTGGCCTGGCCTGCTACCACCGCAACAACCCTTGGGGTTCCTACCAGGGAAGTTAGGGGCCGTTCCCGGCCCCCGCAGGGTCCCGGCGGGCAGTTGGCCCTTCGGCCGATACGGTTTGCCCATCCTTCCTCCCTGCCTTGGCAGGGTCGCTTCGATGGCCAGCCTCGGTGTGAACATCGATCACATCGCCAATGTGCGGCAGGCGCGCCGCACCGTGGAACCCGACCCCGTGACCTACGCCCTGCTGGCGGAGCTCGGTGGGGCCGATGGCATCACGGTTCACCTGCGGGAAGATCGCCGCCACATCCAGGACCGGGATGTGGAGTTGCTGCGCCAGACCGTGCGCACCCGCCTCAACCTCGAGATGGCCGCCACCGCCGCCATGGAGGCGATCGCCCTGAAGATCCGCCCGGCCATGGTCACCCTGGTGCCGGAGCGGCGCGAGGAGGTGACCACCGAGGGGGGCCTGGATGTGGCTTCCCAGCTGGCCGATCTGGGCGGCCTGGTCGAGCGGCTGCAGGGGGCGGGGATCGGCGTCAGCCTGTTTGTGGATCCGGTGGATGCCCAGCTTGATGCCAGCTGTGCCAGCGGGGCCCGCTGGGTGGAGCTGCACACCGGTCGCTATGCCGAGGCCAGCTCGGACGAGCAGCCGGCTGAACTGGCCCGGCTCAGCGCCGCGGCCGCCATCGCCCGCCACCTCGGCCTGCGGGTGAATGCCGGCCATGGCCTCACCTACGCCAACGTCGAGCCGGTGGCCGCCATCGAAGGGATGGAGGAACTCAATATCGGCCACACGATCGTGGCCCGCGCCCTGGCGGTGGGTCTGCAGGCGGCGGTGCGGGAGATGAAGCTGCTGGTTCAGAATCCGCGCCGCGACCCCCTGTTCGGCAGCCGCCTTCCATGAGCACCTACCACTTCATCGCCGCCAGCGAGGCCTTCCTCACCGTGGAGGAGCCCCTCGAGGAGGTGCTGCGGGAACGGGTGCGCAACTACGGCGAAGCGGGCAAGGCGATTGATTTCTGGCTGGTGCGGCGGCCCCGCTTCCTGGAGGCCCCGGAACTCGCCGCCGTCGCCGCTTCGGTGCCGCGGCCAGCGGCGGCGGTGATCTCCACCGATGAGAAGTTCATCACCTTCTTGAAGCTGCGGCTGGAGTTTGTGGCCCGGGGCCAGTTCGAGGCGCCCTCCGCCACCATCCCCGACGCCCTGGCCACCGCGGCTTGAGCCCAGCGCCTCACCGGCTCATGGGCTCCAGCTCGGCCGCTTCAAAACAGGCCGAAGAACCGCTTGCGGCTGGGACCCTCCCCCGCCTCGCCAGTTCCCTCCGCCCCGCCGGCGCTGCCCTGGCCGCTGCTCTCGCTTTTGATCTGCCCCTGCCGCCCCTGGCCGCCGTCCTGCTGGTATCGCGGCTTGTCGTCGCCGATCGTGAGCAGGGCCTCCTTGTTTTTCCACCAGATCCAGTCACGGATCGGCGGGGTGGCCAAGAGTTCGTTGCGGGTGAGGCCAAGCCCCAGCTTCCGGGAGGCATCCAGCAGCACCTCCACCATGGCGTCGCCGTCGGAGCAACGGGCCAGGGCCTCGTTGGTGCGTTTGGCCCCATTGAGAGCCTTCACTAACAAATTCACCCGCTGGACCACCGGAAGCGTTGCCGGATCCATGCCCCACCGTCCCCAATTCCGGAACCGTATCAGCGCCGCTTCAAACCTGCTGGGCCCATCAAGGTTCCCCTGCTGAGGTTCGGCTTGGCACAGAAATCCCGCCGCCCGGGGCGGATCTCCCGCCTGGGGTGGGGCTGACAGATGGGGGGGGGACCCGCAACACTGGCAGCGAAGCGCCCTTCCGATGACGCCCCCCTTCAGTCCTCCGCGCCACTGGGTCATCGGAGACGTTCACGGTTGTGCCGAATCCCTTGCGGCCCTGGTGCTGAAGCTGCCGCCGCGGGATCGCCTCATCCTTTGCGGCGATGTGATCAACCGCGGTCCCCGCATCTCCGCCGCCATGGACCTGGCCTGGGCCCTGGTCGAAAGCGGCCGGGCGGTGTGGCTCAAGGGCAACCATGAGCAGTCCCTGCTGGCCAATCTGCGGGGTGACGGCTGGCTCTCCTATCGGGGTCTGGCCGGCACTGACACCTACCGCCAACTGGGCGATCGCCGCTGCCGCGCCTGGCTGGAGCGGCTCGCCAACCTGCCCATGGCCTACTGGGGTGATGGCTGGGTGGCCACCCACGCCGGCTTCGATCCGATCAGCTGGCAACCCCACCTCTCCATTCGGCTCGGCTTCTGGCAGGCCTACGACGGCCGCTTCGGCGATGTGGTGGTGGGCCACACCCCGGGGCCTGGGGTGCGTCGCATCGGCATCGACAGGCGCATCGTGCTCATCGACACTGGCGCCTGCTACGGCGGCCAACTCACCGCCTACTGCCCGGAAACCGGCCAGTCGGAGACGGTGCCAGGGGTGGTTGCCCCATCGTCTTCGTTGCAGCCCTCGCGGCTCACCGCGATCGGTTGAGCCCACTCCCGCCGCCATGGGCCGGCCCAGCTTCCTGATGGCCTCCCACCAGCGCTGGAGGGCAAAGCCGTGCTGAACGTCTATCGGGGCAACCGCGCCGAGCTGCTGGTCGACCTGTTGGCGACCCAGCTGCGGCTCTCCCCCCCCGATCCCTTCACCCCGGTGGCGGTGGTGGTGAACACCTGGCCCACCAGCCGTTGGTTGGGGGAGCAGCTGGCCCTGCGGCTCGGCGGCATCGCCGCCAACCTGCGCTTTCCCTTCCCCGGCAGCCATCTGCGCGGGATTGTGGAGGCGATCCTGGCTGAAGCTGCAGACGCCAGCGATACGGGCCCTCCGCACGGGGAGGCCGCGGCAGCGCGGCTGGTGGAGACGGGGTTGAAGGGGCCGAGGCCGGTGGATCCGGGCGCCGGTGGCATCGATCCCTGGCGGGCCGAGCGGCTGGTTTGGGCCGTGCTGCCCCTGCTGCCCCAACTGGCGGCCGAGCCCGGTGGCGAACCGCTGCGGCGTTGGCTGCGGGAGCGGGATCCCACCAGAGAGCTCCGCCTCGACACCTGGACCCTGGCCCGCTCGATCGCCGATGCCTTCGACGACTACGGCCTCTACCGGCCCGAGCTCCTGCGGGCCTGGGAGGCCGGTGCCAACGAGGAACCGGGCGCGGCTCCCCTGCCCGCCAGCCAGCACTGGCAGCCCCTCCTCTACCGGGCCCTGCGCCAGCGGCTGGGCCAAGAGCCCTTCGCCCTGCGGGTGGAGCGCGCCATCGAGCGGCTGCGCAGCCTGCCGCCCGATCCCGCCGCTGCCCCCCTGCGGATCTTCGGCCTCAGCAGCCTGGCCCCCGTTCAGGTGCGGCTGCTGCAGGCCCTCAGCGGCCGCCAGCCCGTGGACCTCTACCTGCTCACCCCCTGCCCCGACCTCTGGTGGCGCTGCGCCGACCGCCGCCGCCGCCTCAGCGATGCCCTGGCCCTGGCCGATCCCCTCGACACCGACTGGCTGCTGGAGGCGCCGAGCCTGGAGGCCCGCTTCGGCCGGCTGGGGGCGGAATTCCAGCAGCTGCTCGAGGGCACCGGCGAAGACCAGCTCGGCGAATCGCGGGAGCGGGATCTTTTCCTGCTGCCCGCCAACGCCGCTCTGCTGAACAGCCCGAACGCCCCGGTGCCCCTGCTGCTGCAGCTGCAGCAATCCCTCGCCGACTCCCTAGACGCAGGCCCCCTGCTGCGCCAGGCGCTGCAAGCTGAAACCGAAGGGGCCAAGACCCAGGGGGCCAAGACTCAACAAGCCGAGACCCAGGGGGCCGAGACCCAGGGGGCCGAGACCCAAGAAGCCCAGAACCCAAGCTCCAGGCCCCTGCAGCTGGCCGAGGGCGACCACTCCCTTGAGTTCCATGCCTGCCCAGGGCCCCTGCGGCAGGTGCAGATCGTCCGCGACCGGCTGCTGCAGCTGATGGCCGCCGACCCCAGCCTTGAACCCCGCGACATCCTGGTGATGACGCCCCAGGTGGATCGCCTCGCACCCCTGGTGGGCGCGGTCTTCGGCGACAGCGAGGCCACCGGTGTGGTGCTGCCCTGGCGCCTCACCGACCGCAGCCAGCAGGCCGAAGGGGGCATCGGCCGCACCCTGCTATCCCTGCTCCAGCTGGGCGGCGAGCGGCTCACCGCCACCGGCCTGGAGGGGGTGCTGGCCTGCGGGGCTCTCCAGGAGCGGTTTGGCTTGACGGCGGAGGACTGCGGACGCCTGCAGGGCGTGCTGCAGCGCTGCGGCTTCCGCTGGGGTCTCGATGGGCCCGCCCGCGGCGGCGATCCCACCCATTCCCTCGGCTGGGCGATCGATCGCCTCCTGCTGGGGCTGGTGCTCCCCACCACCCCCGGCCTGGCCCCGGGGCTGGCATCCCCCACCGCCCCGGCGGCGAGCGGGGCGCCGCTGGAGCTCACCGGCCGCTGGCTGCACTTGCTCACCCGCCTGCGCCACTGGCTGCAGGCCCTCGGCCGGCCCGCCACCCCCACCGCCTGGGCGGAGCGCCTGCGTTCCCTCCTGGCCGACCTCTTCGCTGATGGCGGCAGCGCCGCCGCCGAGTTGCCGGGCCTGCTCGCCGCCCTCGATGGCTGGCAGGAGCTGGCCGGGGATTCCGACCTCCAACTCGAGGCGCCGGTGGTGGTGGCGGTGCTGCGCGAGTCCCTCGGCGCCGACAGCGGCCGCTTCGGCCACCGCAGCGGTGCCCTCACGATCAGTGCCCTCGAACCGATGCGGGCCATCCCCCACCGGGTGATCGTATTGATGGGGCTCGATGCGGGGGTCTTCCCGCGGCCTTCGGCCCGGCCCGGTTTCCACCTGATGGAGCAGCGCCGCCGCCTCGGCGACCCCCAGCCCGCCGACCAGGACCGCTATGTGCTGCTGGAGGCCCTGCTCTCGGCCCGCAGCCACCTGCTGATCACCTGGAGCAACCGCGATGACCGCAAGGGGGAAACGCTCCAGCCCTCCGGCCCGGTGCGGCAGTGGTTGGAGTGGCTGGCTGTGGCCGTGCAGGGCCCCACCGCCACCCTGCTGGTGGAGCATGCCGCCAGCCCCCTGGAGCGCTCCAACTTCCTCCCCCAGGGCGAGCGGCCGCCGGCCAGCTGCGATCGCCGCCTGCTTGCCGCCCGCCGCCAGCTCGATACCCCCGGGGCCGAGGGCCTGCCGCCCCTGTTGCAGCGCCCCATGCCCCAGCCCACCTGGGCCCCCCCAGGCGTCGCCCTCGGTGGCTCCAAGGGAGCCTCCAATGCCACCGCCGAGCCCTTCGATGACCTGCGCCACTGGCTGATGGAGCCCCAGCTCCAATGGCTTCGCAGCCTGGGGATGCGCCCGGCCGAATGGGAGTCGAGCGTCGAAGACCTCGAAGCCCTGGCCCTGGGCGAACGGGAACGCTCGGGCCTGCTGCGCGGGATCGAGGCGGAGCTGGATTCCCCCCCCAACAGCAACGCCTGGCTGGAGCGCTGCCGCGGCCAGGGGGTGTTGCCGCCCCGCAGCGCCGGCGCGCTGGAGGCCCGCCACCTGGAGACCCGCCGCAGCCAGCTCGACGCCCGGATCGCCGCCCTCGGCGAGCCCCCCTGGCTGGGGGAGGTGGCCTGGGGCCCCTGGCGGGCGCCGCTTCGCTGCCAGGGGGATGCGGTGCTGGTGGTGCAGCTGGCCAAGGGTGGCCCCCCCCAGCTGGTCGACCTCTGGCTGCAGCTTCTGCGGGCCGCCGCCGCCGCACCGACCACGGGCCGCAGCCCCGGCCGGGGCGTGTTGATCGCCCGTGACAAAGGCGACCAGTTCGCCACCACCACCCTGCGCCCCCCCGACCCCGAGGCGGCCCGGCTCGAACTGGAGCGTCTGGCTGATCTGCGCGAGCAGTGGCGCGGCAGCTGCTGGCCCGTGCCGCCCCGCACCGGTTGGCGTTGGTGGGAGCAGGAGCGCCGGGGCGAGTCCGGCCTGGTGGCGGCCCGTCAGACCTGGGAGGGCGGCCCGATGCAGGGCGGCGAGCGCCAGCGGGCCGAGATGGTGGCCTGCTTCGGCGGGGATCTGCCGGTGGCGGCCCTGCTGGCCGCTCCCTTCGCCGAGCTGGCCGAGCAGTTGTTCGAACCCGTCCAGGCCGCCGTGGCCCCGAAGCCGAAGACATCCGGGCGGGGGAGCAAGCGATGAGCCCGTTCAACCCCAACACCTTTCCCCTCACCCCGGGGCTGCGGCTGGTGGAGGCCAGCGCCGGCACCGGCAAGACCTTTGCCCTGGCCCACCTGGTGCTGCGGCTGGTGGCGGAGCAGGGCTGGCCCCTGCGGGAGCTTCTGGTGGTGACCTACACCGATGCCGCCGCCGCCGAACTGCGCGATCGGGTTGGCCGCCGGCTGCAGTTGGCCCTATCGCTGCTCGAGCGGCTCGATCAACCGGCCGCAGGGGATCCCGGGGGCGAATCGGATCCAGCCGATCGGCGGCCCCGAGCTGATGCCACCCTGCAGGACTGGCTGGAGGGCCGGCTCCTGGCCGGTTCCCCCCAGGAGACGACCCTGCTGCGGGGGCGCCTGCTGCTGGCCCTGGAAGACCTCGACGCCGCCGACATCACCACGATCCACGGCTTCTGCCGGCGCACCCTGCAGCGCCAGGCCCTGGAGGCGGGGCGCCCCCCCGAGCTGCGGATCGAGTCCCGCAGCGATGACCTCGTCGCCCAGGTGGTCCACGACTACTGGCAGCAGCAGGTGTTGCCCCTG
>DAIQNM010000135.1:0-7560 GCA_036788375.1 Cyanobium sp. CTOTU6536 | reverse complement strand
GGTGGAAGGGCTGCAGGGCCTCCACCTTCTCGCCGGTGCCGATGAACTTGATCGGCGCACCGCTCACCTTGCGGATCGAAAGCGCGGCGCCACCCCGGGAATCGCCATCCAGCTTGGTGAGCACCGCGCCGGTGATGCCCACCTGCTCGTGGAAGGCGCGGGTGAGATCGGCCGCCTCCTGGCCGATCATTGAATCCACCACCAGCAGCACTTCATCGGGCGCCGCCGCCTCGCGGATGCGCACCATCTCCTCCATCATCGACGCGTCGATCTGGAGCCGGCCGGCGGTGTCCACCAGCACGGTGTCAAAGCCCTCGGCCTTGGCCTTGGCGATGCCGGCAGCGGCGATGTCTTCGGGCTTGGCCTCGGTGCCCAAGCTGAACACCTCCACGCCGATCTGGGCGCCCAGGGTGCGCAGCTGCTCGATCGCCGCCGGGCGGTAAACGTCGGCTCCCACCAAGAGAGCTTTGCGTCCTTGCTGCTTGAGGTGCAGCCCCAGCTTGGCGGTGGCGGTGGTCTTACCGGCACCCTGGAGTCCAGCCATCAGCACCACGGTGGGAGCTCCGGCCGTGCCGGCGGCCGCCAGGGGCGCATTGGCACCACCCATGGTTTCCACCAGCTGCTCATGCACCAGCTGGATGAACTTCTGGTCGGGGCTGATGCCGCGGACCACCTCGGCTCCCACCGCCTTGCGCCGGACCTCCTCGACAAAGTCCTTCACCACCGTCAGGCTCACATCGGCCTCCAGCAGGGCCCGACGCACCTCCTTGAGGGCCCCGTCCACGTTGGTTTCGGAGATGGTGGCCTGGCCCCTCAACCCCTTGACCGCGTCCTCAAACCGCTGCGAAAGCTCGTCGAACATGGGGGAAGGGGGGGCTCAGGGGGAAGAAGGGTGGATCAGCGGGCCGGCCGGGAGGCCGCCAGGCGCCAGGTGTCGCCATCCCGTCCGAAGACATAAATATTGCGCAGGGTGGTGGCCGGGGTGCGATCCACCTCCTTGCCGGCGCTGTCGCGGGTGCTGTCGCTGTAGCGCAGCTCCGCCACCACCTCGATTCGCTGCGGTGAGCGTTGTTGGATCGCAAGCGACGCAACCTGGGCCTGGATGCTCTGGGTCCGGCCCCGGGCGCGGTCCTGGGCCCTTTCTGCCGTCAGCCGCTGCACCGGGGCTACCCGGGCTAATTGATCCAGCTCGGCCGATGGTTCGGCGCCGCCCATTACAGCGGTTTTGGCCTGGAGCCAAAGGTCTAGCAGCCCCCGGACCTCGGCTTCGCTGGGCTCTGCCACCCTCAGGGGGGCTACGGCTACGGCGGCTTGGGCGGGGCTAGGCCCGCTGGCGGGTCTCGGCGGGGCCGTGGCGTCCGCCGGTGGGGAACCAGCAGGGGCCGCTTGGCCAGCAGGGCGGGGCATGGCTGGCGGGGGCATCGCCGTGCCCACCGGTTGGGCAGGGGCCACGGCAACGGCTGGGGCAGGGCGTTTGGCCGGTTCCGGGGGGCGCGGGCGGAGCAGCCAGCTGCCCAGCATCAGCAGCACACCGAAGCCGGCCACGGAGGCCAGCACGGGGGCCTTGGTCAGGGTGCGCCAGTTCAAGAAGCTCAGGTCTATGCCGAGGTCGGGGGGGGCTTCCTCCTCCCCGTCATCGGTTCCGTGGTCACCGGCTTCGCTGTGGCTGCGGCGCCGGCCCTGGCGTCCCCCCGCGATGGGGGCGGTGGTTGGCGCCGGTTCCCATGGCGCTCCGGCCAGGCCCCCGCTGCTGCCCCCGCCAAGGCCAAGCCCAAAGGGATCGCTGCTGGTGCTGCCGGTGAGACCAGGCCCCCCGATCGGGGCAGGCCAGCCATTCCCCTCCAAGGCGAACTCCGTCCCAGCGGCGAGGGCCCCGGAATCCGGGGCAGCGGCGAAGGCACGGCCGTTGCGGCGGTCTTCCCGCTCCACCCAGGCCAGCACATCACGGTCGCTGAAAAAGGCCTCCAGATCGGCATCGGCGTCGAGATCGCGGTAGCCCGGCAGCACATCGCGACCCAGCCAATCGCGACACCAGGCGCACACCTGGGCAAGGGGATCACTGCTCTGGCGCGCCGCCCAGCCCCTCAGTTCCGTTCCCGCACCAGTGGCAAACCGTTGGGTAGCCCCCTCCACATCACCCAGCAGCAGATCCAGGTTGGCCAGAAGCGGTTCGATGCCCTCCCGGCCACTGACCCGCAGCCGTTCCCGGGCGGCGGCGATGCGCTCGGGCTTGCGCTGGGCGAATCCCGAGGCGGTGAGGGCGATGGTGCCGAGGAAGTCGGCGGCGGGCGAGCCCTGGCGGCCCCAGCGCTCAAACAGGTCGATCTGCTCCTGCACGGTGAGGAAGGTGCGGATCTGCTTGAAGAAGGTCTGGAAGTCTTCTGGCGCAAAGCCATCGTCGGCCGTGCCCTCCAGCCCCCCTCGCCGCTGCACCAGTTGCTCCAGCAGGGCCAGCCCCTCCTGCCGCTCCTGGCCGGCGGACGGATCGCGGCTGATCAGATCCAGGACCCGGAAGGGGCTGAGGGCATCCAGCTCGCGATGGATCTTTTCGCGTAGCGCCGGCAGCTGACCCATGCGTTGCAACAGCTGCAGGCCCTGCTGGAGGGTCCGGGCGGCCAACTCGTAATGGCGGTCCTGGCTGTAGTCGCTGGCGGCGGCCAGGGCGGCTTCGCCCGCCAGCCGGGTGAGGTCGGCCTCCCGGCCGCTGCCCAGGGCTGGGGCCTGCGGTGGCTGCAGGCAACGGCTGGCCAGGTTGAAACTGTCGAGGGGCTGGCCCGCCTCCAGCAACAGCAACAGGCCCGCCACCTCCCGGCTGAAGGGGATCTCCAGGGCTGGCATCAGCGGTTCGTCCGCCGCAGCCAGGGCGGTCAGGTCGGATTCATAGGCGGCGCGCCGTTCGCCGTTGCTGAGCAGATCGGCGCTGGCCCGCAGCAGGTCGGCCCGGGCCTGCAGGGTCTCGGCCGTATAGCCCTGGTCTGGAGCCCGATCCAAGCGCAGTTGGAGGGTGCGAAGCACGGTCTGGGCATCGGTGGCGGGGTTCACACCCAGCAGCCGGAAATGGTCGAGCGGCAGGTCCAACCCATCGTGTCGCCGGGCTCAGGACTGTAGTCAGAGGCAGCGGTTTTGACTGTCCTGCGGTGACAGACCCCGTACAGTCGTGGTTAAGACCCGTAACCGCCGACGGCCATGACCCAGGAATTGACGGCTGCCCTGGCCGCCCATGGCGCCGGCCAGGATCCACTTCAGGCGGGTTCCGTTCCCCAGGAGGCCGGCACCCATGCCGAGCGCCATCAGGGGCTCTATCCGTCGGAGCGGGCCCGGGTCAGCCGGGAGGAGGGCCTCCTCCTCTACCGCGACATGACCCTGGGGCGGCGCTTTGAGGACAAGTGTGCCGAGATGTACTACCGCGGCAAGATGTTCGGCTTTGTGCACCTCTACAACGGCCAAGAGGCCGTGAGCACCGGGGTGATCAAGGCGATGCGTCTGCAGCACGACTGGTTCTGCAGCACCTACCGCGACCATGTGCATGCCCTGAGTTGCGGGGTACCCGCCCGAGAGGTGATGAGCGAGCTGTTCGGCAAGGAGACCGGCTGCAGCAGGGGCCGCGGCGGTTCGATGCACCTCTTTTCCCGCGAACATCACCTGCTCGGGGGCTATGCCTTCATCGGTGAGGGAATCCCCGTGGCTCTGGGGGCCGCCTTCAGCAGCCGCTACAAGCGGGATGCCCTCGGCCAGGCCGACAGCGATTCGGTGACTGCCGCCTTCTTTGGTGATGGCACCTGCAACGTGGGGCAATTCTTCGAATGCCTCAACATGGCGGCCCTCTGGAAGCTGCCGATCCTGTTTGTGGTGGAGAACAACCGCTGGGCGATCGGCATGGACCACAACCGCGCCACCAGTGATCCGGAGATCTGGCGCAAGGCAACCGCCTTCGGCATGGCCGGTGAGGAAGTCGATGGCATGGATGTGCTGGCGGTGCGTGCCGCAGCGGAGCGGGCGATCGCGCGGGCCCGGGCCGGCGAGGGGCCGACCCTGCTGGAATGCCTCACCTACCGCTTCCGGGGCCATTCCCTGGCCGATCCGGATGAGCTGCGCGCGACCGCGGAGAAGGAGTTCTGGGCGCAGCGCGATCCGATCAAGCAACTGGCCGCCGATCTGCTTGCGGCCGGACTGGCCAGCGAAGCAGACCTGAGGGAGTTGGAGAAGGAGGTGGATGCTGAGGTCGCCGACTGTGTGGAGTTCGCCCTGGCCGCTCCCGAACCGGATGGCAGTGAGCTGACCCGCTACATCTGGGCCGAAGACTGACCACAGGTCCCTGGCCCGGCCGCCTTCGGCAGGGCCCAAGGGGGCATCCGCCAAGGCGGATCAGAGCCCTGTCTCGTGGCGACGGCCCAGGTTCCGCAACTTGCGCAGGGCCTTGAGTTCCACTTGCCTCACCCGCTCGCGGGACACCTCGAGTTGACGGCCGATCTCGGCCAGGGTGTGGCGTTCCTGGCCGTCCAGCCCAAAGCGCAGGCCAAGCACCTCCCGCTCCTGGTCGGTGAGATGGCTCAGCAGGCGAACCAGTTGCTCCTGGTGGATGCCCCGCTCCACCTGATCCAGGGGTTCCTCGGCGCGGTTATCGGCGATCAGGTCCCCCAGGTAGCTGCGGCCCTCCTCGGCGTTAATCGGGGCATCGAGGCTCGATGTGGTGAGCGATTGGCGCAGCAGGGAGTCGAGCTCCTCGATCGGCATGCCGATCGCTTCAGCGATCTCCTGACGGCTCGGCATGGCGCCAAGCTTGTGGGCCAAATCGAGGCTCACCTTGCGGATCGTGCCAAGCCGCTCACTCAGGTGGACCGGCAGCCGGATCGTGCGGCTCTGGCAGGCGATGGCACGGGTCATGCTCTGGCGGATCCACCAGAAGGCGTAGGTGGAAAACTTGTAGCCCCGGGTGGGGTCGAACTTCTCGACGGCGCGCTCCAGACCAAGGGAACCCTCCTGAACAAGGTCGAGGAGTTCCAGCCCCTTGCCCTGATATTTCTTGGCCACGCTGACCACCAAGCGAAGGTTGGCGCGCATCATGCGCTCCTTGGAGCGCCGGCCAATCTTGATAATCTTTCGCTCGTGAACCGAATAGTCTTCGCGTTGTTCTTCCACCAGGCGCATCATCGTCTGCACCTGATTACCCAGCTCGATTTCTTCGGCTGGGGTGAGCAGGGGTTCGCGGCCGATCGAGCTCAGATACCAGGTCATCGAGTCGCCACCGCGCCGACCTGTGCCCTCACTTGATCGGACCGTTGATCTGACGGAGGAGGCAACCATGGACGAAGGGAACCGGAGCGATCACTGCTGGCGACTATCGGGCATCCGCCAAGATCGGGCTGTATTTTTAATCAACCTTACCGATTGAGCTTGCAAATCAACACCATTGCCTCAATCTTGACGGGATTCTCCTGAGTTTGTGCGCTTTTGTTGCGATAGCGGCGCCTATTCGGCCGATCGCAGTCTTCGGCTATCAATGCCGTTCGCCTCGATGGCGGCGCTTCCCCGCTCCCCATCCACTTCCAGGATTGGCTCCATCGATAGCTGCTGGGCGACCGCCAGGGGGGTGGCCCCACCGGGCCCGTGCTGCTCGACTGCCCGGCAGCCCGCCAGGGCGTGGTCAAGGGCAGCCAGGGCCAGGATGGCCCCATCGCTACTGCGGCAGGCTTCGGCCCGGGCTGCCAGGCCGGCGGCATAGCCCGCCAGCACATCCCCCAGTCCGGCCCTGGCGGCTTGGGGGCAGCTCCGCAGCAGCTGCCAGCGCCGGCCATTGGGGGCTGCCACCACCGTGTGGGCGCCCTTGAGCAGCACCGTGGCGCCGCTGAGCTGGGCCGCCTCAGCGGCGGCCTCCAGCGGAGGAAGGGCGGCCAGGGCGGGAAACAAACGGGCAAATTCGGCCCGATGGGGGGTGATCCAGGTGGGTCCGGCCCGCTCCTTGAGCCAGTTAGAGCTGATCCGGTTGAGGCCATCGGCATCGACCACCAGCGTTCCGGCGAAGTCCTGCAGGTGGCGCCAGTCCCCCGCGCCATCCGGCTGGGGACCTCCAGCCCCGGCGGGCCCCAATCCCGGGCCAACCAGCACCGCATCGAGCCGGGTCAGGGCCCCAGCCGAAAGGGGATCGGGCTCCGGCACCACATGGGGAAGCACGGTCCAGAGGCCCGCCGCCATCGCGGCGGAAACCCCGGCCCGCAAGCTGCCGCATCCAGAGGCGCTGGCCCCCGCCAGGGCCAGGTGGGCCGCCCCGGGATAGCGGTCACTGCCGGCGATCACCAGCAAGCGGCCCCGTTCGTACTTGCCGGCGGCGGCGGCGGGGCATGGGCGGGGTCCACTGGCCCCATCCGCTAACCCTCGGCCGGGGCCGCCCAGCCCCAGGGGCTGGTGGCTGGGGAGGCCCGCCAGCAGGTCCGCGGCAAGCCCCAGATCCACCCGTTCCAACTGGCCCACCCAGGCCAGGGCGGTGTCCTGGACCAGCCCTTGCTTGATCAGGCCCAGGCAGAGCGTGAGCGCTGCCCGGGCGGCGCTGCTGCCGAGCAGCCGGCCCGTGTCGGTGCAGAGGCCGGTGGGGGTATCGATGGCCAGCAGCCCATGGGCCTGCATGTCGTTGCGCTCGGCCAGCAGCGCCTCGATGGCGGCTCCCGGTGCCCGCTTCTGGCCATTGCCGAAGAGGGCATCGATCCAAAGGCAGGGTTCGCCGGGATCGGGCGCCTCCTCAAGGCGGGGGATCCCCAGCCAGCGGGCGTGTTGCCAGTGCCGTTCGGTGAGCGGTTTGCATGGATCAAAGGGCGACCAGAGCCGCACGGGCACGCCGGCCAGATGCAGTTCGCGGGCCACCACCAGTCCGTCGCCGCCGTTGTGGCCTGGACCCACCAGCACCACGGCCCCCCGCTTGTTCAGGGCTGCGCCAAGCCCGGCGGCGGTTTCCGCTTTGGGGGCCAGGGCCCCCAGGTGGAGGATGCGGCGGGCGAGGGCCAGCCCGGCCTTCTCCATCAAGGCCTCCACCGGCAGGCCGCTGGCAAAGAGCTGCGCTTCAAGATCGGCCATCTGCTGGGCCGTCACCAGCAGGTGGTCGGCGTCCCGCGGCGGCCAGCATGGGGCGCGCAGGCGGTCGTCCTTGGCGTCCACGGCAGACAACTCGGCGGCCCGCTCAGCTGGCTTCCATGATGGAGGGGGATCGGCCACCGCACCATCGAAGCGGCAGCCATGTCTCCTTGGCCTTTGGACCTGGGAACTTGGCCGCTGTTCCCCCCACCCACCCTCTTCCCCGAATCCCCTTGACCTCCAGGCTGCCGACCGCCAGCGCCGCCCCCAGCGGAGAGCCGGCCAGCGCCGCGGGTGCCGCCGCCCTGGAGCGGTTGCGGAGTTGGCCGGGTGAGCATCGGGTTGCGGTGGGACTCTCCGGCGGGGTTGATAGCTCCCTCACCGCGGCCCTCTGCGTGGAGGCCGGCTGGGAGGTGGAGGGGCTCACCCTCTGGCTGATGAGTGGTAAGGGTGCCTGTTGTGCGGAGGGGCTGGTCGATGCGGCCGCCATCTGTGAGC
>DAIQNM010000134.1:3308-7560 GCA_036788375.1 Cyanobium sp. CTOTU6536 | reverse complement strand
GGATGAGCCTCGCGATCGGCGACCCCGCCCCCGATTTCACCCTCCCCGACCAGGACGGCAAGCCCGTGGGTCTGGCCTCCCTGCGGGGCCAGCGGGTGGTGATCTACTTCTATCCCAAGGACGACACCACGGGCTGTACCAAGGAAGCCTGCAACTTCCGCGACCGCTGGAGCGACCTCGAAGCCCAGGGCATCCGGGTGCTGGGCATCAGCAAGGACGGCGCCGCCAGCCACACCAAGTTCATCGAGAAGTACGCCCTCCCCTTCACCCTCCTCACCGATGCCGAACCCTGCCCAGTGGCCGAGGCCTATGGCAGCTACGGACTGAAGAAGTTCATGGGAAGGGAATACATGGGCATGATGCGCCACACCTTCGTGGTGGATCCGGAAGGGCGTCTCGAACGCCTCTACCTCCAGGTGAAGTCCGAGACCATGGCCGATCAGATCCTCGCCGACCTCGGCCTGGGCTAATGCCCCGGCAAGGGGCGCAACGCCGCCAGGGCCTCCATCACCAGATCGGGGTGGTGCTCCCCCACCGGCCCCTCACCTGCCGCTGAACCCACCAGGGGGAGCAGGGCACCAGCGTCGCCCCCGGTGAGCACCAGCCGGCAGCGCCCCCCCTCCCGCTCGGCGTCGTGGTGAGCTGCGCCGATGGCAGCTGCCAGCCCCCGCAGCACCCCCGAGCGCATCGCCTCGTCCGTGGCCTGGGGCCAAGGCTCCGGGGAAATGTCCTGGCCCGAATGGGCCTCCAGCCCCCGCGGCAGCCCGGCGGTGCCGGCCCCCATCGCCCGCCATTGAAGGGCCGCGCCGGCCATCAACCGACCACCGCGGAACCGGCCAGCCCCATCCACCCAGGTGAGGCTCAACACGGTGCCCGCATCCGCCACCAGCACCGGGCCCGCCGCCAGGCAGCAAGCCCGCCAGCCCGCCAGGGCCCGATCGATTCCCAGCCAGGGGGGCAGGCCGGCGAGGGGCACGGCGGCGAGGCTCAAACGCCGTTCGGCAGGGAGCAGACCGGCCGGCACGGGGCCCACCGCGGCCCAGGCCAGCAGATGCTCCAACTCGGCGGGGGCGGGGGGCTCCGGTGGCGGTGGGTGGTGCTCCACCCGCAGACCGCTCGGTACGGCGGGATCGGGGCGGGCCCAGTGCCAGCGACTATTGCCGATCAGCAGCCAACGGGGCCGTTCAGATCCCTTCACCCATCAAACCGGGCAGGTGAATGCCGCACTCCTGCTTGAGGCCACCGAAACGGGTGGCGCGGCCGGAGCTGCTGGCGTCGTCGGGGGCGCTGGTGTGCCAATCCCCAACCGTGGAATAACCCTGGTCAAAGAGAGGATGCTGGGGCAGGCCGTGGCTTTGCATGTAATAGAAGACATCGCGCTTGCTCCAGGCCAGCAGCGGCCGCAACGACCAACGACCCCGCACCGCCTCCAGGGGCGCCATGCTGCGGCGGTGGTCGGTCTGGACGCCCCGCACCCCGCTGGCCCAGCAGGCCACCCCGAGGTCGTGGCAGGCCCGATCCAGGGGCTCCACCTTGCGCAGCCGGTTGTAAAGCTCCAGGTCTTCCAGCCGCCCGGTCTCCCAGAGGCGCCCATGGAGGGCCTCCATCCGGGCCGGGCTGATCGTGGCCTGAACCACCCGCAGATCAAAACCGAGTTGGCTTTGCAGCGTTTCGGCGTAGTGATAGGTCTCGGGGGGCAAGTAGCCCGTATCGACCCAGATCACCGGCACCCTGGCCGCGCCATCCGCTAGCTCGCTCACCATGTGGAGCAGCACCGCCGACTGGATGCCAAAACTCGTGGTGAGGGCCAGGCCCTCACCGAAGGTGTCGAAGGCCCACGCCAACCGCGCCTGGGCATCAAGGCACTCCAGGTGCTGCTGGAAAGCCTGGGGATCCAGAGGTTCTCCGTGGCGATCGGTGGGCAGAACCGATGCCTGCGAGCTTGGGCTGGGGGGGATGGCTCCGGTCGTAACGAGGGTAGGCATGGATCCATCATCACCCTTGGCAGCTGGGGATGGGTAGGGTCGGTCTATGGAAGCCAACGGCCAACCAACCCTGGGGGCACCCGGCACCGTGGTGGTGGTGGGCGGCGGATTCGGAGGGCTCTACACAGCCCTTGCCCTCGCCCAAGAACGCCACCACCCGCCAGTGCTGCTGGTGGAGCCCCGTGAACAGTTCCTGTTTTTGCCATTGCTCTACGAGCTGCTGAGCGGTGAACTGCGCAGCTGGGAGATCGCCCCCCGCTACGACGCGCTCCTGGCCGGCCATGGCGTGGGCTGGCTGCAGGACCGGGTGGAGCGGATTGACCTGGCGTCCCGCACCCTGAAGACCTCGGCCGGCACCACCTTGGCCTGGGGGCGCCTGGTGCTGGCCACCGGCACGTCCACCGACACCTTCGGCGTGCCAGGGGCGGAACGCCACGCCATGGGCTTCCGCAGCCTGGCTGATGTGCAGCGCCTGCAGCACCTGCTCGCCCAGCTGGCCGAATCGGGGCGGCCCCTGCAGCGGCTGGCCGTGGTGGGGGGTGGCCCCACCGGGGTGGAATTGGCCTGCAAGCTGGCCGACCTGAGCAGCGGGTCCGCCGTGGTGGAACTGATCGAACAGGGGGAGACCCTGCTGCCCCAGTCCCGCGCCTTCAACCGGGAACAGGCCCTCCTCAGCCTGCAGCGCCGTGATGTTCGGGTGCGAACCGGCACCCGGGTGGTGGAGGTCGGCACCGACCGGGTGGTGCTGCGGCGGCTCCCGGAAGGGGAGGAGGAGGTGTTGGCGGTGCAGGGGGTGGTCTGGACGGCGGGCCAGCGGTGCCACCCCCCCTTGATCGACCCAGCCCCCGAGGTGGATGCCCTCGGCAGGCTCCATTGCGATGCCGAGCTGCGCCTGCGGGGCCGCCATGACGTCTTTGTGGTGGGGGATCTGGCCGCCGTTCCCCAGCCAGCGCCGGCCAGCTCCAGCTCCCTGCCAACCACGGCCCAGGTGGCTTTCCAGCAGGCCCCGGTGGTCGCTGCCAACCTGATCCGCTCCCTGCGTGGGGAAGCGCTGCAGCCGTTCAGCTGGACTGACCTGGGCGAAATGATCAGCCTGGGTAAGGGGGAGGCGGCCCTCACCAGCAGCGGCATCACCCTGGCCGGGCCCGCCGCCTACCAGCTGCGCCGCCTGGCCTACCTCACCCGGCTGCCGGGGCTCCCCCACCAGCTGCGCGTGGCCGCTGGCTGGATCGCCGACTGGACCCCATGAGCCGGGCCCTGCCCTGCCGGTCTGCCAACGGAGGTCGTACGCCGTGAAACAGGGGGTGGTAGCCGGCCGAACCACCGGACTTCGGCCAGCGGAGCGCCGCCGCCTCGACCAGCTCTGCCATCGGCGCCATCCGGCCGATGGGGTCGCCGACCGGCTCACCCTGCAGAGGCTGGCGGCGGAGGCGGAACAACTCGATCAGCCCCTCACCCTGGTGGTGGATGGCCGGGGTCTCTGCCGTCTGCTCTGGATCGGCGACCTGGAGACCTCGGGTCGCCTCCTCGACAAACTGCCTGGCCCCAGCCGGCGCCAGGGCCATGACCTGCGCCTGCTCACCTGCGCCGGCACCCACCGCCAACCCCAACTGCGGCCCGGAGCCCGGGAAGGGATCGTGGCCCTGGATCTCGCCCCGGTGCTCTGGCTGCGCTTTGGGCGCCAGGCCGGAGCGGGGGGCCACTGGGCGGCAGCCCTGCTCACCCCCACGGGGGCTGGAGAGGAAGCCTGGGGCGCACAACGCCAGGGCGATCTGGCCGAGCTCTGCGACCTCGACCCAGCCAGCATCGCCGGCGCCGACGAGGAGGCCATCGCTTCAGCCACTGCGACGGGAGGTTCCCCTCCAGGCGCTTCCTCGCCAACAGCCCCCGGGATGGAACGGGTGTTGCTGCTGGTGCGGAGCGGCGGGGATGCGGCCATCGACCGCCGGCGCATCGCTGAGCTGGAAGGGTTGGTGCGCAGCGCCGGCGCTGAACCGGTAGGCCTGGTGGCGCAGCGGCGGGCCGCCGGGGCCGCCGCCACCCTCTGGGGGGAGGGGAAGCTCCAGGAAGCCGCCCTGGAGGCCAGGCGCCTCGGGGCCACCCTGGTGGTCACCGATCGGGAAGTCACCCCAGGCCAGGCGCGCAACCTCGAGCGACTGCTGGATCTGCCGGTCAGCGACCGCAGCGAACTCATTCTCGACATCTTTGCCCAGAGGGCCGCCAGCTCCGCCGGACGGCTCCAGGTGGAACTGGCCCAGCTGCGCTAT
>DAIQNM010000134.1:0-3298 GCA_036788375.1 Cyanobium sp. CTOTU6536 | reverse complement strand
CGCTATCGGCTTCCCCGGCTCTCCGGCCGGGGCCTGAGCCTCTCCCGCCAAGGCGGCGGCATCGGCACCCGGGGCCCGGGCGAAACCCAGCTGGAGAAGGATCGGCGCGCCATTTCAAGGCGGATCGAGCGACTCCAGCGCGATGTGCGGGAGCTGGGGGAGCACCGGGCCCGCCTGCGGCAGGGCCGCCGCGGCCAGCGGCGACTGGCCCTGGTGGGGTACACCAACGCCGGCAAAAGCTCCCTGCTCAATGCCCTCAGTGGCGCCGCCCCCGGCGAGGGGGTGCTGGCGGAAAACCGGTTGTTCGCCACCCTCGATCCCACCACCCGCAGGGTCCTGCTGGGCACAGCCGCCTCCGTCGAGCCCACGGACCCTGCCCCAATCGACTCGGCCGGCATCAGCTCAGCCGAGGAGCCCCTGCTGGTCACCGATACGGTGGGCTTCATCGAGGACCTCCCACCCCAGCTGGTGGAGGCCTTCCGATCCACCCTGGAGGAAGCCCTCGAGGCCGATGGCCTTCTGCTGGTGGTGGATCTCGGCGATCCGGCCTGGCCGGAACAACTGCGCAGTGTCCATGCCCTGCTGGACCAGCTCAACGCCAGCCAGCCAAGGCTCGTGATCGGCAACCAGATCGACCGCTGCCCCGCCTCGGAACTGGAGCGGGCGAGGGCCCTGGAGCCGGCGATGCTGTTCGTCTCTGCCACTGCCGATCTGGGACTAGCCCATCTCAGGCGCAAGCTGCAGCAATGGCCCCGATCGGGCCCCGACAGCACCGACGAGCCTGTGCCAACATCGGAGGGTTGATCAATCCCATGCCATGGCGCTGCAACTCGGCGATACCGTCCCCGATTTCACCCAGGACTCCCAGCTCGGCCCCATCAATCTCTACGACTTCGGCGCTGACAGCTGGGTGGTGCTCTTCTCGCACCCCGCCGACTACACGCCCGTCTGCACCACCGAGCTCGGCGAGGTGTCCCGCCTGCGCCCGGAATGGGAGAAGCGCAACGTCAAAACCATCGCCCTGAGCGTTGACACCGCCGAAAGCCACAAGGGCTGGATCGGCGACATCAACGAGACCCAGAACACCACGGTGGATTATCCGATCCTCGCCGACTCCGATAAAAAGGTGAGCGATCTCTACGGCATGATCCACCCCAACGCCCTCAACAACCTGACGGTGCGTTCGGTGTTCATCATCGACCCCAACAAGAAACTGCGGCTCCAGATCACCTATCCCGCCAGCACCGGCCGCAACTTCGATGAGATCCTGCGCGTGATCGATTCGCTGCAGCTCACCGACCACCACTCCGTGGCCACGCCGGTGAACTGGAAGGACGGCCAAGACTGTGTGGTAGTGCCTTCGATCTCCACCGAGGACGCCCGGGCTAAGTTCCCCAAGGGCGTGACCGAGATCCGGCCCTACCTGCGCACCACCCCCCAGCCGAACCGCTGAGGCCATGACCCAGTGGTGGCCTTGGCGCCCGGCGGAAAGCACCGGCAGCTATGCAGTAATCGGCATCGGCCGGTTCGGAGGTGCGGTGTGCGAAGAATTGCTGAAGGCCGGGGCCGAAGTCCTGGCCATCGATAGCAATCAGAGGGCCATCGACGACCTGCGTCAGGTCGATCCGGCCCTAGAGGCCCGGGTGGTCGACTGCACGGATGAGGAGGCCCTGCGGGCCTCAGGGGCCTTGGATGTGGACACGGTGGTGGTTGCCATCAGCGAACCGCTCGAAGCCAGCATCACGGCCACCTTGATCGTGAAGGATGGTCGTGACAGCCGGGTGCGGCAGGTGATCGCCAGGGCCACCAGCAACCTGCACGAAAAGATGCTGTTTCGGGTCGGCGCCGACCGGGTGGTGTTCCCCTCCCGGATGCAGGGGGCACGGCTGGGTCGCGAACTGGTGCGCCCCAACCTGCTGGAGCGCCTCCGTCTCGACGACACTAACGGCATCGAAGAAATCACCGTGCCGCCAGCCTTTGTGGGCCGTTCCCTGCGGGATCTGAACCTGCGCCGCCATTTCCAGGTGACCGTGCTGGCGGCCGGTCCCCCCAACCAGCTCACCGTTAATCCTCCGGCTTCCACCGTGCTGGGATCCGGAGAATTGCTGGTGGTGATGGGCTCTTACCAGGCCCTCGAAGCTCTTCCCACGACCTAACAGCGCGATGCGGGTGCTCGGGCTGATGAGCGGCACCAGTGCTGATGGGGTCGATGCCGTGTTGGCCGACTTCGCGGGCCCACCCCAGCGGCCTCGCTGGCGCATCCTGGCCAGCGGGGCCATCGCCTACCCAAGCAACCTGCGCCGGCGCCTGGTGGCTCTGGGCCAGGGCCAGCCCACCTCGGCGGCGGACCTGCTGGAGCTGGCCGAGGCCGTGACCGAACAGCAGGCCCTAGCCGCCCGGGCCTGTGATCCCGACCAACGGGCCGAGCTGGTGGGGTGCCATGGGCAAACGGTGTGGCACCGACCGCCGGAGGCAGGACGCCGGGGTGCCAGCTGGCAACTGCTGCAGGGGCCCCTGCTGGCCAGCCTGCTTGGCAGGCCCGTGGTCTACGACTTCCGCAGCGCCGATCTGGCCCTCGGAGGCCAGGGCGCACCGCTGGTGCCACCCACCGATGCGGCCCTGCTGGGGGGGATCGGGGGCTGGCGCGCTCTGCTGAACCTGGGGGGCATCGCCAACCTCACCCTGTTGCCACCCGCCAGCGGGCCAGAGCGGAAGGCCCCAGTCCGAGGTTGGGACTGCGGGCCGGCCAACACCCTGCTCGATCTGGCCGTCGGCCGCTTCAGCGAGGGCAGCCTGGGCTTCGATGCCGATGGCGCCTGGGCCCGCCAAGGCCAGGTCCACGAACCGCTCATCCAGCGTTGGCTGGCGGAGCCCTACTTTCGCCAGCCCCCCCCCAAATCCACCGGCCGAGAAAGCTTCGGCGCTGCCGATCTGGAGCGGCGCCTGGCGGAACTGGCGGCGGCCCCGATCCAACCCTGCGGCCCTACTGCGGCCGCCGATGCCCTCGCCACCCTCACCGCCTTCACTGCAGCCGTGGTTGCAGCCGACCTGGAGCAGGGCCCACGGCCGGTGGAATTGCTCGTGGCGGGCGGTGGCAGCCGGAACGGCTTCCTGATGGAGCAGTTGCGGCGGCGCTGCCGGGGCTTTGCGGTGCGCCCCCTGGAGGAGCTTGGCATCGGCAACGCCGAACGGGAGGCCCTGGCCTTTGCCCTGCTGGCCTGGTGGCACCGGTTGGGCCATCCCGGCTCGATGCCGGCCGTCACCGGGGCCAGCGGGGCCTCCGTGCTCGGGATCTGTG